>JAAAPI010000052.1 GCA_009908325.1 Verrucomicrobiota bacterium | reverse complement strand
TTTGCCGTTTTCCGTGGCGTCGTTCGGATAGAGTACCTTGGAGATGGTTTCGCCCATGGCCTTTTCGCGGACGGCCTCGACGTAGCCACCTTCGTTAAAAATGTTCAGGTCAAACTCCTGAGTTGATTTGGAGTCCCAAAGGCGGAGGAAGTTTACGGTCTCGCCGCCGTAACCGACAATGCCAATATCATAAGGCACGCCTTCGATCACTCTCGTGTCGACCCAGACCGGCGAGAAGACACCCTTGTCATCCATGCGGTGCTCCACCCGACCGTAAAGATGCACGTCCTGGGCGAAGTTTGGCCGCATGACTTCCCAGGGGCACCCTTTCTCCATCCACACGTCGGGGTGCTCAACTTGGTAGCCGTCTCGAAACTCCTGTCGAAACAGTCCAAACTCGTAGTGGATTCCGTAGCCAACGGCCGGCAAGTCGAGGGTGGCCAACGAATCGAGAAAGCAGGCCGCGAGACGCCCGAGGCCACCATTGCCCAGCCCCATGTCGGCCTCTTCGTCGGCGATTTCGTTAAAGTCCTGCCCGAGCTCGGTCAGGGCATCACGGGTCGTTTCAAAGATGCCGGAGTTGTGCAGGTTATTCACGAGCAGCCGCCCCATCAGGTATTCCAGACTGAGATAGTAGGCACGGCGCACCTTTTTCTTGTGGTGCACACCCTGGGTTTTCATAAAGCGGTCCAGCATGCGGTCACGCACCGCATAACAGGTGGCCGTCCACCACTCATCCTTCGTCGCACTTTCCGGATGGCGGGCCAGAGTGTAACGGAGGTGGTTCAGTATCGACGTCTTGATCGAATCTTTGTCGGCACCGACATCAAAGCGAAAGGCTTTTCTTCCATTCGGCTTCGCGGAAGTCTTTTTCTTGGCGGCAGTTTTCTTGGGTTTCGTTGCTGTTGTGCTCATATGATTTGGAATTCCATTCGGTTGGGAAATTGAGAGTTTTGCGGTTTTTCTTCTATCTCAATCGATAGGTGTTTTCGTTTACAGTTGAAAGCGTGAAAGCAAAAACGAAGCCGTTTTAACAAGAATGCCGCTTTCATTCGCGGAAATCGTCGCTGAGTTGGCTAAATTTCCAGAAATTCAAACAAGTTGCCAGGATGCACCCACTCGTTTTGCGCTTCAGGATAGGCCTGCACAAAAGACTTGGGCAAACGGCCGCTGGATTGTTTGCGTTTGATTTCGGCGGCGAGCAACCCGGACTCTGTTTCTTCGATATAATCGACCTCCTGTTGCTGGTGCGAGCGCCAAAAATAGCAACGCGCTGACCGTCCGGCGTTTTGAAGGGCCTTCATTCGCTCGACGATGACGAAGTTCTCCCAGAGGCCTCCCACGTCTGTCCGCAATTCGGCCGGATTCAAGTTGTTAATAAGTGCGTTGCGAATACCGACATCCCAGAAATATACTTTGCGCAGCCGTTTCAGCTCCGTGCGCATGTTACGACTGTAAGGCGGAAGCCGAAAGACGACGAAAGCCTGCTCCAGAACGCGCAGATAATTCTCGACCGTTACCTTATCCACCCTGATCAAACGACCCAGCTCAGGCAGTGAAACTTCATTACCCAGCTGCAATGCGAGCGCACGGAGCAGTTTATCCAATAGTTCCGGCTTGCGAATGTCCTTCCATGCCAGAACGTCTTGATAGAGGTAACTGCCTGTCAGCTCTTTCAAAATCTCCCCGGCGCGTTCTTTGCCAGCCGTCAAAACAGCTGGATACATCCCAAAAATCAAACGGATATCCAGCATACGGTTTGTCTCACGTGGGGTCTCCACGCTGGACAATTCTCCGAGCGCCAGCGGATGCAGGTGAAATTCAAACTTCCGTCCTGTAAGGGGCTCGGATGTTTGATTGGCCAATTCGAAGGAGGAGGATCCGGTGGCGATAATTTGCTTCTCCGGCATCGTGTCGACGGCGAGCTTCAGCGTCAGCCCGATATCGGCGATCCGCTGTGCTTCGTCGATGACGATCAGTTTGGCATCACCAAAAAGATAACTCAGCCGAGTCGAGGTCGCTCCCGTTAATTCTTCCCGAATATCCGGCTCGTCACAGTTCAGATAGACGGATTCCTCTTTGAAATCCCTCAAAATCGCTCGAACCAGAGTGGTCTTCCCCACTTGACGTGCCCCATAGATGATAATCGCCCGTTCCTCGAAAAGATGGCTCTCGATCTCTTTTTTGATGTAACGACCTACCATATTCACCTTTTTATATAAATTAAGGTGAATGTAAACACTTATATTTTTAGATTTTTGGCGCTGATTCCAAAACGCAGGGTAGCAGCGCGGCGTCCTTCATCCCGTGAATGATTTTCTTATCGGCCGGGCAGAGCGTGGCCAAAATACCGTGGAGCTTGGCTGCTTTTGCCGCTTCATCCACGAAGTAATAAGGGCAGAGCCGCATACGGCCCTCCATGGGGTAGATGCTGCCGTCATCGGCGTAAGCGGGGTGGTGCAGGCGCTTTGGCTTTTCGTAGGTCTGTAGTATGTGGAGCGATGTGTCTGCCATGGCGATTGCTTGTTCGATCGCGTTTTCCCAATCGGCCCGTGAGCAATCGCTGCCCAGGGTCACGCTGCGGGCACCCCAAGCACTCTCGTGGAAGCCGCTTATTTTTATAATCAAATTGCGCTCCTTTTTACTGGCCTCGATAAGTTGCGACCAGTTCGTCATAGGCTTCCCGCCGACGTAGGGTGCATCGAGCACCGCGTTGGGCGGCAGCTCGACTGGGTCCATCACCCAGGTTTGTGGAATGACCTTTGCCAAGGTCTTGTAGGCCGGCTTGGAAAGGCTTTCACGCCAGTAGTCCTCCAGCATGTGGTGGTGGAAGAGTGCAAGGTTCAGCTTCTCCTCCTGAAATGGGCGCATGGGCGGCGTCAGGCTGACTTGCGCGGCCTCGCCCGCTTTCAGCAGAAATTCGGCGATCGGAACGTTGGCCAGGTCGAAGAGCTCCCAAAAACGATAAATGACATCGACCCGCTGCGGATCGCCGTCGATCCCGACGCAGATATCATCGCCCAGCGGCATCACGTCGTCGGGATGAAAAACATGCACGCGTCGACCGAGCTGACGAAGCTGCGATGCCAGCCACTCCATCTCCGGGCGGTAGGTGGCCGCCTCGTCACTAACCAATATCGCGATGTAGGGTGTATTCAGACCTGGTGCCCGCCCGGCGAGTGCCCGGTAAAAGGCCTCGACCATATCCTCCGCACCTGCTCCAACCAGCGACGCTTCGTGCACTTCCGAGTAGAGCCGGTTAAGAAATGCCGTGAGCCCGATACCACCAGGCACTGAGTCGATCTCGGTCATCGCGAAACCGTTTTCTGTGACAAGCAGGTCTGGACGGATGACCAGTGGAACATCGCCACGCAGTGCCTTCGCCCGAGCGTGCTCAATCAAAACGGACGGCTTTCCACGATCCAAATATTCGGCCACCCAAGGCGCTTCCAGCGGGCGGTTGCGCAAGAGGTTTTTATTTTCTGCCGAGCGCAGGTAGAGCGTTTCCTGGGCGCGGTAAAATTCGTAGCAAGCCGCTCCGATTTGCTCGATCTGCTTGAGCTGCACGCCGTTCAGCGGGAAGGCCTGCGGTGAGTAGCGCCAGGACTTGTCCTCAAACAAGCTCTGATCTGAGAACGCCTGCCGTGCCCTTTCGTAAGTGAGTTGTTTGGTGTGCGGTTGAGTCATCTCCCTCTTTTAATCTCCGAATAATCCCGATTAAGCAACTAAGATGCCCGCTAAAGAGTCGTCTTCAAAAATTTGGTTCGTCTGATGGACAGGCCGCTATCAGCCGTCCTCAAACTCGCGATCGGCGGCTGCCTTGCGCGAGAGTGGCCCACCTGCGCGGAGCCACGCGTGGATAAAGGGATCCAAATCGCCGTCCATAACCGCCTGCACGTTCCCGGTCTCTTCGCCGGTGCGCAAATCCTTAACCATCTGGTAGGGCTGGAAGACGTAGGAGCGTATCTGGTTACCCCAGGCGATCTCGCCCTTTTCCCCATAAAAACGCTCCATCTCGCTGCGCTTCTCGTCTTCCCGTTTCTCGTAGAGACGTGATTTCAAGGTCTTCATCGCCGTGGCTTTATTCTTGATTTGCGAGCGATCATTTTGGCAGGTCACCACGATCCCGGTCGGGATGTGCGTCAGCCGCACCGCCGATTCCGTGCGATTGACGTGCTGTCCGCCCTTACCACTGGCGCGGTAAACGTCGGTCCGGATGTCCGCCTCGTTAACCTCGATGTCGATATCATCATCAACCTCTGCCGTCACATCGACCGAGCAAAACGAAGTATGTCGCCGCGCGTTGGAATCGAACGGGCTAATCCGCACCAACCGGTGCACCCCGCGTTCCGCCTTGGCGTAACCGAAGGCGTTGAGACCCGTGATGTAGAGCGTGGCCGAGCTGATCCCCGCTTCCTCGCCAGGCATAATATCGAGCACTTCCACGCCAAACCCGGCTTTTTCCGCCCACCGGCTATACATGCGCATGAGCATTTCCGCCCAGTCGCAGCTCTCGGTGCCACCGGCACCCGAGTTAATCGTTAGAAAGGCATTACAGCCATCATTCGGCCCGTTCAGGAAGGAAGCCAGTTCGAGCGCATCGAGTTTCGGCTCGAGACGGTTCAGTGTATGAATGATCTCTTGCTCGTAATCATCCACTTCGGGCTCACCCGCCATCTCGTCGACCAGCTCAAGCATGGCGTGCAGGTCTTCCAGCTCCTTTTGAAAGTCTCGGACCGGGTGAACCGCATGTTTGAGCCGATTGGCGTCAGCGATGACTTTTTGCGCAGTCGACGGATCCTCCCAAAAGGAGGGTTCGGACATTTGCGCTTCTAGCGCAGCGATGCGTTCTTGCTTGGCATCGCCGTCAAAGATACCTCCATATATGTCCCGCACGGCGGGCTACGGCTTCTATTTGCGAACGAACATCTGGTGTTATTAAGTTCATAGCCGAAAGTTCAACAAAGTGCGCCAGATATTAAAGACAAAAATGAACATTTCTCTCTTCGACTATCAATTGCCTCCGGAACTTATCGCCCAGGAGCCCGCCGAACAACGCGACGCCTCTCGCCTCATGGTGATCGACCGGCGGACCCGGGAAGTCACCCACACCCACTTTGCCCGGATCGGAGATCACCTGCCGCCCAATGCACGCCTCTTCCGCAACAACGCCGCCGTGCTAAAAGCCCGCATTTTCGGGCAACGCCCGACTGGTGGCAAGGTTGAGTGCCTCCTTCTGCAACCGGCTGAAAACGCGCAGACTTGGTGGTGCCTCCTGAAGCCGGGCAAAAAGACGCTCCACGCAGGCCGCTTCGGCGTCCCCGGCGAATACGAGGCTGAAGTCCTCGAAGCCGGCTCCAACGGAAACTACAAAGTCCGCCTCCATCCAGCTCGCGATGAGTCGATCATCGACCTATCCGATCGCCTCGGCCAGCTCCCGCTCCCACCCTACATCGAGCGCGCGCAATCCGACCCGCGGGAGGCCACCGACAACGAGCGCTACCAGACCGTCTACGCCGATTACGAAAAGCGCATTGCCGTGGCCGCTCCCACCGCCGGACTCCATTTCACCCCGGAACTCATCGCGCGTCTAACGAATCGGGGCATCCATTTTCACGACCTAACCCTGCAGGTCGGCATCGGCACCTTTCACCCGATTCAGGTCGAGAATATCAAAGATCACACGATCCACCATGAATGGTATGAGATCCCCGCATCCGCCTTTACGGCATTGCAGGATGCCGGCGCCGGGCCCCGTATTGCTGTCGGCACCACTTCCGTGCGCTCAATCGAAGACGCAATGCTCCGCGTGCAACGATTCCCGGAATCCTGTCTAAGCCCCTCCGGATCCGTCCAGGCTGAAGCTGATATCTATATTTACCCGCCCGCACAGTTCGCGGCAGTCGACGGCCTCATAACCAACTTCCACCTGCCCAAGTCGACCCTGCTGTGCCTGGTCTCCGCCTTCCTCACACCGGGCAGCGCAGACGGTATTTCATGGCTGAAGGAACTTTACGCCGAAGCCATCGATCAAAAGTATCGCTTCTACAGCTACGGCGATGCCATGCTCATTCTCTGAAATCGCCGCCGACCGGGAACATTTTCCAGCCACGAGCACTCACATGGAAAATCGACCAACGTGAACTTCGAAAAAATCGACGAAATTTGACGCCAACCGCTCGCCATTTTCTACATTCACCACTCTAAACGCCAACTAAACGCCAATGGCTTAAAGCGTGACCCCCGGAATTTATTAAAAACCAACCCATAATCATACAAAACCATCCATGAAAACACGACTCATCCCAATGATATCCATTGCATCGCTGTTTCTTGCCGTCGGCAACGCCCAAGCCGACCACCACATGTCGGATGCAAACGTCGAAGTCTACGAAATCGACACAACGCACTCGTCAGTCAAGTTCAGCATCCGCCACTTCGTGGCCAAAACGACGGGTAATTTCACCGAATTTGAAGGCACTCTGAAAATCAACCGCGACGACCTGACCGAGAGTTCTGCCGAAGCCACGATCCGGATCCCTTCCGTCGATACGAACAACGAAAAACGCGATGCCCACCTCCAGGAGGACGACTATTTCAACGCCGCCGAGCAGCCGCTCATGACGTTTAAGTCCACCAACTGGGCCGCGACGGATCAAAATAATGCGTTTAAAGTGACTGGCGACCTTAGCTTTAACGGGGTGACCAAACCGGTCACACTTGATGTTGAGCTCCTCGGTTTCGGCGAAGGCAGGCGTGGGGCCTATCTTTCCGGATGGGAAGCCACGACTACCATCGACCGCACCGAATGGGGCGTCAACGGCGGCCAGCCCGCCGTCGGCACAGAGGTCGACGTTACGATCAACATCGAAGCCATCCGCCAGTAACCGCCCACGAAACGTGCAGGACGACGATTCGTCCTGCCAGCAATCTTTCAAAAGTCCCGTGCTTTGGTGTCCACTACCAGAGTCACGGGACCATCGTTTTGCGCCTCAACGCGCATGTGCTCGCCAAATCGACCCGTCGGCACAGGGCGCTCAAGATCAGCCGAGAGCCGCTGCACAAAATATCGATAAAGCGTATCGGCTTCATTCGGCGATGCTGCGCGATTAAATGAAGGCCGGTTTCCCTTTTTTAGGCTGCCATACAAGGTAAATTGGCTAATAACAAGACACTCGCCGCTCACGTCAGTCACCGACCGGTCCATTTTCCCCGGCTCTGATTCGAAGATGCGCAGCTTCAGCAAACGCGCCGCGAGCCAATCCGCATCCACTTCTTCATCACCGCACCCCACACCCAGAAAGATCAACAGCCCCGGACCAATCCGACCGGTTTCGACACCGCCCACCGAAACGTGAGCGCTTGAAACTCTTTGCAGGACAGCTCGCATACCCTCACTAAAAAGGCATACACCGTCAGGTGACAAGCTTATGCCGTAGTTGCAATTCATTATCAGAACACCACCATCCAACCTAATGAAGCTTTTTCCTGCTCTAATTTCCTCCGCATCACTCATCCTCTTTGGTTGTGTCTCCCCCAAACAAGTTGACTTTGACCGTGAGGCGACTGCCCAGCTCGGCAGTTACCGCTGCTATGTCATCGACAGTCGAGAGACCCGCTCCAACTATCAGGAGGTCGTTCTCAGCCCAATCGTAGATCGTCGTATCGAACGCGCTATTGAGCAAATACTTGCCGCCAAAGGGCTTAGCCATGACTGCGCTCAACCGGACTTCCGCGTTACCTTTAATACGGTTACCAAAACAAAGACCGAAATCAATGATCTGGGGGTCGGTCCCTCTCCGTTTCGACGCCATCCCTACTACGGATACGGCGGTTACAGCCGGATTAATCTCAACCAATATGAGGAAGGCACCTTCATTATCGATATCATCGACAACACATCAAAGGAACTCGTCTGGCGAGGTGCTTACACCAAGCGGCTCGGTTGGAGCGCCCCGACCGACGAGGAGGTCGAGGCCATCGTCGGCGATATTCTGGAAACGTTTCCCCCGACCGGGAAATAGTCCTGTCTATTCCCTAAGTGATCGGAAGTGTGAAATGCGCATTTTCGAAGACATAGCTTGAAACCTGTCGCAGCTGTGCTCTCAATGCAGGTTTTCCCAATTCAACAACGACCCAACATGGCCGATAAAGATACACCCAAGGACAAGGACGACAAATCCATCAAGATTCACGACGCGTTTCTCAAAGAGCGCAAAGTTTTTCTCTGGGGAGAGGTCTCCGACAAATCTGCCCGCGACGTAACCGAAAAACTCCTCTATCTTGAGACGGAAGCACCCGGCAAAGAGATCACATTTTATGTCAACACGCCCGGCGGCTCAATCACCGCTGGCATGGCGATTTACGATACCATGCAGTTGGTCACCTCCCCAATCAAGGTCGTTGTCACCGGCATGGCCGCCAGTATGGGCTCAATTTTGCTTTGCGGAGCCAAAAAAGGGCAACGTTTCCTCTATCCCCACTCCCGTGTGCTCATACACCAGCCGCTCATTTCCGGTCAAATGATCGCAACCGCTGTCGATATCCACATCCAGGCGCAGGAAATGGAGCGACTTCGCGACGAACTAAACCTCATCCTTTCCGAGTCCTCCGGGCAGCCATTGGAGAAGATTCAGAAAGATACCGACCGCGACTTTTACATGACCGCCGACGAGGCCATCAAATACGGCCTTGCTGACGGTATCGTGGAAAAACTCTAGTATTTTGGAAGCCTCAACGAAGCGCGATAAAGCTTGGATCGGCGATGCCGTGCTGGCTCTCTACGCGCGTCAGTGGATTCTCCGGCAGAAAGATATCCGGGCGAAGGACCGGGCGGAGGTTTTCAAACAAATGACCTCGAACCAGTTCCTGACCGCGTTTGGCGAACCCACTTCAATCGAAGCCGAAATCGGGGTCCTCTACGAAAAAGCAGGTCTCGAAAGTGCTTTTCAACACATTGAATCCAAACTGTTTCCCCTGTTCGTAAAGCAGCGGGCAAAGCGAAAGCAGCCTGGCAGCTATCGCGACAAATAGGAAGCTAGTCAAAAATTCCACGTTTTAGCGCCTTTGCCACCGAAAGATCTCCCCAGTCGGCCCCCTTCATCGTGTGCCCGGCCTCAGGGACAGGGCGCTCCCGCCCGCGTTGCCATTCTTTTCGGAAGCCGCGCACAAATTCTTTAGAGCCGAGAATCGCACCATCCGTAAAATAGCGGATCCGACAACGCAGCGCCGCCGACTTCGGTAAAACGCCACCCTCCTGCTCAAGCACGCGCAGCGCAGCCTCCCGACTAATCGAAGCACCTGCACCCGGTTCAGCCCCTTGGCCGAATAGTAGTAACCGGTGCTGCCGTAACGCTTCGGTTGGGTTAACCGGACCCGAGTAACCAGACCAAATTGTCCGCAGCCCCTCAAGTGCCGGAGTTCCGCCCGCCACAGCTTCAGCGTAGCCGCAAAAACGATAATCCTTCGGATCCTCAACCAGGCCAGCCCTGACTGGGTTCAGATCAATGTAGGCCGCCATGGTTTGCAGCGCAAACCCACGCCCCTCGACCAGAACGCATTTAAAACGCTCCGCCCAGAGCGTTCCGAAACGGTCATGGTTTTGATTGAACCAAATAGAAAAACGCTGTTTCAGCGTTTTCATAAATTCCGACACATCTCCCATACGCGCCAGGAGTTTCTCACGAATCTCAGCCGCCGCCTCCCCTCCCTGAGCCAGCTTGCGCTCCAGGACGCGAGCAGAGGCCACCTGATACTTCGTGGGTTTCGGATAGAGAATCCGGTAGCGTCGCATCAGTTCCTGATCCGACAAAGCACCCTCCTCGCGAAAGTGCAGCAGCACATGGAAGTGATTGGACATCACGCAATAAGTGAGGATCTCACCGCCGGAGAACTCAGCCACCTGCCAAAGCATCTTGCGTAGCACCTCCTTCTCCCGCTTCTCGAAAAGCCGTTCACCCGCCACCGTTCGGCTCATGCAGTGGTAAACCGCCCCTGGAAATTTGATTCTTTTTTCTCTCATAAATCCGATCATTCAAAGAGAACCCAAATAGGTCAAACACAAAATTACCTGTCTTTTTTATTGATAGCTAGTGGCCAGGCACCCTACGGCACACGTGAATCCAACTACCGCTGCTCCCTTCCGGGCCTGACGGGGTTTGCTGGTCCGACGTTGCATAGGACCCGGCCGTCTCTAGTAGACACCCAAAACACGCTCGCAGCAACCATAAAATATCGCTTTTCACGTCTCCCGACACTGGAAAGACAGGACCCAAATTTTATTCGCATTCATCGCCCACAATGCTTCTCTACCACCTATGCCGGCAGCCGCCACACAACAACGTAAACAGTTTTTCC
>JAAAPI010000322.1 GCA_009908325.1 Verrucomicrobiota bacterium | reverse complement strand
GCAGTGTGCCTCATCAATCACTGCCAGGCTGACTCTCGCTCCGCTATTGGTGGCGAACAGCAAAGCTATACGAAAATCCTGACGCAGGAACCGCTCGGGGGAGATGAATACAAAGAGAGTCGAAACGAAGAGGTCGAAAATTTCCTCAGTTTTAATCTTTTGCTCCTCGCTATCGCCTTTGCCGCTGTGCAAGGCCTCAACATGTGTGATCCTGGAGCGCGATTTCAAGGAGGCCGCCTGATCATCCATCAGGGCAATTAATGGATCCACCACCAGCGTGACGCCGATCTTAAGCAATCCAGCAAGTTGGTAGCAAAGCGATTTACCTCCACCAGTCGGCAGCAGGCCGATGGTATCGCCGGTCGTGAACAAACTCTTTAAAATGCGAACTTGATCAGCCCGTAAACCACGCAGGCGGAAGCACTCCTGGACAAAAGGATCGAGATAGAACACCTCAAGTTTTTCCGGATTTATTTTAATTGCTTTCGCGCCCGATACAAAAGTCGGTCGATGGCGATGTGGGAAGCTATTGCGAATACACAGAGTCCGTTTAGCCTGAACCACATCATCCAGAGGTTTGATCGTGCCATGCCGCAGTGACAGATCGATAAAAGCATCATAAACCTCACTTCGGTCTGCATCGACTACGATTTGAACCTTAAAAAATCGAAGACCTTCGAATGCCTCCAGGCATTCTACTGGAATCATTGGCTCTGATACGCCATCCGGGCAAATATAAGCGATCTGCAGCCGACGCAGGCCCGGCTCAGTTAAGTCGTAGAGTTTCATCAAGGCTTCCAGTCGCTTGAGAAACGAAAAGATTCCAATAGCTGCTAAGCCTGCTTTATCCATCTTAATGGCTAAATTCAGCGATTCTTCCTGCAGAAGTTTTCGCTCCAAGAGCAGTTCCGACAGAGCCGATTCAATTCGGTGCACGGCAAACGGAGCAATCAAATTCTCTTCGAGCTGGCTTGGAGCTCGCAGGAATTTTTCAGCTTTAATATCAGCCAACGCAGCGCGAAGAAGCGCATCCGTTTCCTCGCTGCCAATCGCTTCATTCTCAATACGGATTGTTTCATAGCCAAGGTGTTTACGGCAGGCTTGAGTTCGCGCCTGATTTCTGGCCGCTTGAGCTTGACCATGGTTGCCCGGCTCAAGAATAACACCACGCCCGTTTGGCAAAACAATCAGGAAGTCCAGCCGCTGGGAAAGGAAAGATCTGGAAACGCTTTCCGGTAAAATCTGGTCCAAAGGACATTGCGGATAGACGTAACCTGCAATGCGCTCGCCCGCGACTTCGATGAGCTGCTGGTAGAGTTTGAACTCATTGCCCGGATTCTCCGGATCAAATGGGTTATGCGACTGGAGGCCGGACAAGGCATGCGGTGCACTCAGCGAGCAGATCTTATAATAAGTAGACGTTAAACCACTGGGTGTCCGGTAGCGAATATTTTGCAGATCGTCCAGATTACGGGCAGGCCTCAAGTCTTCGGGGAAAAATTGAAACAGGCGCTCTTCAACCTCCGGTTGTAAATAAGTGCGCACACCACGGAAGAGTAGCTTCTTGTAGATCGCCGCGAGAAACGCAACCTCCTGATCGTCCTCCTCCGAGATGTCTGCGGAGGCATAAGCCAGGGTGTAGTAATTCAAGGAATCCAGCCAAGGGTTCCACTTCCGCTCCTGGCCAAACTCTTCAGAGAAGCAGGACCAGTCTGCGCTGCCATATTGGTATTTGTAGTCTTGTGTCATTCAGCCTCACTCAACCCTTGCTTTAACTTCGGTTTCACCTGCTCAAACTCAGGGCAAAAAAAAATTCTGACAGATCGGCATAATCAGTAATTTCTAAAAGGGCCTGCATGCATAAAGGTTGATGCAATAATTTTAAATAAAGTCTGGTGCTCCTGGTGCTTTGCTTCGGGGTGAATTGGCAAGCCGTCAGGAGTGCTTTCGATGAAGTCGATCATGACCATTTTATCGTCAATCATGAGAAAATATCTCGTCATTCTCATATCGATTTTAACGTCAACCGTCTCAAAAACGGCATTAGCAATAAATAAGCCTGCGGGTTGGTTGCCCATTTTTATCGCTTTAGCCATTATGACTCTCTCTAAACCAGCCTGTTCTGCCAACTGCGCCACACCTTCATCAGTAAACAATTGACGTTTCTCGTCCGCAGACGGTCTCTCGCCGACATTCCGCACCAAAATGTTACAACTAACGGAGCCATGGCCTGCCTGGCTGTAGAATTCACGAACTGTATTCGGCCCATCTGACGTTTTTGGTTTCCAGCTCGACGGGAAACGAAGACTAAAATCCAAACCCTTTGCTTTATACTCTCCTCTGGTGCTGAAAAGCTGCGTCCAGTCATCATGCATTTCTTGCGATGGTTCCTCTTGGTATTTCGGATTAAAACGTAATAATGTCGAGAGGACTTCCTCGGCAGTGATCGTTACAGCAAAATCCTCTGGATTCGAGACCTTTAGTTCACTTGCTTGTTCTATTTTCTTGAGGGCGTAAGAACGCGAAAAATTGGCTTTCCCAACATTTTTGCTTAGCCGTTCATTCTGAGGAGCCATGTATTCTTCGCCCTTTCCCCCTGTAATCTCATCTAATGCTTTAAGCACTCCCTGGTAGCCGGCACCTAATGCCGACAGGTGAAATCTCGATTTTCCGTTCCGACTCTTAGAAGCCAAGTCTGGGAATTTTTTCGCAATACCCTCCAAAACGGCGTCCTGTGTATTAACGTATTTGTAGGTTTGGATAATTTCTGTTCTTTCAGCCCCACTGTAAGAGGCTGATCTAGCGACGGAAAATCCTAAGAGCATGACAGAAAAGAAAAGTAACATGCCTTTTGTTGTGTAGTATGTTGTTATCTTCATTTTTATTGTTGAAGTGAAGTCGCCTCTATCCGGGAGCTGTTGAGACCAGCTTCGATATTATAGATGACTTGGGACGGCCAGAATTCCGAGTTTGGAATCATTGTTGAGATCGCTATGGCTCTGGCCTTCAAGCGTGAAGAGATCGAGATAGGTCTTGTCATGGATTATGAGGTCCTCGCTGATTTTATTGCGCCAACGGTGGCAGGCGGTTAAGCCAAGATTATATGGTCGTGAGGGGTTCAATCTAGGCTCGAAATAACGGGTGAGATGTTCGCGAGATTGTCGACTGGGGTCGGTTCCACAATAAACACAAGAAATGCTTAGCGGCCGCGAACATCGGTAAATCTTGCAATGGGTTAAACATGCTACAGGGCGTTGGCATGAAGGCTTTATTGACCAGATCTACGCGGTTGTGGTTTTTTAAAATTGGCGCAATACGGCGTAGACATGCAGCATAAGGCGAGAAAGACTGAAAGGTCACGAATTATCTGGTTTTTGCCCTCCCTTAATTTAGCGTTTTCAGCATGAACATCTTACGCCTAGTGGCTATTTTCTTGGCAAGTGGCCTCGTAAGTCTGACGGCCCAGGTGAATCCCCAGAATCTGGAAGCGCTCAAACGGGCGGCTGATGCAGGTGACAAGGAGGCTGAATACAACTTGGGGCACCTGTATAGCATTGGCAGGGGCGTCGAAAAGGATGAAGCCAAGGCTGCGATGTGGTTCCGGCGGGCGGCTGAGCAAGGACTACCGCAGGCGCAGCACAATTTGGCGAATCGGCTCCGGATTGGTCAGGGAGTCGACAAAGATTTGGCCGAAGCGGCCAAGTGGTTTGAAAAAGCAGCAGAACAAGGGGCAGCTCTCTCCCAGGTGGATTTGGGCGTGGCTTACGAACATGGGAATGGGGTTGAGCAGGATTATTTCAAGGCGGTGAAGTGGTATCGCAAGGCGGCGGATCAAGGGGTGCCGGAGGCACAACATAATTTGGGCCTAATGTATGCTCAGGGGACGGGTGTGCGGCGAGATAAGGTGATGGCGTATGTCTGGTTTACGATTTCGGTAAGGAATGGATATGACTACGCCGAACATAATCGGGCGATCATCAGTAAGCAGCTCTCGGATGAACAGCGAACAAGAGGAGAAGCTGTGGCCGAGAAGTGGTTGGCTACGCGCGCGAAGTAGCGCGGCGGGGCTAGGCCGCCGCAACCGGGGGCACGGAGCTGTGGCAGGGCGTGGGAGCGACCGTCCGGGGGAAGGCGCAGCGGCACAAAATCCGTTATGTCGTAATTAGGCGCAGCCGGGAGCGAGGGCTCGCAGCTCAATTCGGCATAATGCGATTTTGTGCGCAAGCCTTCGGGACCCGGGCGGTTGTTCCCGTGACCTGTCGCTGCGGAGTGCCAGGCTCGGAAATGTTGCGAGCGCAGCGAGGTAGCTTTGAGCCGCAGGAGCCCGGGAAGCCCGCAAGGAGGCACGACTGGAGGGCTTTCGGGGCGACGCGGCGGACGGCGGGACGGTCGGGATTGGAACGAGGGGGAGCCGTCGGTGGCGCGGAGGTGAGCCCGTGGCGCGATGGAGCGCACGCCGGAAGGGCACCGGGAACGGAGTCGCTCGGGCTCGGATTAGCGGAGCGACTGGAGCGCGGAAAGCGGAGGCGACCGGGCGGCTGGCGCGGGGTCTGCGTGAGCAGAGCCCGTGACAGACGGCGGGGCGCTGGAGCCGTGCGTAGGGAGCGAAGCCCGAGGCGGTGCGACGCAGTGGACGGGGACCTGGAGGCCGGAGCGGAATGGCGACTAAGGGGGAACCGGAGGCGACAGCGTCGGCGGGTGGAGTCCCGGCGGGAGCGACCGGAACGGTGCTGCCTCGGAGCGACGAAGGAGCGGAGGGGCAGGTCCGTGGAGGGAGCGGGTCTGGGGACCCCATTGAGAGGCGGTCTGCATGCTCGGCGAGGACCGACGCAGGAGGCCGCAGGCGTGCATCTGGGATGGCCCTACGGTAGCAGTGCTGGCCGTCGCGACGCAGGAGCAGAGGCCAGGTCTGCGGTCGACTCGGGCGGCAGCCTTTAAGGTGTTGCTCGATCCTTCGGATCCGCGTCATTGGAGTGGACCCAAGAATTGTAGGTCGGCGGAAATGTGAGCAGGTGGGCTTGCCCAGCTGTTCAAGCGGATCGGTAGGATCGAGGAAGTTTTGAGGGCCGGGGGAGCATGGGGGAAACGGGCGAGCGGAGCGTAAGGGGGGACCCAAGTGCCACATCCAATTTTCTAATTTTGGGAAGCGTGGCATGGCGCGGCAGTATCAGGCAAAAGCGCCTTCTTTCACACTTTTGGCCCATCGAGTGACCACCGTGCGGTTGTTTCTTTTAGCTTTCCGCATTTTATGCATCAGCTCGAAGCGCCGATAGCCTTCATCGCTGGTGGCTCGGCTAACCACTGCGGCAGCCAGCCCCAGCCACCAAGTATGGGTGACCGCTGTCACACCAATGCCGAGAATGTAGGCGAAGTAGGCTTTGCCAAAGCGAAGCCCCCCAGCCTCCGTTTTTTCGATAAAGTTCGCCAATTTAGGGTCGCGGTAGGAGGTAAATGCAATCAGCCCAGCTGTCAGGATCGGCGGGTAGAAATCTGATAAATCCAGACCAGCAAACATGTCTCCATAAGACTGCCCCGTGAGCCCTGTCGTCGTGGTAATATAGTCAATCATCGCCTCATTGGAGATGCCGGAATTATGGAGTCCTTCGGAGATCCCATTCATGACAAGTTGGGAATACACCTCGTCGGTGGAGACCACATCAATTTCCGGATACTTCTCCAATGCGGTCTGCACGTAGTCCAGCGAACTGGTCGCTTTGGCCTGTAAAACGCGCTCAATGTTACCCTCTGCATCTGTGATCATGATGTCCCAGCCTGCTTGCACGGGGCTATCCGCCAGGGAGGCGGTGTAACCATCCGGCAATTCACCCTCGTTGAGGTAATCCACGTATTTTTGTTCGAATAGCTTCCCTTTAAGGCCGGAAAGAAAACCCATCTGGCTGCCTGGATCGAGGGATTCGATATGTTCACTCAGCGAGATTTCAGCCGCAAGCCTAGGAAAGTGTCCGGCATAGGCTGCCTCAATATCGGCGGGAAAATGCTCCGGCAAATTACTCAAGAGATAAATTTCTCCCCCCAGCGCAAAGCAGTCTTTCAAGCGATCTTTTTTAACCAGCTTTCCGTGAAGCAACTCACGGTAGCGGGCGCCCTGGTCCTCCAGGTCTTCGGCTAGATCCTTCAGCTCCTCATTCGATATAAAGAACCGCCCATAAAGTCCTTTGAGTGACCCTGAAATCCCTGTCAGGGTCGAGTTTGTGCCGGTATAAAGAGCCTTCTGAATCGCGGGAAGTTGATCTTTGAGTTTACCCCAGTTGGGCGGTTTCAGGCCTTTTACCCTAGTTTTTATATTATTGAAGAATCCCATCTTGAAAAAGCTACCAAATCCAACGGTGTGTGGTCAAGACGGCTTCATACCAGGAAGCCTGAATGCTCGAAAATCCTGAGACAAGGATGCAAAATGCCACTTGTGACGGCTTTTGCAAGAAACGGGAAGGGCTTGCAGTCGATAAACCCACGGGGTAAGGCAAGGTAAGGCACGCAGGATGGGAAATTGGGGTGGTCTTCCCTGAATAATTAGGCTTCAGACCAGCCACAGAAAGGGACAGCAGCCGGATAGGGTCTATCATAGACCGACTTTGTCTCTCCCTGCCATTTGGGACGTTTGGGACGGGTGTTTTCTATTCCTTGGAGGAAATAATATTAACTGGGATATATAGGTTATAAGGAGTGCGAGAAAGGCGTCCCAAACGTCCCAGACTAGAGGTCATTTCGCCCACCCCACTTGGGTGATCGAACGTTGGGATATTTTATCGGGGTCAGCGGGCGGCGAGTGCTTCGACTTTTTCGTCCCGACTTCTTGTTGAGGTAACCGTATCCGCGACGGTCGGAGCGTTTCGCAGCATCCGTAAGCTTGTGCATGAGCTCTTTGTGGGTCCATTCGGGCCGACAGCGCTGATTGTAGGCCTGAAGGTAAGGAAGAGCTTCAGACACCGAGAGCGCAAAGCCATGAACCAATATGCAGGCCACAGCGAAGGTTCGATTATGGCCCCCCTGCCCGGATATGGCAGGGGGGCACTGATCGAGATACTTGAGTATCCTGGGCTCCATCGGTCTTACTCAAAGAGCCCACCCTGGAGGGAATGGATACGGATATTCCGGTATCCACGTTGGTCCCCATCAGAACTTGGGATGTTATGCGAGGGCGAGACATAATGGATCTCCTGCATCAGATCGGGCAGCTTCGCTCGGAAGATGCTGTCTTTTATAGGTGTCCATTTTTTCTCACGGCAGAATTCCGCGTAAGCTCGCTGAATCTGCTCGGTTGTGGCATGCCCGGTTTTCTCTACGGTCACGTAGTATTCGAGGAAATGCCGTAGTGAATCTGACTCGTAGAGCAGATCATTAATGCGGGTTTCCTGCGATTTGGTGAGTTGGAGTTTCCCGAAGGTCTCCATCTCCTCCCGGAGCAACTGCGCGCCCTCGATGGCCCAGCGGAGAATACCGGGACCTTCTTTATCGATAAGCATTTTAGCGAAGTTAGGGATCGACTGTGGCTCTTTCAGTCGCTCGATCTTGAAGGGCACAAGCCGCCGTTTCCAAGCGTCACGATCATTCTGGATGTCAATGATCGGACGGGAATTACCCGTGATGAGAATATGGAAGACGCCCGGCACCTTGAACAGGTTGTTGGAGCCTTTCAACTCGGCATCCAAGTAGTCGCCTCCCGTCATCGCCTTGAGTGACTGAGCGTTGCCATCACCCAGGAAGTTTGACGGGATGTCCGGCGCAGAAAGCACGCGGGCACCGATGAGTCGGCCGATTTCGAAACGACTGTCGACATGACGAAGACGCAAGCCGCCAATATTCTCCTGCCCGATTATTCCGGCGCACACATTGGCAAGCGTTGATTTCCCCGCCTTCGCCTCTCCATAGATCATAACAATGACCTGCGGAAGATTTTCGGGAAGCAGGAAGCCACCAATCACCCGTTGAAGAAGTGATTGGTCCTCCGCGCCAAGCATACCACCCAGAAGCTCCTCGATGAATCGTGGGCAATCCGCAGTGGGAACATAGGCAATCGGGATTTGATTCCGAGAATAGTATTCTGGGCCGAAGGGCAGCAGCTCACTCGTATCCAGATCGAACATGCCATTCTTGACATGAATCAGATGCGGGAACTTCGTCTCGAAGGCATCGACTTTCTCCGCAATCGAACGGAGACGACCGACGCAGGCGCGTAAGAAGCTGTCAGTCACCTTATGACGTATTTGCTCCGCCGTGACACCGCATTCCAACGAGTTTGCATAGTCGTAGATCAAGCGGGCAATTCGTCGCTTTACGCTGTCTTCTGTCATCGAGCTCCATAGGCCAGTCAACTCTTCGTAGCGATAGAACTGCGCTTCTTTCGACTCATAGAGTAGAATTTCGCTTAGGTAGAGTAAGCCTGCCCAGAAGCTCTCCTTGAGAGATCCCACATAGACTGTCTTGCCCTGCGCGTAAGGCCGCCCATAGAGCTTCGCAGCTTTCTGAGCAGGCGACAGCACCCATGGAGCCGTCCAGCCCTCTGGCAGGACGATATCGTCCAGGCAGACCTCGATGGGCTGGGTCTCGCAGGTCCAACGGTAGTCCATCCCATCCGGGTGAGTGCCGTAGATCACGGCTTGACTGTCATCGGCCAGCAAATCGCCCACGTCATTACCATCTTCATCCCGAATTTTTCCGGATTGCGGAACGCGATCCGCACGGACGAACAGTTTTGCTCCCTTCGCACCCACGACCGTCGCGGTTCCCCGCAGGTCAGGGTTTAGCTCCAGGAAGGATTGCAACGCGTCTTCATTATCGAAATCGAAGCCGATGAGATGAGCACTCGGATGCCCGAGAAGGACACCAATATTTGTGTGCTCCTCAAACTTCGCGAGATAGCGCGGGTTCTGCATGTAGCTGAGTTCGAACTCCGGCCAATTTTTCAGGCGCGGACCTTTCTCCCCTTTCGGGATCGGCAAGAACACGACGTCCTCCCCGAGTATGTTTTGCTGTGCTGCCAAGCTGGCTGGCGCGGTGGTGGCCTTTTCGGCCGTTTCTTCATGTGTATGCATGGATATGTCTCCTTGTTTTGGAGGTTAATCCAGCCTTGACGAAGCGGAGCCTACGCGTAGGATCTCATGTGCAATCAGGAAATCCTACAGCCCAGTCCACGCTCGTCGTGGCTGGGCTTTTTAATAGGCGTGTTGATCCAGAGCGTCGTCCAGATCCTTCAGCCTGAGAATGATGCGGCGACCAAAGCGGACGGCCTTGATGCGGCCCTCCGAAATATCGTAGCGAAGTTTACGAACACTGATCCCCAGGTAGGCGGCAGCCTCGGGGAGATTCATGTTCCGGGGTGGATTCGAGCGAACCGCATTGAGGTGCGTCGCTTCCGGTGTTGGTGTAGTTTCGCTTAACATGCATTGTAGCATGTTGGACACACCAGCGACCGTCACGAAAACCGATCAGCAGATGTCCGCGACATTTGCTGATTTAAGCCCATCGCTTGATTCGATTCTCAATGTCGAAATCATAGACTACGCGACCCAGCGTTTCCGAAGCTTCTGCAATGACAGCATCCAAGATCATATCTTCAAGTGAAGCCTCTGCCAGAAAACGACTAAGGTCGTCAAAATCCTTTTCAAATCTTAAAACTGTTTTGGCTATTAGACCATCAACATAAAAAGCCTTCTGGCGAACACGCTTTTTAGCATTACTTCTAGGAGAATAATGAAATCCAAAAACAAGTCTGTAATGCTTTTTGAAATACGAATAAGCTTGGTCTTTCTTGTTAGCGAATGTTTTACCCGTCGAATCAGAATATGGAGCTTCGCGTTCCCACGCTTTGGAACCGTCGACTAGCGACCCACAGTATAAGAATAAGAGTTGAATCAAAACCTGTTTTTCATCCGGATCGATACTAAGGTCATACTTTTCAATTCGCTCATTAATCTGCTCGGGTAAAAATCTGTCCACGATCCCAGAAACAATGAAAGCCTGCCGCTCACTCGGAGCTAGTTTAGAGAACTTTGAAAATTTCTGAAACCACAGCTGACTCGGCATCTGACTTATTCCGGCTGAATGTTAAAATACTTCTCCGCATCCTCTTTGGACGCGAGAGCGCGGTAGTGATCGAAGAGCACGGTGTCGTTCGACTTATGCCCCAGTAGGCGTGATGTGAGCATCGCATCGCCATGCAGGGCGTAATGATAGCTGCCGAAGCTGTGGCGCATGGCATTGGTCTGCCAACTGCCAATCCATTTGGCTTTGGTCCCCTCGCCTCTTTCGTAGCCGAATCCTGCCGTCTTTGTCAGCCTACGAAAACGGCGGCCGTGGTCATCGCTGTAGCGGTCTTCGCAGACGGGTCCACTTTGTTGCGCACAGGTCTTCAGCCAAGCAACCGCGTTGGCAGGGATATCAACATGGCGAATCCTGCG
>JAAAPI010000001.1 GCA_009908325.1 Verrucomicrobiota bacterium | reverse complement strand
CGGTCTCTCCGTTGATTATGAACGGGTCAGTGAAGACGCCGAGAAGCTGCGGCTCGGTCTGACAAACGCGGACCGCTTCGAGATTGATTTTGAGGTCGAGAGTCAGGTCTATACATTGGTTCTACATACGAACGGGCAGGATGCGCAAAAGAGCCATGGACTCTGTCCCCCAGGCAAGCCGGACGTGGCCAACCTCCCCGCAGGTGAGGTCTATTTCGTACCGGAAAGTGCCGATGGTGTTTTCCCTTTCAAATACGACGAAAGCACAATTGGGCTTCTTCACGTCGAAAACGGGAAGATTGTAAAATCGCAGTTTGTCTACGGCGATTATGCAGAGATCGAAGATCACAACCGCCGTTTGAAAGAAGATCCGATGATCGGCGCAATCGGTGAACTCGGTTTCGGCACACAGGTGCTGCCATTTTCCGGCCGAGATATTCAGGACGAAAAAATCCTCGGGACGATCCACGTAGCGACAGGCCGCGACGACCACTTGGGCGGCAAGATAACGCCCGATCTCTTCAAGGAGCACGCCAACGCTTCGCACGACGATGTGCTCTACGCGCCGCATAAAACTCCGGAAATTCGCTTGCAACAGGCACGCATGGTTCGCGGCGACCAGACAGAGGTTTTGATCGAGCACTACAAGCCGTCCAAATACATGGTTGAGTTGCTGGAAGCAGAGATTGCGGTTGAAGCGTAGGTTTCAAAATTAGCCACCATCAGGTTTCTCCACCGTAACGGGAAACGCGGGCGATTCGCTGCCGGCGTAGACGGTGAGGTGAGGGAAGGCTATTTCTATGCCTTCGGCATCAAAACGTTCTTTGATGTCACGCATGATGCTGTTTTTCAAGACGAGGAATTTCGTTTTTTCAAACCAGACACCGACAAGGAAGTCGAGTGATGAAGAGCCGAAATCTTTGAAAAGAATGAGCGGTTCCGGCTCAATCAGACCATTCGGATTGGCATCGACGACTTCCCGCAAAACGCGTGCGACCTTAGCCACGTCTTCCTTGTAGGCCACACCCACATTGATATCCATGCGCCGGATAGGGAAGCGGGTGACCGTGGTGACTTCGGCTTTAATGAGGGTCTCGTTGGGCATACGGACGAAAAGATTGTCCAGTGTGCGCAGCTTGACCGAAAGCAGATCAATCGAGAGGACAACGCCACGGGTAGTGCCGACAACAATCAGATCACCCACTTGGAAAGGTCGCTCGCTTAACAGAAAGAGTCCACTGATCAGGTTGGAGAGGCTCGTTTGCGCAGCGAAGCCAACTGCTACGGTGACGATGCCAGCTGCTCCCAATACGGCGGTTAAGTTGACCTGTAAATGAATCAGAACCGTGCAGATCACGAGGACGATGCCCACATAAAGGAGTGCCTTTTGGGCGAGCAGTCGGTGATGCGGGGAGAAGTTCCGCATCATGGCACGGGCGGTGAGGCGGCTGAGGAGAAAGACGATACCCAGCCCGACGACAAGGATGGCGAGCGCGTAAAGAATACTATTAAGATCCAGTGGTTTCATATCGATGCAAAGGCGCTGCCAATGCCGGAGAAAGTTCGGCTTATGAGGTTTTCGGTCGGGTCTTTTTCGGCATCAGCGATTCGCGTGCAATCGCCTAATTCCTCGGGTGCCGTTTCGTAGTAGTCGATGGCGGTTAGTTGATCGGTGCCACGGTAGCGAATGTGAATTGGTGAGGACCACAGCTCGTTGTCTTTCTGCCAGATGTGGCAGCGTTCGAGCCGCAGACAGAACTTACTGACGTGGAGTTGCACTTCCGAGCTATTCTCGATCTTAATTTTGCAAATGGCGCGGGAGTCGGATCCGCTTTCGAGCTGGGGCCGCTCCCGGCGTGCGCGGCTTTTCAACGCGTAACAGAAAACGCCCTGAATTTGATCGCCGAACCAGCTGTCGGAAAGGATTTCGCTCTGGAGGCGTTCGAGGGGCTCGAATAGGGCCGGGTCGGTTGGACCTGGCACGGGTGTGCTGAGTTGGATATCGACCGGGATTGAGAGGTAAAATTCGACCTCGGCCTTGGGTGCCAAACGTAGCGGGTGCAGGGGCTGGACCAGAATCGGACGGTCCGGCATCATCGGGAGCACACGGATGGCGCGCAAATTCCGCTCAAAAGCGTAGCGCCGGAAATCGGATTCGGGATCGTCGCCCAACTCAACGATTTCCCGGTCATCACGAATCTCGACCAAGAGTAAATCGCGGTCGCGCCGAATTAAACGGACGCGCAGCCGAGCCCAGTTCAGGCGAATTTCTTTTTGATCCCTGAATTCGTGAAGACCCCATTGGGTGCAGTTGAGCGTCATAAGGAAGGACAATTTTAATTTCCGCCAAAAGGTCAACGGCTTCTTGCGCGATGCTTGTATTCAATTAAGAGTTTTGTAAATCCATGGAAAACCCGATCAACCCGTACGAATCTGATGAACTTCTCCAGCAATACCTGGTCTTTCACTATGCGAATGGTCCAGAGCAGTTTCCCTATCCCTTCGGGGGTGCGGATGCGCTGGATTTTCCGAAGCGCTGCGTTGTTGACGGGCTCGCCCTTGAGCAACTGCCTGCCGATGCGCGCGCATTGGATTTGGGCTGCGCGGTAGGGCGCTCCTCGTTTGAGTTGGCCCGCTACTGCCGGGAAGTGGTCGGCATCGACTACTCGCAAGCCTTTATCGACGGAGCGCGGCGTCTTGCGGCTGATGGCCGACACCCGGCCGCGCGTCTCGATGAAGGCTCGGCCACGACTGAGCTGGCGGTTTCTGTGGCAAAGGAGATCGACCGCAGCCGGGTGACCTTCGAGCAGGGTGATGCGCAGGACTTGCGGGGAGACATCGGCCAGTTTGACTGCATCATCGCCTGTAATCTGATCTGCCGCCTGCCCGAGCCGATGCGACTGCTGTGCCGCTTGCCGGAACTACTGAAGCCGGGCGGGCAGCTCTTTATCACCACGCCGTTTTCCTGGTTGGAAGCTTACACGCCGACGGAAAACTGGCTCGGGGATGGGGCGCAGGATTCGTTTGCCGGCCTGCGCACAGCATTGGAGCCATCCTTTTTGCTTGATGCCCGCTGGGATATGCCATTTTTGATCCGGGAGCACGCCCGCAAGTTCCAATACAGTATCGCACAGGCCAGCCGCTGGGTGCGTGTGCCGGGGGCTTAGTCCCTTAAAATTTACCGCTTGCTTTGGGTGCGTCCCACCCGCAGCGTCTCCGGGTCGATTTCGGAGTGTGGGCGTTCGCTTGGTCGCGAGACTGAGAGGAAAGTCCGGACACCGTAGGGCAGGATTCCCTGTGAAAGCGGGGGCACGCCGGGGCAACCCTGCGTGACGGACAGTGTCACAGAAAACAAACCGCCCCGGGCTGGTCGCGAGACCGGCCCGGGGTAAGGGTGAAACGGGGAGGTAAGAGCTCACCGCTCCTGAGGTAACGAGGGAGGCAGGATAAACCCAATCCGGTGCAAGGCAAAATAGGGGATCGGGCGGCCCGTCCAACGATTCCGGGTATGTCGCACCCCGCCTCGGCGGGGATGCCGCTTCGGCGGCATAGATAAATGAACGCACAGCCCGGCGCTTCGGCGCGGGGCGGACAAAATCCGGCTTACAGCACTCCGGGATCGACACTTTGCTGATTTTTCCGCCTTGACAGTCCGGAAAGGTCTACGCACTTTCCCGCCTCTCAATAATTTATCAGCCATGGCGAACACAAAATCCCAACTAAAATCCATTCGTAAAACCGAGACTCGCACGCTGCGCAACCGCCAGCTCAAGAGCCGCCTCAAAACGCTGGCCAAAAAGGTCGACGCTGCCGCAAGTGCGGGGGACAAAGAAATGCTCGCGGCCTCGGCGCGCAGCTACATCTCCACGCTGGACAAAGCTGGCAAGAATGGACTGGTGCATGCTAACAAGATTGCCCGTCAGAAAGCGCGTTGCGCCCAGTTGCTGGCTGCTTAGTCGGAAGACTTCTTTAAATCGCAAAAACACTTTCCCTCCCAATGATGCCCTCGGTTGCGCTTGTCGTGCCGGGGGTATTTTGTATCCCGATCTCTGTGTCTAAACAATCGAATAAGAAAAAGGCCCTCGGGTTTCCCCCGCCATTGCTGGGCGAAGAGCCTCTCCGCCTGCCGATCCTTGCGGAAGGAACCGACTGGGTCGCGCTGGAGAAGCCCGCCGGGGTTGGAACACGGGCCCACCCCTGGGATACCGCACCGGATATGGATGCCGCGCTCAATACACAGCTCCAGGCCGGGAAGCCCGAGCTGCTGCGTTGTGGTGCTGAGATCTTCGCCTCCGTTTACTACCTTGATCCGGTTATTTCGGGTATTGCCCTGTTTGCCAAGACCCGGGCTGCCTCGGCGGATCTGCGCAACCGCTTCGGGTCCGGGGACTGCCGTTTTCGGTTTCAATTCGTCACGGCGGCGCAGGGCCCCGGTAAGCCCGATGAATTTCAGGCCGATGCGCCGCTTTTACCCCACAACGTGAAGCCGAAGATGATTCCATCCACCGCCAAAGGGAAAAAGTCGTTCACGGATTTTAGGCGGATCGCGGAATCGCCCAAAGGCTGGGCGCTCTGGGAGGCCATGGTCGGCTTCTTCCGTCCCCATCAGATTCGGGCGCACGCCGCCGTTGTGGAGATACCAATTTTGGGGGACGATCTTTACGGTGGCCCCGAGGTGCCCACACAGCGCGATTTGCTGCCGGGGAAGCAGCGGGCTGGTGTGCGTTTCCCGGTTTTTCATGGCGTCGCCATTCATCTGGCAGAAGTGCAGCTGGTTCCCGGCGATACTGAGAGTATGGTTGTGTGCGAGCCACCGAAGCACCTGCGGTTGCTCTACCGCCGCATGGGTTTGGATGGGCCAGCGGCGTGCGGGGACAGTTGAGGGAGAGCAGGTCTTCCATGTGGCGTGCGAGCTTGCTCGCGCCCGCCGGGTATTGGCGGTGTAGCAAGCCCGCGCCGGGGTGATGCCTCTGCGTCTGTAATCTTTGGGATCTATTTGCGTTGAATTAGCTTCCGTGACCTTGGTTCGGGGTAAGGAGGCATGAGCAAAACCATTTTAACAGTCACAGATCTAAAAAAGTGCTACGGTCCGGTCGAGGTGTTGCATGGGGTGGATTTTGCCGTGGATGCGGGGGAGCGGGTCGCCCTGATGGGGCCGAGCGGGAGCGGGAAGTCGACGCTGCTTAACTGTCTTTCGGGGATTGAGCGTTGGGAGCACGGGCAGATCCGGATCGACGGTTTTGATCTGGGGCAGGCAGACCGGGGTGGCTTGGAGCGACTGCGACGGGAGTCCATTGGCTACATTTTCCAGGCCTTTCACCTCCTGCCGACGCTCTCCGCTTACGAAAATGTCGAACTGCCGGGTCAGTTGATCGGGATGTCGGCGGCTGAGCGTCGGCGTCGGGTGACGGAACTCCTGGAGGCGGTGGGCCTGGGGCACCGGGCCGGGCACCGCCCGGATGCGCTGAGTGGGGGTGAGCGGCAGCGGGTGGCCCTCGCGCGCGCTGTCATGCACCGGCCAAGACTCATTTTGGCAGATGAGCCGACGGGGAGCCTCGATTCGGTCGCCGGTGCGCAGGTGCTGAATCTATTAAAACAACTCTCGGCGGATCACGGGATCGCGCTCCTGCTTGTGACCCACGATCCAGCCACCGCGGAAATCTGTGACCGCACGGTGCACATGCGTGACGGTCGCATCGAGGAAACACCGTGAGGGATTTGGGCGCAACCGGTGGAGGCTGGCGGGTGGCCGGGCTGCTACTGCGGAAAATGACCCTGCGGCATTGGCGGGAGTCGTGGTTCACCTATCTGACGCTGCTGGCCATCGTCGCGGTGGGGGTGGGAGCCTTCAACGGGATCCGCCAGGCCAGTCGGGCGGCATCGGCCAATTTTGGGCTCTTCAACGAGGCGGTTTCGGGGCGGAGTGACTTCTTTGTTGAGCGGAGCGATGGGGTCTTGAGTGAAAAAGATCTCGGGGCGCTGAGCCCGCTCGCCGCCGACCCCGACTGGCATTTGCTACCCGTCGTGGAGGGGTCGCTGGCGCAGCTCGACGAGACGGGCGAGGCGGTGCGGCAACTCCGGCTGGTGGGTATGGATCTGGTCTCGATCAGCAATCTGCCGGGGTTTATCGAGCAGGGGCTGGAGCTTGGGCTGAGCGGCGGGGAGTGGTATGACTTCATCGGGCCGCGCGACCTGGCCTGGATCACGCACGCGCTGGCCGCCGATGCCGGGCTCGGGGAGGGGGATGCGATTACTTTCGTCTCCGGGGGGCGCAAGCAGTCGCTCAACGTGGCTGGTGTGTTGGGCGACGCCGAAGCGGGACTGCCGGAGGATCTGGTCGTGGCGGATCTCCCCACCGCGCAGGCCGTGCTGGGGCGCGCGGGCGAAATCGACCGCCTGGAAGTTTTGCTCTCAGACCGGCAGCGGCGGGCCGATCCGGCCTACCTGGAGACGATTCGGGCGCGTCTCGAAGCGCAGCTGCCGCCGGGCTTCAGCCTAAAGGCAGCCGAGGAGCGCGCCGCCGAGCGGGCGGGCATGACGGCGGCCTTTCGGCTCAATCTGATGATTCTCTCGCTCATCGCCATTTTGGTGGGTGCCTACCTTATTCTGCAGGCCCTGGACGCGGCCGTGGTGCGGCGGCGGGCGGAGATGGCCACCCTGAAAAGCCTCGGGGTGCGGCCCGAGCTGCTCTTTCGTCTCTGTCTGCTGGAATCGTTGCTGCTCGGGCTGGTCGGCTCGCTGGCGGGGATCGGGGTGGGCTACCTGCTGGCGCTGGGGGCGGTGCATTTGTTGGCCGATACAGTCAACGCGCTTTACTTCGCCACCTCGGCGGAAGTCATTCGGCTGAGGGCGGCGGACTGGTGGATTGGCATGGTCCTGGGCACGGCGTTCAGTCTGCTGGCCGGATGGCTCCCGGCACGGGATGCCATGCAGACGCCACCGGCGCAAATTCTGAGCCGGGGCGACTGGTCGCCGGGCTTTAGTTGGCTGCGGAAGCCGCAGGTGGGACTCATTCTGCTGGTGGCAGGTGTCGCGGCTTTGTGGATGCCGCCGCCGCTCATGGCGGGCGGCTCCAAGATGGCGCTCGGCGGTTTCCTCGCGGCTGGGTGTTGGATTTTTGGGGCGGCGCTGCTTTCCGGGCAGGTCCTGACCGGGCTGGCCCGGCTGGGGCGGCTTTTATCCGGGCGGGCGGTTTGGCGGCTCGCTATGAGCCGCTTGGCGGATGGATCGAGTCGGCATCGTCTGGCCGTGGCGGGATTGGTCGTGGCTGTTGGCATGGTCACCGGTATGTTTCAAATGGTGGGCAGCTTCCGGGGCACGATTGAGCGCTGGTTTGATGTGCGCTTTCAGGCGGAGCTTTATGTTTCCGAGCGCGGCGTGTCGGGTGCGGGCACAATGAATGGCATCGACCCGGAGGTCATGGCCGAGCTGCGGGCGACGCCGGAACTCGACTTCATGGATGCCCTCTACATCGAACGGGTCGAGGCCCCTGTGGGGACGACGGTCCTGGCCGGGGTGGACTTCTCGGTCTGGGAAAACCGGGAGGTGAAGCAAATCTGGATGCGACCAATCGGTAGCCTTGAGGCTGTTGACGGAGCAGAGCCGGCTATCGTGAGCGAGACCTTCGCACGGCGCTTCGGTGTGCTCGACGGCGGCACGGTGACCCTGGGCACCGCGACCGGGCCACGCGTCGTTTCGCCGGTGGGGATCTTTTCCGACTATGGTAACGAGTTCGGCTCTGCGGTGGTGGATCTGCCGCAGTGGCGCGAGTGGACCGGCAAAGAGCGGGCGATCAATACGAGTCTGTATTTGCGGGACGGCGTCGAGGTCAATGCGTTGCGGGATCGGCTGCGGCTGGAATTTCCCGGGCTGGATATCCGCAATGCGGGCGAGTTGCGCACACTGGCCATGGGGATCTTCGATCAGACCTTTCGGGTGACGGCGGCGCTCAACGGCATCGGGGTCGTGGTGGCGCTGGCGGGATTACTCCTGGGGCTGGTGGCGATTTTTGAAGAGTCTTCGCGGACCTGGCAAACGCTCGATCATCTCGGGTTTTCGAAAAAACGCTTGCTTCTGGCGGCTGGCTTGGAGGGCGCGGGGATCGGGCTGGCAGCTTGGGTGGCGGGCACGCTCATCGGGTTGGCGCTCGGCTGGGTCCTGATCGCGGTGATCAACGTGCAGTCCTTTGGCTGGACCCTGCTTTGGCAGGTGCCCGTGGCGGGCTTCTTAAAATTCGGTTTCGGGCTGGTCGCGGCCGGCTACCTCTGCGGCTTGGCCTCGGGGGCATGGTGGCATTATCGGAGGGAAATGGGATGAGGATTTTTAAGAGTTTACTTGTCTGTTGGATTATAAGTCTTCAAGCGACTGCAGTTGCCTGGATCGAGCCGCCTGCGGTCACGGCCAAGGGCTATCCCGTGCCCGCGCCGGATACGCGGCCGGAAACTCCCGCCGCGCATGGCGCCCACCGGGCCTACGCTATCGAGTGGTGGTATTGGACGGGGCACCTTCGCGTCGTGGGGGAGGCTGAGGACCGATTTGGTTTTCAGTCGACGGTCTTTCGTATCGCAGGCGCGCCGGGAGCAGCGGTCGAGGCGGGCGAGGAAACCTTTGGCGACCAGCAGCTTTACATGAGCCATGTCGGCCTGAGCGATTTCCTGGACGGGAGCTACCGGCACCACGAGCGGGTCTACCGCGAGGGCTGGCAGGCGCGGGTCGGCGTGGGTGAGCTGGATTTGCGGGTCGGGCCCATTGCCGCCTGGGAACTCAGCGATGAAGGCGGCTTTGGCACGACCATCCGCTATAAAGATGGTGCGCGGCTTGAGCTGGTCCTGCGCCCGGCCAAGCCGATGGTTGCCTTTGGGGAGCGGGGACTGAGCCGCAAGGGAGGCGACCCGGCGGCGGTCAGCTGGTATTGGACTTATACGCGGCTGGAGGTGACGGGGACGTTCGTGGACGGCGACGAGCGTGTGGCTGTGGAGGGCCTCGCCTGGATGGATCACGAGATTTCCTCCAGCCAACTCGGCTCGGATCTGGAGGGCTGGGACTGGACGGCGATCCATCTGAACGATGGAACCGAGGTCAAGGCCTATCGCTTGCGGCAGGCAGACGGCGGGAGCGATCCCTGGTCGGCGGTTTATTGGATCGACGAAGCGGGTCACACAGAGTCCGTCTACGCCGATCAGTTTACCTGGGAAGGGCTCTCCGAGTGGACGAGTCCCGCGACCGGGCTGACGTATCCGACGACCGTGCGGATCACTGCACGGCATCCAGTGACCGGCGAAACGAAAGTCTACAATCTCGTCCCGCGGATGGACGCGCAGGAATTCGTCGGGAACAACGGGAGCAACGCCTACTGGGAGGGGGCCTGCAAGGTGCAGGACGCCTCCGGACGGGTCATCGGCCGGGCCTATCTGGAGTTGGCCGGCTATGGCGGCGGGCTGTCCGGGCAGTTGAATTGAGGGCGCGGTTTTGTTGCGGGAGGCGCGGACCTGGAGGCTGTCTTCGAGCTCGAGACCGGGGCGTCCGAAGGGGCCTACTATGCCTACGTGGAAAAGCTTTGAGTCGGCAGGACTGTTTTTTTCGCACTCTATCAACAGTGACAGCTCAATGACTCTCGTATCTGTTTGTTTTGCGGAATGAAGTCGACACGATTCCGTGACCTTTGACGGTCACATCGAAAGCGAAGGACAAGCCGTGGAACCGGTGAGTCTTTTTGAACAGCAGTTGATCGAGCGTATCGGAGAGCGACCGGTTAACCTTGTGTTGGTCGAGACCCTGAGCAAAGCTTCCAAACCTATGCAGGCAAAGTTCCCACGACCGGTCGTCGATGGCGTCGTCCAGGGTCCGACCACCTCAGACAATGATGCAAAATGAACTAATAACTTGTTCGAAAAAAATGAAAATAACTACGCTCACAGCCCTAGGTCTGACAGCAATTCTTAGTACCGGAGAAGCGGCCACCGTTAATTCGCTCCCTTTGAACTATCCCGTTTGGGCGCTTCTTGGCCCTAACGCGAGGACTCCTGTAGATATAGACATGGACGGAAACCATGACGTCTTTATCTATGCTGATATTGATTTGCTCGCTCGAGACAACGGTGTAGCCTCGCCCTCCCATTTGATGGTGGCTACAGCAAATGACGTTTATGTGTCCCGATGAAACTAGTTATCAAACCGTAGCAGCAACACCTATCGTTGCTGGTGCAGGAAAGACCGCGCCGGTGCACTAGCACCGCTTGTCGGCGGATCGGCTTGAAAGGTTGTAATTCATGAAATCGTAATCCTGATCCCTCGTAATCGGTCTTTCGATTATAATTACGGTGATGAGCACGATTACGATGGGTGCCTACACCCTTGCGCTCTTGATGACACCCGACTCTCCGAATAAATCGAAAAAATACTTTACACGCCCAAGGCTTTC
>JAAAPI010000086.1 GCA_009908325.1 Verrucomicrobiota bacterium | reverse complement strand
CTGATCGATAGCTTCCCGGTTGATCCAATCGGTCCACTACCCGACGGGCATCGGGGGCGTCCGCGGACACGCCACGGGCTCCACGTGGCGTGCGAGCTTGCTCGCGCCCGGCATAGCCCGACCCGTCCGCCGTAGCTTTAGCAAAGGTGGAAGAGCGAAACGGCTGCTCGCGCCCGGCTTTGCCCGGTTGATTCAATCGGTCCACTACCCGACGGGCATCGGGGGCGTCCGACGAGCGGACACGCCACGAGCTTTCCGTTGGTGAGCCTAAGACCCAGCCTCGATCACTCGCGTCGAGACAAAACCGGAATGATCGACTGCACCAGTAAAAGCTTCCTCTACTGCGCCAGCATGCGCGGTGCGCTGCCTTAACTGCGCCAAAAAACGGTCACGTTTGGTCAAAAACTCGGGAATCCAGATGGGAAAACCGCCCGCTTTCAGGTAGATTTTAGCGTAGCGAATCCCAAACAGCGATAGCGCCTCCACCCGCTCAAATTCCGCCCAGCCTACCGACCGGTAGATCCCGAAAGCCGTGTAAGAGCGAAGCCCCTCCTTGGAAAGACAGATTGGCAGCAGCCAACTGACCAATGCAGACAGCCAGAACGACAGCAAGCTACAGGTCACCCCGACCAAACCCCGGCTAATCAAAATCTCCCGAGGCGAACTCCCCTGGATCGCATCATAGACCGCGCCTCCCAGCGAAGCGATGACGATTGCCGATGTTAAAAGCGCCCAGAGTGCATAAGGTCGCGTGTAGTATTTATCCCCTTTGTTTGTTTTCATAATATCAATGAGCGGTAGGTCTATGGGTGAGCATGTTTGATACCAAATTAAAATTGTTAAGATCCGGTGACTGAACAACGTTTTCTAGGACCTGTTATTTGACTATTTGCTTAAGTTGATGCCCCGTCACATCTATGAAAACCACCAAACGACACCTCTGCCTCTTTCTTCTGCCTTTCTTTGCCCTCTCAATCGCCTTGGGAGCCCCTTCTAAACCGAAACCAGCTGCGGAAAAAGAGGACGCTAAGCTGTTGGCCCGCGGCACTGAAAAACTGTTCGATTTGGAATACGCCGCCGCAGAAAAAGATTTCCGCAAAGCTCTCGCAGTAAACGAGAAAAATGCGGCCATTCACAACAATCTTGCATTTGTCCTGCGCAAGCAAGGGACCGCGCATTTTGAAGAAGCCCTCCAGCATTACAATCGGGCTCTCAAGCTCAATGCCGAATTAGCTGAGGCTTACATGTATCGGGGAGTCCTCTACACCTCAATGGGGCAGCCCGACCTGGCCTTGCAGGATCATGCTCGTCTCCTCGAACTCGACAAATCGAAACTCGCTGATGAGTTGGAGTGGGTGATTAAAAACGGCAAAGAAAAAGAGCCCGCCCGGTTCTTTGGTGTCGTGAAGAATTGAAGCAATCGTTCACATGAATTAGCGGGCCCGGGCGAAGAGCCAGATGGACATAAGCAGCATGACCGCATTGGGGATCCCAGCAGCGGCAATTGCCGGGAGGATTTGTCGATCTCCCAGGATGGTGGTCACGCTAATCAGGACATAAAAGAAGGCAAAGAATCCGAGCGCCTTTGACACCCCGATCATGGGACTGGTGCGCACCCCGGAAACGGCGAAGGGCACCGCAATCCCGACCACGACAAGACAGCTGAAAGGCGCGGCCAATAGCGAAAAATAGCGCACCAGGTAGGCGTGCACCACGGGATTTTCTTCGGGCGGCAGCGCATCGATGATGCGCCGCAGCTCAAAGAGCGATAGCTCCTTGGGCCGTTTGTGGAGCGCCAGCATGAGACCGGGATCTTCATCAAACTCCTCGAAGGTCTTGCGCTCGAAGGGGAGCGCCCGCAGCGGATCGCCGGTGTCCGGGTCAATCAGTAGCTCGCGGCCATCAATGAAAACCCAGTGATTTTGCGTGTCGTCGAAGTAAGCCTCGCTCGCGGAGATGCGGCTGACCTCTTGCCCGGAGCCATCGCGTGTGTGCACATTGACGCCGAGCCCGAGCCAGGCCAGTTCGCTGAACCGGTTCATAAACCAGAGCCGACCGTCCTTGCGATTATCGAAACCGAGGTTGTAGAGCAGCCCGACATCCCGCTCGTCGCGCTCTGATTTCTCGGCGGCAAACTCCAGATTATCGAAAAACGTGCGGGACTGTTCGACGGCCCGGGGAATCACGGAAGCCGTGAGATAGAGCAAAAGTCCGGAGAGCACGAGCCCGCCAAACCAGAGTGGGCGGCTGATGCGGAGTAGGCTTACCCCGGAGGAGCGCATGGCCACGATCTCATTGTTCCGGTGCAGGTTGCCGAGGGTGAAGAGCAGCGACACGAGCAATGCGATGGGCAGGATGGCCGGCAGATACGTGGGTAGGGCCAGCGCGTAGAAAAAAAGGATTTCCTGCACGCCCGCATCCGCTTGCAGCAGATCGGGTAAGGAATCATACATATTTTGCAGGATGAGGATGCCGACGATCACTCCAAGTGTAAGGGCAAAGCCGATCAGCCATTCTTTAAATACGTAGCGGTCCATCAAAGACATAGGCGCGATCTAAACGGGGCGCGGCGGCAAAGTCACTCCGATTGAGAGAATTTTTTTCTGGCACCCATTCTGCTCCGACTTATTGATAAACAACAAGATGGTCGAACGAATCAAAGAATCCTGGAACACACGGCTCGGGGTTATCCTTGCCGTCGCCGGCAGCGCGGTCGGGCTGGGTAACTTTTTGCGTTTCCCGGGCCAGGCGGCGGAATACGGCGGCGGGGCCTTCATGCTGGCCTACTTCATTTCCTTTATCCTGATCGGCCTGCCGATCTGCTGGGCAGAGTGGGTCATGGGGCGCCATGGAGGGCAGGCAGGCTTCAACTCCGCGCCGGGCATCTTTAACTACATCACCCGTAAGCCGGGCCTCAAATATCTGGGGGTGATCGGCGTCCTCATCCCGGTCATCATCTACATGTATTATGTTTACATCGAGGCCTGGTGTCTGGGATATGCCGTCAACTTCCTCGCGGGCAATATGGATTTTTCAACGGTCGAGGAGTCCAGCGGGTTTTGGGGTGGCTTTATTGGTATCGGCGAAGATGGCAGTGCGCTCGGCTTCGGCTTGCAACAGGTGGGTGTCTTCCTGCTCCTGGTTTTTCTTCTGAATTTCATTTTGATCTACCGTGGCATTGCCCGGGGCATTGAGCTTTTTTGCAAATACGCCATGCCCACGCTGGTTATCCTCGCTCTGGTCATCCTCCTGCGGGTGCTTACTCTCGGCACGCCGGATCCCGACCAGCCTGCCCGCAGTGTGGATAACGGGCTGGGGTTCATGTGGAATCCGGTCAAAAACGTGGTCGAGTTTCAGGACTCCGACGGCGGGTGGATCATTGAGCGGGAGGTCGTCGATGCGGAGGCGCTCGCCGCCGCCGAGGCTGCAGCGGACAACGAAGCAACGATGCGGGTGCGTCACATTTCCATGTTTGAGCAACTGAGGAATCCCGAGCTCTGGCTGGCGGCAGCGGGGCAGATTTTCTTTTCCCTGTCGGTCGGGTTTGGAGTCATCATTACCTACTCGAGTTACCTTTCGAAAGACGACGATGTCGTGCTCAGCGGGCTGGCCGCTACCAGTGCCAACGAGTTTTGCGAGGTGACGCTTGGGGGCCTCATTACCCTGCCCGCCGCTGTCACCTTTCTCGGCGTGGCGGGCGTGGCGGGCATGGGCACCTTTGGTCTGGGCTTTAATGTCCTCCCGATGGTCTTTGCCAACATGCCTTTGGGTGAGCTTTTTGGCTTCCTCTTTTTCTTTTTGCTTTTCCTCGCCGCCGTGACCAGCTCGATCTCCATGTTGCAGCCGGGCATCGCCTTCCTGGAGGAAGCCATGCACATCAATCGAAAACAGTCGGTCGCCCTGCTCGGCCTCATCACGGCGGTCGGGTGTGGATTTGTGGTTTACTTCAGCAAAGATGTCAAAGCGCTGGATACCATGGATTTCTGGGTGGGCACCTTCCTTATTTTCGTGCTTTCGACGGTCCAGATAATCATCTTTGGCTGGATTCTTGGGGTCGATAAGGGCCTCAAGTTGGCTCGGGAAGGCGCAGCGATTCGGATTCCTTCGTTTTTCAGGTTTGTCATGAAGTATGTCAGCCCGCTTTTCCTGCTGACGATCTTCGCCCTTTGGGTAACGGCGAACGTGTTCGGTATCGATTTGCGGACCGGAGAAGGGAGCTACAGCGGCTACGTCGTCGATCTATTTATCGAGCCCAATACAGTGGCGCGGCTAAGCGTGGGTTTGATCGCCTTGGTCGCGGTTGTGTTCGCCCTCATCACCGCGCTCAACCCGGAATACAAAAAAATCGAAAAGGAACATTAAGCGATGACGACAGCAGGTTGGCTAATCATGATTCTTTCCATCGGTGCGGTCTGTACTTTGCTGGTTTGGTGTATCTTCAAGATCGTCACAACACCGAACGAGACCGAACACATTCACGGTTTTGAGCAAGATCCCCCTGACCTCGGAGGGCCGGAAAAGGACGAAAGATAGAGATTTCCGGATCAACGGCAGAGACTGTCCTGCGCGTCTTCCACCGGCTGATGTCCGTTCGTTGCCGCCTTCGCCAGAAAGGACTCAATCTCTGAGCAGATCTCCAGAGTGGAGTGGCGGCTCTGTAAATAATCAAAGTCATGAGATACAATTGTCTGCCCGGCATCAGGCAGGCCCATAAACTCGACCATGGCATCAGCGAGCAATTCGGCATTTCCCGCCTCAAAAAACAACGTATTCCGACGATCGCGGAGGATTTCCGTATGCCCGCCCACATTTGCCGCAATTAGCGGCAGCCTGGAAAGCAGCGCCTCGAGGACTGTCATGGAGAACGGTTCGCCGCTCCGACTCGTGTAAAGGATTGCATCGTAGTGCGCGTAGTGCTTTGTCATCTCCCCGGGCCGTATCCCCCGCATCCGAACCCGGTCAATCAAACCGAGTGCTTCAATTCGCGCGCGCTTGGCCTTTCGCTCACGGGGATCCCCCATGCCAAAAAGATCGAGTTTAGCATCAATACCACGCCCTTTCAGGATACCAATCGCCTCGACTGCCAGATCGGCACCCTTCGCCTCCGTCAGACGTCCTGCCCAAAGAAAGCGCTTCTTCGGCTGAAATTTATTTTTCGGGAGAATTTTATCGAGTTCCAGCCCCGGATAAATGACGGGGAGACCGGCTGCGTCGCTCAACCCGTTTTCTGCCAAGGTCGCTTTCAGCCACTCAGACACGACATAGCTCCCCTTTAGATTCAATTCAGTGCTCTCTTTGATTGGTAACGCCCGAAGGATGCGGCGGGCGCGCCCGAAAAAGCGATTTCCCTCCTTGTAGAGTTTTGATCGGAAACTGGAGTTATTAAACCACCAGCGATACCAAGGGTCTGCGTTGAAGTTTTCCGGTAACAGCCAATCCGAATGTAGATCATATATCAACGGTATACCACCCGCCTGTAGCTGAAACAGTAGCGATTTGGACAGGCCCTGCATGTTCCAGACATAGACCACATCAGGCTGAAAGCGGCTGATTCGCTCGTTTAAGGTGCCTGCGTTGTAACGCTCGTGCCCGTACGTTGCGGCAAACGAATCCCCAAGCCCTGATTCACCCGCAGTTGGTGTCGGATAGAGCTTCAACTCCCGATAAATGCCGCGCTCGCCCTTCATTCCCAACGGAGGGAGCCGATAATCCGAAGTCAAAAGCTGAATATTGTGTCCATACTTCGCCAGAGCATTGATCATCTGACGACAGCGCTCATCGTGGCCGCTGTAGCCCAGCGGTGGGAAAACTGATGTTAAGAATAATATACGCACTTTTCTCATGGCCCAAGGAGGAGCCCAACTTGTATCGGTAACACGATTGTGACTTTGTTTTTTACGCCTGAGTGAAAGTTTAACCATTCAAAACGCGATTTTTTTTTAACCTACCGTGATTTTAATGAATCTTTCACAAGTTCAAAGTGAATCGAAACACGTGCTTTGCGCTTGCTGAAACACGAATGCCAAGACTATCCTCCCCGGAAAACCGACCCTTTTGAAACGGCAGACCATGAGCGATTACTACATACGCACTCCCGAGCAGGACGAATCACGCGGCCCCTTCGACACGAGCAAGTTGAACACCCTAGCGGACGCGGGTCAGATCAACCCAAACACCCTATATTATGACGAAGAAAAGGAGGATTGGATTCCGCTCGCCCGGAATGCAGATCTTCTCGCAGAGGTTTTCCCAACCCGCGAGAAACTTTCCCTGAACCTCCGCGAGGATGAAGAAGCCCCCATGAAGGGTAAAAAAAAGGCGGATTCAGAGGATGAGGGGGTTCAGGTCGAAAACATGCTCGCCGCTGCCGAGGGCGACACCAGGGAGCGGCGCAAGCAAACCCAACTCAGAAAAAGCCTGGAAAAAGCCACGTCGATCGCAGCCGTTGGCCTCGCGGTCATGATGCTCCTGTCGGCGCTGATCATGATCCTTCCCCTCATCCCGGAAATGGAACAACAGCTTTCGGCCAATAGTCTGGCGATTGTATTGAACTATCCGGTTATCCTCGTCGGGATGTTTGATTTTCTGATGGCGGTGCTCCTGCTGCTCTCTGTCACCGAGGTCTATCCGCTCCTGCGCGGGCGCGCCATGCTCGGGCTCGGTTTCGGGGCCTATGTTGGATGGGCCATCGGAGACCCGATGCTGGTCGGCCTTACCATTGCGGCCGGCCTCGGCGTTTTCATGGCAACGCTCGCCCAACGTATGAGCACCCTGGTGCTCGCCTTCATTCTGGGTATCGGCGGCCATGGTTACCTGGCCTTCCTCGCTTTGAACGGTCGCTTCGACGGCTTCTTTGAACGCATCGTCTTCAATTTTGTTGGATAAGCGCTCGTGTCATTTTTTCAAAAAAACATCGAACGCCTGAAAACCTACAGCGCCCGAACCCAAAGCCTTCTCAGTAAGGATATCTGGGAACTGGAGCACTTAGGTCGTCGCACCGTTCGGGCGCGACTGTTTCACCTCTTGCGCATCTTCACGCTCACCTGGCAGGGCCTCCGGCGCAACCAATTGCCGATGCAGTCGGCCGCCCTCACCTTCTACTCCTCGATCGGGATTGGCCCTTTGATCGCCTTCGGCATCATGATTTCCGGGTTTTTACTGGATCGGGATGTATCCGATAAGAACGCGGATCCGCAGGATAGTGTCGTCGTGCAGAAAATAACCGAAGTCATCGCCTTCGCCGCGCCCCAGGTGGCTATTACCGTGGAGGGCGAAGAAGACTCGTTGGAAACAAAAACAGAACTGGCCCCGGAGCTCCTGGAATTGATCAACAATTTCAGTGAGGTCGCCAAGTCCGGCACGGTCGGTGTGGTCGGTATTTTTGTTCTTCTCTTCATTTGTTTGCGCGTATTGACGTCGATCGAGACCTCTTTTAATACCCTCTGGGGTGTCAGTCAGGGCCGGAATTTCACGGAGCGGGTGGTCACCTACTGGACTTTCATCAGTTTGGGCGCGGTCATCGGCACCGCCGCCGTTTCGCTGCAAGTGCTGAATACCTTCCTGCGGTTTACGGAAACGCTCCCCTTCGGTGCGGCGCTCACCGCCACCTTTCAATTTTTCCTGCCGGTTCTCGTTTTCATCATGATTGTGCTGCTCATCGCAGCCTTTCTTCGTTTCATTCCAAACACGCAGGTCGAATGGCGGCCCGCGCTGGTCGGCGCGACCCTCGTTGTCACCTTGCTCAAGGGTTATCAGACGCTGTCCTTTCTCTATGTCCAGCAAGTGGTCAGCAACAAAAGTCTCTACGGCTCGGTTGGCATAATCGTTATTCTGATGCTGGGCCTGTATATCTTCTGGTTATTGATCCTTCTTGGCGGTCAACTGACCTACGCCGTCCAGAATGCCGACTTCCTGACCAACGAAAATGCCTGGCAAAAAACAAGCGAGCGCTCTCGAGAACTCATATCACTCAGCATATTGTTGATCGTCCTTCAGCGCTTTCACGCTGGAGAGCCTCCCGTGCGGGTGAGCGAACTCCTGAAAAAGATACGTGTGCCCAGCCATATTCTCAATTCGAGCATTGAGCGGCTTTGCGGGATCGGCTACCTCAACCAAGTGGAGGGCCATAATTCCTCTGATGAGCGCGATCATGCCTACCGACCGGGTTGCCCCGCCGAAAATATCACACTCGCCGATTTTAAGCAGAGTATCGAAACCTTCGGTAATGATGAGGGCACGGAAATCATTTCCAGTCGCGATCCGGCTATTCGCAAATACCTTGATAAAGTCCTCAGCCTTGAGGACTGTCCCGATGCCAACGTAAGTTTTGCCCAATTAATCGGGCAGAACCAATAGGTTGACAGCGCACGAAGCGCATCTAGCCTCCCACATTTTTTAATTTCTATGATCTCCTGGATTCAAGACCGCCTCATCCGCCATGGCCGTTGGGTATTTTTATCGCTTCTGGCCCTCATCATCGTCGCCTTTGTTTTTACGATAGGTAACACGCCCGGTTGCACGACCGACCGTAGCGGCTATCAGGAAAGTCTCTTTTACGGGATCGACCTGAATTCTCAGCGCGAGCGCGAAGCCATTATCGAAAAAGTGCAGCTCAGCGCCTTTCTCGACGGGCAGCAGATTCGGGACGATCAACAGTTTCAATCCATGCTGATGGGCCGAATCGCCCGCTTGCATCTGGCCGACGAGGTCGGGGTGCCTGCCCCGGACGAACCAACAATGGCCGAATACATTCAGACGAAGCGTGCCTTCCAGGGGCCCGAAGGCGAGTTCAGTGCCGACGAATTCACCCGCTTCGTCGACCAGATCGAGTCCAACCCGCGCACCCCGCAAGGGCTTGTCCTCGAAGTGCTCACAGAGAACTACCGGATCGATCAAATCGCCGCTGCGCTCTCCGGGCCGGGCTATCTGCTACCCGCCGAGGCACGTGCTCAAACCCAGCGCAATCGCACGCAATACACCCTGGAAACCGCGCAACTCAGCTATGCCGATTTCTCCCCGGAAATCGATACGAGCGACGCAATTCTTAAAGATTATTACGAGGCCAATAAACTGAGTTACGAAATCCCCGAGCGCATCCGCGCCAGCTACGTGTTCTTTGACGAGGCGGACTTTCTCGACCAGGTGCCGGAAGCCGGCGACTCTGAACTACGCGAACATTTCATCGCCAACCGCGAGCAGTTTGTGGCCGGTTTTGAGGCCGCGAGCGAGGACACAGCCGGGGATTCCGAAAGCAGCGAAGAGGCGGAAACGCCAAACGTCACCTTTGACGATGTCCGCGAGGCCGTCGCCGAGAGCTACCGTGCGGAACGCGCTCAACGTCTGGCCAACGAGGCGGCCCAAAACTTTGCTTTCAAACTCTACCGCGATGAAATCAAACGCGACTCGGCTGCCTTTAACACCCTTCTCAATCAATCGGAACTCAGTCTGACCAGGATCGAGCCTTACACGCTCCAGGGAGCCCGCCAGCGCGCGCTCCCGGCGGAAATGCTCGAAGCGGCCTTTGCACTCGGTGGTAACCGCTACTACACCGACCCCTTTCAGCTGGATAACGGCTTCGCTGTTTTACTCTACGAAGGACGCATTGCACCGGAAATACCCGAGTTTGAGGCCGTCAAAAACGAAGTCAGGGCCAATTACATGGCTGAAGAGAAACGCCGCCGCTTCAACGAAAAGGGGGAAAGCCTCCAAGCCGAAATTGAAAGCGAGGTCGCCGAGGGCACGACGTTCGCCGAAGCCGCCGAAGCGCTCGGTCTTAGCGTCCAATCTTTCGCTGCATTCACTCCCCGGGAAGCGCCACCCGAGCTAAACCGCAGCGCACTGCAACGCGCCCAGCGCATGGATGCGGGCGGGATTTCCCCGATGATTACCGCCGGGCAAAGCGGCATTTTCGTCCATCTCATCGAAAAAGAAGTCCCCGAAATCGCAGCCGACGACGAAGACTTCACTCAGGCAGAGGATTTCCTGGCCCGTTTTTCCGCCTATTCCAGCAGTAACGCCTACCTGAACGAACTCATCGTCCGCGGTCTGCCCGAGGAGAGGCTGCAAGAATAAGCGGGCGCGGTATGACTGATTGGAGCCGTTTTCAGCAAATGGACCCCCACCTTCTGGTCGGGCTGGTCAACACCGAGCTGCGCAACGAGGCCGAATCACTACAAGACCTCTGCCGCACCCACGATATCGATGCAGAGGCACTCTCGGCTCACCTGAAGGCTGCCGGCTATGAATATCGTGCGGAACAAGGCCAGTTTCGCTAGCCACGGCAGCCGTTTCAGCCTACGAAAAAATATTTCAAAATTTGGCAGAAACACCGCTTGACATGCCGATGGCAAATTCCATTCTCCAAAGCTTCCCAACTTTTTGGGGTAGTAGCTCAGTTGGTTAGAGCGCCTGCCTGTCACGCAGGAGGCCGCGGGTTCAAGTCCCGTCTATCCCGCCATTTAAGCAAGGGCCTGTAAGTTAAATACTTACAGGCCCTTCTTTTTTGTATCAGGGCAAAGTCACCACAAAGTCACCACAGATGCATATCTGCAGGGGTGCGCATATAAGCCGATCTGCGCCACTCTGCGGGCTACTGATAGTCTTCCCTCAGTATTGCGCCGATATCCGCGCCGCTAACGCGGTTTTCTCTTTTGCAGCTGGGTTTGAAACTCATGAAGAAGGTTTAGGCCTCATTGAGGGTCACCGCCAGAGCGTGGTTACCCAAAATCAACGCTTAAAGAACTTAAATTCCTTGCCATAGGATTCTGACGGAATCAGGTTGGTTCCTGACGTATGAACCGACTCTCTGAAACTCTTCGAGATCTAATGGCTCGTCAAAATCTGACAGGGGCCCGCCTCGCGGAGGAGATCGGCATCAGTGCCACCTCAGTCAGCCAGATTTTGACGGGCAAGACGCGTCCACGCCAGGTCACGCTTTCCCGGATGATGAAGGTGCTCTGTCAGAGCAGCAGAGAGGAACAGGTATTATTGGCCGCATACGAGTCCCTCGGGGAAACAAAGCTCCCAGCCTCCCCTCTCCTCGACGATCCGGCGAACGCTGCCACCGAGGAAGAGCGAGTCCGGCGATTCTTGGAAATGAAGACGGCTGCAGTCGCTTTTCGCAACAAAGTCGCTGCCACCCTGGATAAGACCGCGATCCCCTTTCAAAGTGACTTCACCAAGGGCCCCGTCATCACTGACTTTATGATAGAGGTAGGTGACGAGCGCATCGCCCTGGAGTGCCGGGCCAATGTGAAACGCGACCTCGAGAGGTCTCTGATTTCTGCCCGGATCATTCGGGATGAGCTAAAGTGCGATCAGGTGCTCATTATTGTGCCAAAGATGGATGATGCTCTCACCGAAGCTTGCTCTTCCCAGGATGCTATCCAGACGATTACTCCGAAAAATCTACCGCAGGGGCTAAGAACCCTCTCAAATAGAAAAAGGCGATAACCCCATCTGCGTGACTCCATAATTTGAACCTGTATGAAGAACTTTATCAGCAATGAAAGCAGCCACACCCTGAATAAGCGGATCGGGGAAATCATCGGCTATAGCCAGGAGCTGAAGTTCCTGGTCGGGTTCTTCTACTTTTCCGGGATACGCGAACTTTTTGAATCCATTCGCAAGTCGGATGAATTGGTCATCAAAATCCTTGTCGGCTTGCAGGCCGATCGCAGCTTGGGGCTCTTGGTCGAACACGGGCGCGATACCCCGAAGTCGGACAACGAAGGCGCGGAACTCTTTTTTGATTCCCTTCGCGAAGCGATGCGCGGTGCCGAGTTTGATAACGAGTCGTTTGCCGAAGAAGTCGGCTATTTCCTGCAAATGATCCGTGAAGACCGCCTGCAGATCCGCAAGACCCTGGAGCCGAATCACGCCAAGCTTTATATCTTCAACCTCAAAGAAGAGCACAAGCTCCTGAAAGAGCGTGTTTTCATTACCGGCAGCAGTAATTTGACGAAGGCGGGGCTGATCAATCAGCGGGAATTCAATGTCGAGATCGGTGACTACGGCACCGAGGCCGCAGAAAAGTTTTTTGACGAGCTTTGGGAGGATGCCATCGAAATCACCGAGGTCGAAGACTTGAAGTCACGGCTGCTGCAAATTTTCTCTGATGAGACGCTGGTTGCCGAGGTGACGCCCTACGAAGCTTATGCGCTGGTGGTGCAGAAATATGCCCAGCTTCAGGAGGAGAAGGAAGTGCCGGCATCTGCCCTGGATGTGCTGACAGATGCGGGCTACACCCCGTTCCGCTACCAGTTGGATGCAGTGCGTCAGGGGCTTTCTATCCTGGAGACCCATAATGGCGTCATCGTTGCCGACGTGGTCGGCTTGGGTAAGTCCATTATCGCTTCACTTCTGGGGAAGTGCCTCGGCCAACGCGGACTGGTGATCTGCCCCCCGGGATTGATCGGGGACAAGAACATGTCCTCCGGCTGGCGGAAATATGTCAACGACTTCAAACTGGAACGCTGGGAGGTCCGCTCCTGCGGGGACCTTGAGTCGATTGCTGAATTTGTTTCCGAACAGGGCCACGATATTGAAACCGTGGTGATCGACGAAGCCCATCGCTTCCGGAATCAGGATTCGAAGCATTACGAACTGCTCAGTCGCATCTGCCGGAACCGGAAGGTCATCTTGCTGACAGCCACCCCCTTCAATAACTCCCCCGGCGATATCTTCTCGCTGCTCAAGCTCTTTACCATCCCGGGCAAGTCCACCCTGACTTTAACCGATGACCTGGATCTGCGCTTCGCCGTGTATCGGGGCATTTTCAGACGGCTCAGCTATATCCGGAAGAACCATAATTCTCCGGATGCAAAAAAGCGTGCACGGGCAGAGGCTTTCTACACAGCACTCTTTGATTCACCCGCCATCGACATCGCCCAGGTCAACCGGCGGGCGCAGCGGCTCTCGCAGGAGATCCGTGCCGTTATCGAACCCGTCACGATTCGCCGCAACCGCCTCGATCTACGCCAGGACCCCCACTACAAAGAAGAGATCGCCGCCCTGTCCGACATCGGCGAACCGGAGGAACTCTTCTTCGAACTTTCCCCGGAACAGTCGGAGTTTTACGATACGGTGATTAACGACTACTTCGGCGAGGAGGGTCGTTTCACGGGAGCAATCTACCAGCCTTACCTCTACGAAGCCGGTGCAGAAGAAGGCCAGCAACTGGATGCCGAAGGTAACTTCGAATTCCAGTCCCAGCGCAACTTGTATGACTTCATGCGCCGCTTGCTGGTCAAGCGCTTCGAGAGTTCGTTCTTTGCTTTTGAATCCAGCCTGCGGAGCTTTCTCCGCATCACGGAAAAGGCCCTCGCATTCATCGAGCGAACAGACTGCTACCTCCTCCACCGGAAGCTCCTCGATGAACTCTTTGAACTCGATGAAGAAGATATCCAGCAAGAACTGGATCAGTTTGAAGCACGCATGGAGGAAGAAGGGGCCGAACGCTCACGCAAGGACCAGGTGTATCGCCTCAAGGACTTTGTCATGCGCGACCAGTTCATCGCCGATATTCGTTCCGACATTGAACTTTTCCGGGAAATCGGCCAGCGCATCGAGTCACTCGACCTGTTGCAGCCCGACCCGAAAGCCGACTGCCTCGTCCACGCCCTCCGGCAGACTCTCAGCAAAAATCCGAAAGCGGGAGAGCCGAAACGCAAAGTCATCATCTTTACCGAATATGTCGATACCGTCCGCTATTTGGAGCCGATCCTGGAGGATGCTTTTCGTGGTCGGGTCTTTACTGCGGCGGGCGCTTTCGGTGTCCAGAAAGAGCGTGAAATGCTGGCCAACTTCGATGCCTCGGTGCCCGATTCCAAACAGGCGGACGATTACGATATCCTCCTCGCTTCCGACAAAATTTCCGAAGGCTTCAACCTCAACCGCGCCGGGCTCATCGTGAACTACGACATCCCCTGGAACCCGACCCGGGTCATCCAGCGTGTCGGGCGGATCAACCGGATCGGTAAGAAAGTATTCAGCGAACTGAAAATCCAGAACTTTTTCCCGACTGAGAAAGGCTCCGACATCGTCAAGAGCCGCCAGATCGCAGCGGATAAGATGTTTATGATCCACAACACCCTGGGTGAGGACGCGCAGATCTTTTCGGCCGATGAAACACCCACCGCCTCTTCGCTCTACAGCAAAGTCACGGCCACGCCGGAAGAGGACGGCTCCGAGAGCAGCTTTACCGAGATCCGCCGCTTACTGGCCGAGATCGAGGCCGAGCACCCGGAAGTGCTCGAAAAGGTCGGCAAATTCGCCCCACGGGTGAAAACCGCAAAATCGTCCGCAGATGACTGGTTGACGGTCTTTACCCTGAAGGGCCGGGATCTTTTTGCCCAGGCGCGACCGACACCCGGCGCGGAGGCCGAGGAAATTTCCATCGAGCAGGCCCTTGAGAGCATCCGCTGTGATTTCGATACTCCTCGTATTCCCTTTTCTGCATCCTTTTGGCAGGACTACAGCAAGGTCCGCGACTTCCGCCAGAAACACGCGGTCAATCCCAAGCAAAACAGCGTCGAGGCCAAGGCCCTCAATGTCGTCAATGCCTTCCTCGCCAATCCCCAACTCAGCGAGCAACACAACTTCCTCAAGATCCTGCGTGAAGACATGTGCGACTACCGGACCCTGCCGACCAACACCCTGCGCCGCATCGCCGACATCGGCGGCAAGTTGGAGAAGGCCAAAAAGACCTTTACCGCCCTACAAGCAGAACTTGGCTCCGACTACCTCCAGCAGTTGAAAGCCCGCATCGGTGCCCTGGATGAGGAAGTCATCATCGCGGTGGAGAACCAGAAAAAATCAAATCAAGTCACCACACACGATGCAGATTAACGTATTGACATTCAGCGTTCACTCTCTTTGTTTTAAACCATTCCTCCCTATGGATGTCTTGAATTTCGTTTCAAGCGCCATAGCCCCCCGCAGGCTACGGTCTGCGGGGTTTATTTTTGCCCGAAACCAAGGAGGAAAGGCATGAGCCAATCAGCGGTAAAGAGGATGTCCGTTTTTATCGATGGCTTCAACCTCTACCACTCGGTTCGTGCGGCCGAGAAGCTACTGCCCGGAAGCCAACTCAAGTGGTTGGATATCCCAGCGCTCTGCCGCGCATGGTTGCCGCTTTTCGGTCGTGAAGCCCAACTTGCGGACATCCATTATTTCTCTGCATACGCCGATCATCTACGAGCGACGAATCGAAGCAAAGTCTCCCGCCATGAGGCGTTCGTTCGTGCTCTGACCGCGCGGGGTGTTCAGGCTCATCTGAGCAAATTCAGCAAGAAGCAGGTGTGGAATCACGATTCGGAGGGATGGGTCAATGTCTATGAGGAAAAAGAAACCGACGTGGCTATTGCCTGCGCGGTATTGGGCGCTGCACTGCAGGACGAGCTGGATATCGCCATCGTCGTCAGCGGTGACTCCGATTTCATTCCATTAGCTGAAAGCTTCTCCCAACGTGCCCCGCTGAAATGTCTCCAATTTGCTCTCCCATTCGCCAGAGGCACGAAACGCCTGCGTCAGCTTTGCCCGGACTCTTTCTCGATTTCGAAAGAGTCCTATCTCAACCATCAATTTCCTGACCAAGTCAGGTTGCCCAGCGGGAAATTTGTCACAATCCCAAACGAATGGAGGCCAACCCCCGCTACGCAGTGAGCAGCCTATTCTCAGAAAAGACCAAATTTCAAAAGATGTTCAATTCAAAACCTAATTTTTCCCTGAAAACAAATAAGCGGCTCCGGAAAAACCAGAAACCGCTTACCGACCGGGCATTCCCAGTCCATAATCACGAGATTAGCCGAATCTTCTTTCCGGTTAAGCGGCCAAAGAAGAATCGAAAACGGGGATTTCTTCGAGAGCTATTCCATGCCCCGCAACAAAAGCCAATTGCACGGCTACGGCCTCAAGCTATGGCCCGATCCCCTGAATGTTACACAAACAAAAGCCCCCGAGGCGATTAACCTGGAGGGCTTATGATAAAAAATGGTCCCAGAAACCGAGAAACCGAGGATCCCGCCCTTTACAGGCTGCCGCTCATTACAAGCGGCCTTTACGTCTTCTGCGCTTACCTAGAAATACTATCGCTCCATTCGACCGCTTCGTCAAATTATTTTTTGAGCAACGCGGATTAGAGTTCGAAAAGGGGAAACCGCTTTTTATAGGAGATATTTCAAAAAAATTAAAACCGACGGATATAGGGTTCCCTCGCTATGAAGCGCGAACCACACGGCATGCAGCCGATTTTCTTCCGTCGGTACCACTAAGCAATCGCAGGAATCAGCAAATGCTCAAGTCAAAACTTAAAATATCTCATGTCCGGGGCTATTCCATGCCCCGCAACAAGGAGCTGAGGCGCATTCTTCTCGACCCCGATTCCTCTGATTAAACCTTCCACTTTCCCACCTTCATACCTTCCAACCTCTCCCATGCCCACCGCACCCGACGACAAACTCCAAGCCCTGATCGACCACTGCTCCTTCGAGACCGCACAGGCCTGCTTCCGCCGTCTCTGCCCTGGTAGCTTTGAGCGCACCGACACACCGCTGGAAAACGCCAATCCGGAGCGCTTCGGCGGGATCCGCCAGTTCGGCGAGCTGAAGTTCGACAAGCGCTCGGTGCTGTTCGCCTACACTGAGGTTGCGGATGCCCTGACCGAGCGCAGCGCCCGCAAGGACCAGTTTGAGGCCGCCCGGGCCATTTTAAAGAATCAGCCCGCCACCGATGCCGGGATCTTCATCTTCCGGGGCACCAGCGGCGCCTTCCGCCTCAGCCTGATCAGTAAGATCTACAAGGGCAGCAAGGCCGAGTTCTCCCACTTCCGGCGCTACACCTACTTTGTCGATCCCCATGCATCCGGGCATCACACCTTTATCAAACAGGTCGGCGGCTGCGCCTTCGACTCGCTGGAGGCGATCCAGGAAGCCTTCTCGGTCGAGGCGATCAACAAGGATTTCTACAAGGAACTGTCCAACTGGTATTTCTGGGCCATGAAGCATGTCCATTTCCCGACGGACGATGTCGGCCTGAACAAAAAAGACCTGCTCGCCGACAAACAGAAGGTCCGCGAGCACGACGCGAAGAACCTCATCCGCCTCCTCACCCGCCTGCTTTTCGTCTGGTTTATCAAACAGCGCAATCTGGTGCCGCACGAGCTCTTCGACCCCGAGGCGATCGCCCGCGACTACCTCGAAGGCTTCGATCCGGAATCCCGGGATACGCGCTACTACAAGGCCATCTTGCAGAACTTCTTCTTCGCCGCGCTCAATCAGACCAAGGGCGAGCGGGGCTTCCGCCGCCAGGGGAGCGACCACCGCGACAACACGTCCATGATGCGCTACAAAGCCCTGCTCAAGGACCCGGATCAACTCGTGGCAGCGGTGGAGGCGGTCACCCCCTTTCTTAATGGGGGCCTCTTCGAGTGCCTCGACTTCCTCCACCCCACCGAAGTCGGCCCGCGGGGCGGCAAGAAAAAGATCTACGAAGATGGTTTTTCCGACCGCGAGGACAATCCCCTGGTCGTTCCGGACTTTCTCTTCTTCGGTGGGGCATCCACTCAGGACCTGAGCGATGACTACGGCGACACCAAGCGGAAGAAGGAACCGGTGCAGGGGCTCATCCATATCCTGAACCGCTACAACTTCACCATCGTCGAGAATACCCCCATCGAGCAGGAAGTCGCCCTCGACCCGGAGCTGCTGGGCAAGGTCTTCGAAAACCTGCTGGCCTCCTACAATCCCGAGACCCAGACCACGGCCCGCAAGCAGACCGGCTCCTTCTACACCCCGCGCTCCATCGTCGATTACATGGTCGATGAATCACTCAAGGCCTACCTACTCAAGCCGCTCACCAACGAAGCGGGGATGGTTGAAGGCGATGCCCGGGCGGGGCTCGACCTCCTCTTCAGCTACGAGGAAGAGGATAAGGAATCCATCTTTGAGCCGGAACAGGTCGACGTCCTTATCCGCGCCATCGACCAGTGCAAGATCCTCGACCCGGCCTGCGGTTCCGGAGCCTTTCCCATGGGCATCCTGCAAAAGCTGGTGCACATCCTGAGTAAGCTGGACCCGGACAATGCGAAGTGGGAGCAACGGCAGATCGACGAGGCGCAAAATATCGAGGACACGCAGGAGCGGCGCGACCGCATCCGCGAGATCATGAACGATTTCGAGGACAATGACGACGACTACGGCCGCAAGCTCTACCTGATCGAAAACTGTCTCTACGGGGTCGATATCCAAAGCATCGCCACCCAGGTCAGTAAGCTGCGCTTCTTTATCTCGCTGGTGGTGGATCAAAAGATCGACCGGGCAAAGGACAATTTCGGCGTGCGCCCTCTGCCCAACCTGGAGACGAAGTTCGTCACCGCCGATACCCTAATCGCCGCCGAGCAGCCGGAGGCGCAGGCCCAGCTCTCCGAACTGACCGAGGTTCAGAAACTCAAGAACGCCCTCCAGGACGTGCGGCACAAAATCTTTTCCGTCCAGACCACCAAGGCCAAGCAGGGACACAAGGAGACCGACGCCCGCCTGCGCGAGCAAATCGCCGCCGAGCTCAAGGCCAACGGCTGGCCCGACGATTCCGCCGACCGACTCGCCAAGTGGGACCCCTACAAGCAAAACGAAAGTGCCAACTTCTTCGACCCGGAGTGGATGTTCGGGCTCAAGGGCTTTGACGTGGTGATTGGGAATCCGCCTTATATCCAGATTCAAAAGTTCCCCAAAGAACAAAAGGACCAGTGGGCCGCGCAAAACTATTCGACCTACGCCGCCACCGCCGACATCTACTGCCTCTTCTACGAGCGCGGCGCGGACCTCCTCAATACCGGCGGCCAGCTCGCCTACATCACCTCCAACAAATGGATGCGGGCAGGCTACGGTGAAAAGCTCCGTGGCTACCTCGCCGATAAAGTCGATACCCACACCGTGCTCGATTTCGGAATGGCACAAAACTTCGGTGCAGCCACCACCTACACCTGTATCACCCAGTTCGCCAAAGATACACCCCGGCAGCAGCTGCGCACCTGCTACGCCAGCGACGACCGCGCCGCCATGCGCGACCCCGGTGCCTATTTCCAAGCCAACGCCGTCTGCCAAAACGAGCTCTCCGCGCTGCCATGGGTCATCCTCACCCCGGAACGCCACGCCATTAAGAAAAAAGTCGAGGCCCAGGGCATCCCCCTGGCCGAATGGGACATCGAAATTAACTACGGCATCAAAACCGGATTCAACGACGCCTTCTACATCACCACCGAGCAGCGCGACGCCTTCGTCGCCGCCGACCCCAAGTGCGCCGACTACCTCGTCCCCCTCCTGCGCGGCCGCTACGTCCAACGCTACAGCACCAACTGGGATGGGACGTGGATGATCAACTCTCACAACGGCGTAAAATCTAAAGGGATTCCGCCAGTGGACTTAAAAAAGGAATGCCCCGTCCTATGGGAGCATGTAAAACAATTCGAGCCACAACTCATCAAGCGTCAGGACAAGGGCGAACACTGGTCAAACCTACGGAACTGCGTGTATCTCAAAGAGTTTTTGAAGCCGAAGATCATCCTACAGGAAATTGCGGTGACTCTGCCATTTTACTACGACAACTCGGCTAGTATGTTCATGGACACGACATGTTTCATGATTACATCAGAACGTGAAGCCTTGCCGCACCTAACCGCCGTAATGAACTCCAAGCTCTTCCGCTTCTGCTTCAGAGACAACTTTCCAGAATATTCAGGAAACGCATGTCGCATGAAGAAAATATTTATCGACAAGATCCCCATCAAAAAGCCCACCCCACCCGAAGCCGCGCTCTTCGAAAAACTCGTCCCGCTGGTGCAGTTCATCAAAAAGAGTGGTGCAGACATTCCTGTCTGCGATCCTCCGTCGCCGAAGAACACCAAGACTAACACGCCGACTAACACGCCGACTAACACAGACAGGAATGTCTGTGCTACCCTCATCGACGCCTGCGTCATGGAGTGCTACTTCCGCGACCACATGGCCGAGCGCGGACTCCTCTTGCAGGATGATGTCGCCTCAGCCCTCGCCAGCTATAATCCCGAAGCCCCCGAAGCCGAACAGCTCCGCTTCATCCAGACCCTCCACCAGCGCCTCACCGCAGCCAATATCCCCGAACGGTTCCAACGCATCCCCGAAGCCAGTCCGGATCTGCTGGGCGTTATCCTGAAGGAGGGGCAAGTGTAAACACTTCACCGATCATCATATCTTTGTCGGGCTTTCTGCTTCTAGAGGCTTTCAAATCACAATTCAACTTTCCAATGAAACTCTCCACACTCCGACTGACCAATTTCCAGTGCTTCGGTCCCGAAACTCAAGAGATCACATTTGAGGATACCACAACGATGGTCATCGGGCCGAATGGGTCAGGGAAGACGGCAATCCTTCAGGCTCTAAGCCGAATGTTTGATTCGAACCCAAGCCGCAGACGGGTGAGACCAGAGGACTTCCATGTAGGGCTCGAAGAAGATGATCCTCCCGAAGAGCGTAGCCTTAAGGTCGAGGTGGACTTTCTTCTTCCGGAAGCGAGAGAAAGCAACGGAGCAAAAACGATTCCTCCCTGTTTCAATCATATGAGGCTCGATGAAGAAGGAGAAGTTCTGAAAGTTCGCTTTCGATTAGCCGCGACAATGGGTAAGGATGGAGATATCGCAGATACTCTTACCTATGTCCTAGGCAAGGAGACCAACGGAGACGACAAACTGAGGATCGTCCCCCGGGCCGACCGCAACCACATCGCCGTCTATTATCTGCCAGCCAGACGGGATCCGAACGATCACATTCGATACAATACCTCCTCGCTTCTTGGGAGGATTGTTCGAGCTATAAATTGGCAGAAGGAGGCCGGTGAGTATGAGGGTGTCGTGGCTGGTCTTCAGGATCTCATCGAACAAAACCCTGCAATTGAAGTAGCCAGTGCAAGCATCTCGAAGAATTGGGCGACGCTACACAATTGTAGCCACTACAAGGATGCCTCGATAACCTTTGGAGCGGACAGCCTTGAAAAACTTATCCAGAATTTCTCTGTTCATTTCACCCCGGCGCACGCCTCCAAAAATATTGATTATTCATTGCTCGGTGACGGCCAAAAGTCGTTACTTTACCTATCCCTCGTATCTTCCTATATTGAAATTGGCCGTAAGGCTTTGGCCCAAGAGGATGGGGAAGATTTGGGTATCGAACTGGACAAGCTGAGCCCGCCGGTTTTCTCAATCATCGCGGTCGAGGAGCCCGAGAACAGCTTGTCGCCACACTACTTGGGCAGAATCAACAAAGCTCTCGGTAATACCTGCTCGGGGCTGGATGCCCAGGCGATCGTCACCACACATGCTCCGTCGATGCTTCGAAGGATCAAGCCCGAGCACATACGATACACTAGACTTAGCGAACTACGGACCGCCTCTGTGAAGACGATTAAGCTACCACCCCCGAGTGAACTGGATGCCTACAAGTTCGTTCAAGAAGGCCTAATTTCGAATCCCGAAATATACTTCGCCCGGATTGTGGTTTTGGGTGAAGGAGCGAGTGAAGGCATCGTCCTACCCAAGCTTTTTGAAGCAGGCGGGCTGCCATTGGATGAGAATGGTATCGTGCTCGCACAATTGGGCGGCCGACATGTGAACTATCTCTGGAAAATCCTATCAGATCTCAAGATTCCGTATGTCACGTTGCTCGATCTTGACTTGGCCCGCCATGGAGGTGGTTGGGGGCGCATCAAGTATGCACGTGACCAACTTAGAAAAATAGGGGCTATTAACGATAAAGTATCTAAGGCTAAAATTGAAAAATGGAACGTTTCAAGCCCACTCGAAGCAGGTAAAGACGATGAGAAAACCTACGGAGAGAAGTGGCTCCTGTTCCTTAAGAAAAATGGCGTCTTTTTCTCAAAACCACTTGATCTAGACTTCAGTATGCTTCTCGCATACCCCGATGCCTATAGCATTTCGAAGGATGAACAGTATGATCCCGACGAAACTACCTGCCGTTCCGTGCTTGGAAAGAGTCATGCCGATAAAGATTGGTATTCCACCGACGAGAAAAAGAATTTTGAAGACTACCATCGGCTATTCAAGGTAGGCAGCAAACCTGCGGCGCATATACAGGCGCTCTCGACTCTCGAACTTGGCGAGGTTGATGCAAGCCTACCCGAGCAATATCGGGATTTGATAAACCATGTCGGCAAACAGATTCAGGAGGTATTTGAATGATCTCCCCTTATTGCTGGTGTCCTTCTAGCGGCCTCACTCTTGAACCCAACGCTGAAAAAGCTGTCATTTCTAAAGACGGGTGTATTGCTTTGCTGGCTGGGCCCGGTGCAGGCAAAACAGAAACATTAGCACAACGGGCTGACTTCTTACTAAGAACTGGTGCCTCCCCTTATCCTAAGCGGATCCTTGCAATATCTTTCAAAAAGGACGCAAGCGAGAATCTCAAGGATCGGGTCGCCAAGCGATGCGGACCGGAGCTTTCAGCCCGCTTTGATAGCTATACTTTTCATGCTTTTGGGAAACGGTTGATCGACATCTTCAGAACTGCCCTTACCGGGCAAGATGCGCTCAATGAGGACTACACAGTTGGTGACCACCGGATTTTCCTAAGTCAAATCACATTCAACGACATGGTCTCCCTGGCTAATGAGATCTTGAATAAGTGTGCCGTTGCACGAAATTCGATTCAGGCGGCCTACAGCGACGTATTTCTTGATGAGTTTCAAGACTGCAATAATACTCAATATTCCCTAGTCCTCAATGCATTTAAAAACTGCGGAGTAAGAATTATCGCCGTAGGTGACACGAAGCAAAAGATTATGGGGTATGCTGGTGCGCTAGAAGGAATCTTTATAAAATTCCAAAAAGATTTCGAAGCCACCTCTCTCAACCTTTATCAGAATTTCCGTTCACTTCACAGAATTCGCCGAGTTCACAACAGGATGGTTCGAGACATCGACCCAGGGGCCGCTGTTCCGGACGGCCAGATATCTAAAGACGAAGGCGAAGTGGTATACGAATCTTTCGATGATGATGTAGGAGAAGCCAAATGGGTTGCCGACTCAATCGAACTCTGGAAAACGCAAGGTCTCCCCCTTTCTCAAATCGCATTTTTATGCAACACTCAGCCTCACCTATATGCTCAGAAGTTTATGGGGATGTTGACACAAAGGGGTATCCCATTCCGCAATGAGCAGGAGATCCAAGAACTCAGTGCGGAGCCTTTGTTCTGTCTCGTAACAGACTTCCTCCTTATTTTAATGGGAGATACGGAGCCAGACGCTTGGGAGAGGCTCCGCAAGGTTCTCGATAGCGACATTGTAGAGGGTTCATTAAGTCCCAGAGGTTGGGACAAATTTATTAGAGCTGCAAAAAGGTCACTCAATAAGAACCCAACTTTCCAAAATGCCTGGAACTTGATCGAAGAACTACTTGAGAAGCTTGGTATGAATAAAATACGCGGGCTCTCTTATGACTACGAAATGGATATTAGGAGAGGTGAAATCTTGGGCGATATCAAAGTTCATATTTCGAGCATCTTCGATGAAAAAAGCGATACTTTGAAGAGCCTCAAAACTGTTGGAGGGGTTGATGCGGTCAGGATTCTGACAATCCATAAATGCAAGGGTCTGGAATTCCACACAGTCATTGTTCAAGGGGTAGAGCCGCAAACATTCTTCGGCAAAAAGGAAGATGCGGAATGCGCTTTTTTCGTTGCGATTTCCCGAGCCAGGAAGCGCCTCATTACAACGACTTCAGCCTTTCGGGAGAAGCTTCCTGGCGCTAATCAGTATTGGAGCCAGCGACGAAATGAGTATGAACAGTTTCTGAGCTACGTAAAACCAGAAGTCGGAGGAAGAATATGTGAACCCACGGAATGAGAACAGGATTAATCGACATAAACTAATTAACCATGAACGACGACAGCCCAGAATCCGCCCGCATCACGACCGATCAGGGTCTCCTTTTCCCGAAGAGTGGGTGGGAACTCTGCAAGGAGATCGGCCTCGACCAATGGGCAGCCGCCAAGCTCCACGACGATGGTTGGCTGAGCTTCGATCCCGAGACAACAAATTCACTCACGGAACAGCAGGAATGCGAACTGCGTTTCGTCGGCTCCCTCGTAACCGGTGGCCTAAGCCCAAAGCTACTGCCGGAAATCCTCGAAAGCTTGAATAAGCCCTATATCTACGAAGGCCGAAAAATCTATTACGACTGGGCGGAAAAGCGCTGGCGACTCATTCCACAGATCCTAAACGAAATTGAGCACGAGTTTGATGAATGGATTGATGGTATGGCGCATGAAGGGAATACGGAGGCATTGGAGGAGATGCAGCAGAAAATTCAAGCCGCCCTTAAATGCTGCTCCAATAGAATTTAGATCTGGTTGATATGACAAAACCACACAACTCACCCCACGAAGCTGCATTTCTCACTCTCGCAGAACGGTGGCGTTGTGAGTATGCCCGACTCGACAAGATGAAAGCCCCAAGCCGAGAAACGGACCTCGACGGACTGGCTGCCATGCTGATTGCTCTAGAACACTCTCAAAGCCTGTCGATCAAATGTTTTCATACTGCGGAAGCCTGCCTCGGTGAAGCTTCAAAAAGGATGTTTCCATGGATAGATAGCATACCATGGCATATCGTCTGCGACCAATTAGTCAGTCCGCTCCAGCTCAGCCCGAGTAATCACTTTGATTACGCAGTGGTTGTCGACCATCTTGACGAATCCAGATCAGCACTGCGCCTGTGGGCCCTTGAAATTGCTTGGTTTGTCCGCAATCTTTTGGATTCCGAAGAGGCTGCCAAAAAATTATTCGAAAACGTTGCAAACACTCTAGCTAACACAGCCGAATCCTGGGGACTGGCCGCCAGCCTGTTTCCTGACTCGGAAAGCTTTTATCAAGCAGCCGATACCTACCTGCCAGAAGATTTTCAGGACCAATACGAAGACAGAAAGGAGTTCTACCAGAAACTCTATCCACTGAGCTGGCAGGCCCACTTCTGGCAACTGGAAGCACAGCTGCGCCGACGAATCCAACTCACCATAGAGGGGCCTGCCCAGACCTTTATTTCTTTTTGAACGATGACTACCGTGGAAACAATTGAAGTCGATTACCTTTGTGAACCTGATCTGGATGTGGTCGACCGCCTGGGGAGCCGATATAAGAAAACTATAGGCTTTTTTACGAAGGAGACATTCCGCGACTACTTGAATAGAAATCGTGTCCTGGGAGCCAGGACTGCCGAAGGCGATTTAGTGGGTTATCTACTATTTGCCGACTATCCGGACAGAATACGGATTGGTCAGCTATGTGTCGCAGAGGAGTTTCGGGGAAAAGGGATCGCTCGAAAGCTTTTCGATAGATTAAAAGATTCCGCTACGGGTCAAACGGTCATTAGGCTATGGTGCCGACGGGATTTTGAAGCGGCCAATAAAACATGGGCTATTCGTAAATTCTTGTGAAGAAAGCGGGATAGATGTTTGATACAGAGATGACATCTCAAGAAGAACACTACGAGCAATTATTGGGTTTGAGCGGGGCATGGAAGGTGTCCGGCGTGCAATTGGAAATAGCAGCTAAGAGGATAGTCGTTGGGATTTACTACGACCTTTCGCAGCCATTGGAGTGCCCGGAATGTGGGCAAAGCTGCCCATACTATGACGACAGAGAGATGCGCGAATGGCGCCATCTGGACACCATGCAGTTTGAGACCGTATTGCGCTGCGAGGTGCCTCGCTGCAATTGTCCGGAGCACGGGGTGAAGACCGTTCGTGTGCCTTGGGCAGGGAAAGGTTCAAGGTTCACCTTGCTGTTCGAATCGTTCGCCATCGATGTCCTGAAGGCCTGCTCCAGCGTGAAAGCTGCCGCCGAGCTAATGGGCATGGACTGGCACCAAATCAACCAGATCAAGCGGCGTGCGGTGGCCAGGGGCCTAAAGCGCAGGGAGGCCGCACCTGTTCAGCACTTGGGCATCGATGAGAAGAGTTTTCGCAAGGGGCACAACTACATCAGTATATTGACCGATTTGGATCGCAGTCGGGTTCTGGACGTCGCCGAGGGCCGGGACGAGTCGGCATGCGACAAGCTCTTTGAAGGGCTAACTGAAGAGCAGCTAAAGGGGGTAAAAGCGATCGCCATGGATATGTGGCGGGCCTACATCAAAGCAGCCGAGTCGCATGTTCCTGGTGCGGATATCGTGCATGACCGCTTCCACATCAGCCAACACCTGAACCAGGCCATCGACAAAGTGCGCAGGCAAGAGCACAAAATACTCTCCAGCCAGAAAGATGACACGCTGAAGAAGAGCAAATATCTCTGGCTGACGGGCTTTGAGAATCTCAGCGAAGAGATGCAAGTCCGTTTCACAGAACTACAATCGCTGGGACTGAAAGTGGGGCGTGCTCACGCCATCAAGGAAACCTTCGACCACTTCTGGGACTACCGCTATCCCGCTTGTGCGCGGAAGTTCTTCAAGCAGTGGTATGGCTGGGCCCGCCGCAGCAAACTCGAACCCGTCAAGCGGGTGGCAAAGATGATTAACGAACATTTTGAAAACATCATCACATATCTGAAGCACCGCATTACCAATGCGGCTACAGAAGGCTTCAATGGTGTCATCCAAAGCATCAAAGCAAATGCCAGAGGCTTTAGGAACTTTGAAAACTACAGGGTCGCCATCTTGTTCCAATGCGGCAAACTCGACCTCAAACCCTGATTCCTCACAAGAATTTACGAAGAACCAAAACATGGAGGGCATTAGGTTTCATCCCCATCGACGAAAAGCCAGGGCGTTCTGCTGAAGGCCTTCCCTTGACTCTATGGTGCTACCGAATTTCTGACGATGATGAACTCGGCCTATGGAAGGCCGATACAACCGACGACGTGATGGATGTGGGTATAGACGCTCATATCTTTTACGATTTTGATGAAGAAGAGAACCCTAGCTCAGAAATTTCAAAGGGACTGCTCAACGACTTCCTTTTGGACACACTTAATTTGTGGGTAACCGACGAACTTTTTGTTGAAATCGACCGGCAACCAGATGACCAAATTCGCAGGCGGTCTCTTGAACGCGCCAAGGGGATGCCCCGCATAACTCATAATGCGAAATTAGCCGAGGATTTTTATAAACTCCTGATTGAGATATTACCGCATGAGCGAATCAGTGATAGATCAGACATTCAGCATATTGCTAAAATTGCTGCATCCGAGGTGAATACCTTCGTAACGAAGGACGAAAAGGTTCTCAATAAGGCGGGCGAAATTAAGGCTGCAACTGGTGTGACCGTCGTTCATCCGACCGACTTGGTCAGTCACATGCACGAGATGGCGGAAAAAGAGACTTATTCTCCTTCTCTCGTATCCGGACTTACGCTAAAATGGCAGAGGATTAAGGGCGAAGATTTATCGGCAATCGACCTTGCCCCATTTCAAGAGACCGGCGAAAAGAAAGGTGCCTTGCTTGAGACTCTAAGAGCCTTTCTTGCCAAGCCACTGACATATCATTTCCAGTTGTTGCAATCCGAGGGCAAGCCCGTTGCGATACGGGTTCTAAATTTAAAGGGTGAAGTCAATTCCTTGAGCGTTCCTTTGGCTCGACTTTCCCGGGCGTCTGACGCGGGTATATTTGGAAGCTTCATCTTGGCAGATACGCTCTCTTTCGCAGTCGAGCGGAAGTGCTCTGCCGTCGAGTTCAAGGAAAAAGGCCATTCTGCAGTATTGGCACCGATACTACGGCGAATGGAGTTCCTGAATTTAAGTGATGGGTGGGTTAAATTTGTTTCATGCGAGCATGCTGATCGCGCATCCATTGAAGCCAGATTAACTAAAGGCTTTCCGGAACTGAAGGAACCGCTTTGTCAGCTTTCCGATCTGGAACTGGAACAAGTATGCGCTCCGCTGTTATCGAGCCCGGAACTTCCAAACTTTCTAGTCCCGATAAAACCATCGTTTGCTATGGGTTTAATCGACCATGACCAAGCTGCAAATGATCTGTTTGGGAGCAACGGGACCGCGCTCTTAAGGTGGGAAAACGTCTACTATAGGGCGAAAAGTCGCCATAAAATGCTTCGGGCTCCCGCCCGTATACTTTGGTATGTAAGCGGTGACAAACAGGCCATCATTGGCATTTCACACTTGGACGAGGTTCAAATCGACAAGCCGAAGGAATTGTTCCGAAAATACCGAAAATTCGGTGTATTGGAATGGAGGGACCTTTACGCAATGTGCGGGGAAGACACCACGAAGGAGATCATGGCATTGAAATTCTCAAGGACCTTTCTCTTTCGTCGGCCAATCAACTTAACTACAATGCGAGGCATATTGCAAGAAGACGGCATCTCCGAATCGCTACAGTCTCCATCCTGCATCCCTTTCAGCACGCTTACAAAAATTTACGACACCGGCTTCTCATCATGAATAATATAAAGACAACTCCTTTGCTGATATCGCTTAAGCCTAATTATGCGGATCTAATTTTCAGTGGGTTAAAAACTGCTGAACTGCGCCGACGCATCTCTGAAGGCATCCAGGATCGGGATGTCTATGTTTACGTCTCAAGTCCCGTAAAAGAGCTCCGAGGTGGATTTCGAGTAGGGCAGGTATGGGCAGGGTCGCCTTCGCAGATATGGGCGACTGTCAGAGAGCTTGCCGGGGTGAACAAGCGGACATTTGACAATTACTACAGCGGCCAAAAAATCGCTTTTGCGTTAGAAATTCTAGACGTTTGGGAATACGCACACCCGCGCAGTTTGGAACAACTTCGTGCAAGGTTTCTTGGATTCGTTGCTCCTCAGTCCTATCGTTATGTAAGAGCAGAAGAAATTAGATCATTCAGAGCACTTAAACGGATTCGATTACCCCGCAACGAACTTGTTGCAATCTGAATCTTCATGCTTACGGCACTAAACTCGAAACACAGTTTTCTATCTATACATAATACCGTTTTCTCTTTTTATGCATCATCAAAACCGCGATAAATTAGTAGAAGAGTGGGAACGGATTATTGAACTACGGGCTCCAGATCCAGCATCTGAATGGGTAACGAAATTGTCTTATGATGCAATTGAAGCGTTTCTACACCATCTTGATATAGCTTCAATTTTAACAACAACCGCGACTATTGAAACGCTCCTGAGGTTAGAGGATCCCAATATCAGAAACTTTCGTCGACTAATTGAGCGCTCTAAACTTAATGAGGGAGACAAGCTAAGGCTCAACAGCCTGCGGGCATATAGAAATCAATGGGTTCATGTGAACAAACCTTTCGATGACGAACATTTACACACTAATACTAAAAATGCCGAGGAGGAGTTATCCTACATGGCGAAGACCGGAATAGAAGTAATGTATACACTAATCTACGATACACCGGTGAATGTTTGAACCTAACACATCACTGCAGCCGACGAACCACCAGAATACCTGAAATTATGAGCTATATCCGCTTTCGCTATCATTACTACGGTGTTGGCCAGGGACTTTTCACATCCGGTGCCTTACTTGATCCTTATAAGCAAAAACCTATGTATCTGTGGGTCTATGATTGTGGCACTAATTCTAAAGGTGCTTTTGGGTCAAAGGCAGAGAACCTGGACCATTCACTGGATGAACTTGGAAGAGTCGGGCGTAAGACCGATACGATCGACCTTTTGACACTATCACATTTCGACGAAGATCACGTCAACGGAGTTGTTCAGCTTCTCGATAGGTTTAGGGTAAAGATGCTATTGCTGCCCTACATGAATTTAGCAGAACGCCTACTCATCGCCTTTAGCAGTGATCCGGGTGAAAATACTGAAGAATTTCTCGATTTTCTGATCGACCCAGCGAGTTATCTGGCCCAACGGGCATCCAAGGGGATTGACCGTATTGTATTTGTTCCTCCAAGCAGCGGGAACCCACCACTCGAACCAGACAACGAATATCCACCTGGAGGACCGGAAATTGATGAGATGAAATTTAGGCTAGAGCCTCAATATTCTCATGAAATAAAACCTCCGGAAGACGATACTTTGGTCCGGCATGCTGACCAGCCAATTGCAACGGGTGCAGGCCAAACACAGGTAGAATATCTTCACCCTGATTCAGGAATCACGATAACTCCCTTTTGGGAGTTCGTGCCATACAACGAAGAAAGAACTCATTCCATCCCGAGGCGCTTTTCGGATCAGGTCATTCGTCTGAAGAATGAGTTACTCTCGAATCAGCCTGATACGATCAGGAAGTTGAGGGGACTATATGATTCAACCTTCGGGGGTGATGGGCCAAGTAGAAACGACATCTCATTGTTTCTTTACTGCGGCCCAATTTATAACATCTGGAAGAACCCTAGAATTTACGGCATATATGGCACCAAGAAGTATATGTCGCGCTTGTGGATGCGTAGTAACAGGCGTCACTATGCTTCCGGGGCTCGAATCGTAAGCCAGTTGTATACGGGAGACGGTTTTCTCAATACACCGGAAAGGATTGATGAACTAAAAAAACACCTTGGTGACGAAAGGTGGAAGGCTATTTCTGTGCTTCAAGTCATGCATCATGGCTCCCGAAAGAACTGGTGCCATGAAGTCGGAACACAGTTCCCTTATTGCTGCATGAAGGTCACCTGCTCAGAGCCAAGTCACCATGGGCATCCCCATAAAGAGGTGGAGGATAATCTAACTCCAATGTTTCAGGTGAATGAGAACGCTTTTACGGTTAAGGGCCGTCTATACCGGTAGTAAACAAAGTATAACAGCATCATGGACGCATTCGAACACATCGTTTCCAAGGTCTTTCAGGATGAAGGCTACTGGACTATCATTGGATATAAAGTGGACCTGAGCAAACAGGACAAAAGAGACCTTAACAATGCCAGCATGCCACGACCCGAAATCGACATTATTGCCTACCGTCCTGCTGAAAATGAATTGCTCATGATCGAGTGCAAAAGTTACCTCGATTCACAGGGTGTGGGCCATCGGGCCTTCACCGAGGACGGGCATCGTTACAAGAGGCGCTACAAAATGTTCACGAATGAGGCGCTCTTCAAACTGACCCGTAAACGACTTGTTGAGCAGATGAAGCGAGATGGACTCATTACCGCTCCGTTGCCCAAACCGGAACTTTGCTTAGCTGCTGGAAAAATTTACGCGAACCACGAATCGGCACTGCAGGCGCACTTTGATTCCAAAGGATGGCGGCTCTATACACCAGAATGGATCGCCAATAGGATACGCAGTCTTGCCGCCAAAGGCTATGAGAATGAAGTGATGACTGTTGTAACCAAAATTCTAGAACGAGGCTGACCAATGCTCACCGTAAAACAACTCTTCCAAGCCGACGGTCTCGACGCCTCCGAAGACGAGATCAAACTCGTGCGCCACGTCGATCATCTCAACCGGTCAATCAAGCGTATCGTCGCAGAGGGCCATTTTGATCGCTACCAGAGAGAGCAAGTCCCCACCGTGAACCCCTTTCATCGCTGCAAGGTAATTCTCTCTTTTCTCGGGCTGGAAAATAATAAGGCAGAATTCTACGGAGCTTACCGCGTGAGAGGCTCCCGGCCTTTTCGTAAATCCGACTGGGCGGGGATGCCGGATTGGTTACTGGAAGCACACAAAGACAAGGTCCCCCGTATCTATTACGACCTGGGAGAACTGACTGAATACCAAAGTTACCGCAAACGTCTCATCGTCCAGTGGAAGAGCACCCGGGGTTGGCACCAAAAAAAGGACCTCGATATTTACGAAATCCTTCCGGCTTCCGTTTCCACTCTTTTTCCCGGCTACCAGGAGGTTTTATTACGCCACGACTCACTGAAAGCAATCTTCGCCGACCCTCGGGCCCACCGCGACTGGCAAGCCGCTCTCAAAGCCAATGCTGGAATCTATCGCATCGTTGATCTCTCGGACGGCAAAATCTACATCGGCTCGGCCTACGGAAGCGGCGGCCTTTGGGGACGCTGGCAGCATTACGCCAAAACCGGCCACGGCGGCAATACGCTGCTCAAAGGACGTGACCCAAAGAACTTCCAATGGTCCATCGTCCGAACCGTCTCCACCACCATGTCTGAGCGTGATGTCATCCGCATCGAGGCTCTAGAAAAGCAAAAGCACGGGAGCCGGGCCATCGGTCTCAATGCGAATTAAGCATGATTTTGGCCCCTAAAATCATCACCGATAGAACCGTATTCTTCGATCTGGAATGCGGGGACGACGGGACCATTTTCGCCATTGGTGCTCTACTTGGGGAACATGCTCCGCTGCGGGCCCGGAACTCGGAACAAGTGAAAGGAAAGATGCCGGTCTTCCGGGACTGGGTTGAATCGGCCGAATATCTGTGTGGCCATAACATAATTGGCCACGACCTGCCGCAGCTGGCGCAGTTACACGGGCCGCAAGGCTATACGGAGAAAGTCATCGACACCCTCTATCTGTCACCGATCGCTTATCCGACAAGCCCGTATCATCACCTGACCAAGGAGGACAAGCTGGTCAAAGAAAGCCGGAACGATCCGGTGCAGGACAGTCTTTCTTGCAAACAGCTCCTCAACGACATTTGTAACCGCCTCAGGGGGCTGAAAGCAGAGGATCTGACTCTCTACGCTTACGCCTTCCATTTAGCGGATCTGCCGGGGATGGCCGCTCTTTTTCAGAGTTTACTCCGTAGCAATGGCAGTCAGCCCATTCCTCTGACAGAGATTTCGAGCCGGCACCTGCTGGAAGTTTTCAAGGAGCAGAACAGTGAGCACTGTTGTGTGGAATCTTTAGAAGTCATCGAAGGCGTCAATGGCCCGCTTGTCCTGGCCTATATCCATGCCTGGCTCCAGTCGGCTGTCGGGCGCTCCAGTATTCCCTATTGGGTCTGTCATCAGATTCCCCAGATTCGACCGTATCTGAGGAAATTAAGGGCCGAGCCCTGCCAGTCTGCCGAGTGCAGCTATTGCCGGAAAACGCACGCCCCCACCGCAGCCCTGAAGCGATATTTCGGCTTCCCGGGCTTTCGGCCGGTTCCAGCGGTGCGGGGCCGTCCGGACCTGAGTCTACAGGAAGCCATCGTCTCGACCTCAATGAAAGGTGAATCGGTGCTGGGTATTCTTCCGACCGGGGGAGGCAAGTCGCTGTGTTTCCAAATCCCGGCCCTTCACCGCTATGATGCAACGGGTGCGCTGAGCATCGTCATATCGCCGCTCCAATCCCTCATGCGGGACCAAGTGGAGAATTTGAAGGATAAGGGTGGCATCCAACACACGGCGGCGCTCTATGGCCTGCTGACACCGGTCGAGAGGAAGTATTGCTTACGGGATATCCGCATGGGGCATGTGGGTTTACTCTATGTTTCCCCGGAGCAGTTGCGGTCGACTGCCTTTAAGAAGGCAATCGAGTGCCGTGAAATTGCCTACTGGATCTTCGATGAGGCCCACTGTTTGTCGAAATGGGGCCATGATTTCCGGGTCGATTACCTCTACGCCAGCAAGTTCATAAAAAAACTGTCCGAACAGCAGAATATTGAGCCGCCGCCAGTCATTTGTGTCACGGCAACCGCGAAAGAGGATGTCAAGGGGGAGCTCATCGAGCACTTCCGCACCAATTTGAGGCAGGAATTGCAACTACTGGATGGTGGCACGGAGCGGACGAATCTGAACTATCGGGTTGAGGCGGTGGAGCGCTCGGACAAGCCACAGCGGATCCGGGATTTGTTGGAAGAATTCTATGGGACGATCCCTGATGAAGAGGACGAGGCCATCTACAGATCCTTCGTCGACAGCTGCATTCAAAAGGGTGCGATTGTTATCTTTGCAGCCACCCGCAAGCGGGTCATTGAAATTTACGAATGGCTGGCCAAACTCAACTGGCCGGTACTTCCATTTCATGGAGGCTTGAAGAATGAGAAGACCTTGGGGGATTCCGGGGAAGAAGCCGGTCTGACGAAAAAGGATGTGCTGGATCAATTTTTGACGGCCAAATCGGTGCCCATCATTGTTGCCACAAATGCCTTCGGCATGGGGGTTGATAAGCCGGATATCCGAAAGGTCATTCATGCTGATGCGACCGGCTCTTTGGAAAACTACCTGCAGGAGGCGGGACGAGCCGGGCGGGACGGGGAAGCCGCAGAATGTATCCTGCTCTATGAACCTCAGGATCTGGAAACCCAATTCTCGATGAACCACATGTCGCAGCTGGATCTTCGTGACATGCAAAAGATCTGGGGGGCGGTTTACTCGGCGAAGCCCGATCAGACCGGAACCATCACCGTAAGCAGTGACGAGATTAAAGAAAGAATCGGCTCAAGTTTCAACCTGCTCGGAGACGGGGAGGAACTGGATGACACAAAAATCAAGACGGCGATCAACATCCTGGAGGACCAGCAGTTCCTCGAACGCACCGAGAATCGGGCCAGGGTTTTTGAAGCGAGGCTACTGGTTTCAAGTCTCGACGAAGCACGTGCGAAAATCGCTCGTGCCCGTGTGCCGGTCGATGTCCAGAAGCTGTGGATTTCAGTGGTCCGCTGTTTTTTGGATGAGCAGGATGACGAAAACGTGCAGGTTTCGCATCTGGCCGCGCTGGATGAGATGGGACTCATGTTCGAGAGGCTGAATGCCCACGGGGAAAGGGTCAGTAGCCTGACCACCCTGGTTTTTAGGACACTCAATTCGATGGCAAAGCCGGAAGTAGGCCTCCTCAAAAAAGACCTCCTCTACAGCGCCTTGGTTAAACCGCAGAAGGTCACCCGGCTCATGGACGGGCTTGAAGTGCATGAGCAAGCAATCCTGAAGGAAGTGGAGGAGTCCTTCCCGGACCAGGATGGCAAGTTGCGGGTTTCGATTCGGCGGCAGAATGAGATTCTACTCCGCCACGATGTCCCATCTGATCCGAAGAAGGTGAAACGGGTGTTCTATTTTCTCAGCCGGGATGGGGAATGGTTGAGTGGGGATCGGACGCAAATGAACTGCACCGAGTCCAACGGCTACCTGAATATTTATTTCCAAGAGGACTTTAGTGTCTTTCGAAAACAGAGCCTACAACGACTGGAAATCGCCCGGGAGGTGTTGAAATTCATCATCTCAAAGGAAGCCGTGGCCTTTGAAGATGCCGAGGGGCTCTACGAATTTTCCGAGGAAGCGCTGCAGGGCACTCTCAAAGCGCAGGTCGGTGAGGAACAAAAGCACCTCAACCTGGAAGAGGTCCTCCAGTATGTGCTGCTGTGGTTGCACGAGAATGAAGTCATCTCCCTGCAACAGGGACGGGCTTTGATTACCTCTGCCATGACCATCAATCTGGTCAATGACGGCAAGCGGAACGGCAGGAAAAGAAGGTTTAACAAGGAGCACTTCGAGGCGCAGGCCCTGCACTACAAAGACCGCCAACTACAAGTCCACATCGTCGGTGAATACGCGAATCAGGCGATCCGCAGAGGCGAACAGGCACATGTGCAGTTCATCCGGGATTATTTTGAAATGGAGCGGACGGCATTCGTAAGGAAATACTTCACCACCAAGGAGCAAAGAACGGTGCTCCAACTGGCGACCGGCATCGACTCCTATAACAAAATCGTCGAGTCACTGGATAAGAATCAGGTCCAAAAAGAAATCGTCATGTCTGACGGACCGCAGAATGATATGGTGCTGGCCGGGCCGGGGTCCGGCAAAACGATGGTCATCGCCCACCGCTGCGCTTGGCTACTCCGAGTCAGAAGGGTTCACCGGGCTTCCATTATTGTCCTCTGCTTTAACCGCCATGCGGCGGTCGAACTCAGAAGGCGCATTTGGAGATTGGTGGGCAGAGATGCGGCAGGCGTCATTATTCAGACCTTCCATGGCCTCGCACTCCGCCTACTCGGGCGAACCATGGCACAGGTGGGGGTCGAAGAGGACTCGCCGGGTCTAAAGTTTGAAGAGATCATCCCCGAGGCAATCCGCATGCTGAAAGGTGAAGCAGACGCTACGGATATTGACGCGGAGCTCAGCAGGCAGCGGATATTGGGGAGCCTATCCCATATCCTGGTGGATGAGTATCAGGATATTGACCCAACCGCCTACGAATTCGTCTCACTCCTGGCGGGGAAATCGGCCCAAGAGAGTGAAAACCGGCTGAAGATCTTAGCTGTGGGTGACGATGATCAAAGCATCTACCAATTCAACGGCGCCAATGTTGAATACATCCGTCGCTACCGGAAGGATTATGCTTACGATACCGACTCTAAATCCCCCAAGCCAGTCGCGGTTCACCACATGGTCGAAAACTACCGCTCGACCAAAAACATAATCGCCGCGGGGAACGCCATTATCGCCAGCAACCAGGATCGGATGAAGACCAAACATCCAATCAGGATTGATGCCCTTCGTTCGCACGAGCCCGCGGGCGGGATTCTCGAAGAGATTGATCCGTTGACCAAAGGGAAGGTCCATATTCAAACGACTCAGGATCGTCTTGAACAGGCCTACGCATGCGTTGACGAGGTCAGGCGATATTTAGGGCTAAGCGAAAGACACCGCCCCGAGCAGTGCTGCATCGTGGCCAGAACGAACATGGAGTTGGTTCCCATAAGGATTGCCCTGGACCGGGCAAAAATCCCTTGCTCCGTCGTGGGGAACCAAGCCGTGCCCAACCTCACCAGGGTGAAAGAGGTCCACCAATGGCTTGAATATTTAAAAAAGAATTCGGGCAAGCTCCTCAACGGGGAAGCTGCCTTCAAAAAACTGCGCAAACAACTGGGAGCGGATTTCCTGGAACGTCCCGTCGGCCGAATCCTGGAACAGATCGGTGCCGAGTTTTACGGTGAGACCGGTCAAAATGAAGTGCTGTGTGAAGATATCCTGGATTTTTTCTACGACGCACTCTTCGAATACAAGCGCCGCGGCATCGTCGGATCCGGGGTGGTCCTGACCACGGCACACAAAGTCAAAGGGCTCGAATTTGACAACATCATCATCCTGGATGGTCAGTGGTCGGAGGGCTGTCGAACAATAGATCAACTCGAAGAAGCCCGGCGTCTTTACTATGTAGCAGTCACCCGGGCAAAAAAGAGCCTGACACTGTTTTCCCTGCAATCCTCCAACAACCGCTTCATCGGGGAAATTCCGGATGTCTTGGTTCAGCGGTCCGAAGCACGGGCGACCATCGAGGATCCGACATTGTTGGAAAATGACTACGCTATCATCAACCTCGACGAACTCTATATCAGCTACGCCGCTTTCTTTGGGGCAGCGAGCCCGCAGGCCCGCGCCCTTCAAAGGGCACAAATTGGCGATCTGGTTCAATTCGAGTCGGAAGCATCAAAAGTTGGGAGCACAACGCATGTATTCCTGACCGACGAGAAAGGTATAAAGCTGGCACGACTTTCGAGGCAAGGCGCGGAAAAATGGCTACCACGCCTCGACCAGATCAAGGAAGTCCGCATCAGCTGTATGCATACCCGCCTGAGAGAGGACAATCAGGGCGACAATGCCAGAGCCAAAGACTCATGGCTCATTCCGATCGTAGAGGTGCTTTGGAGCACTGATCAGACCAATGCCTCGCCTTAACTCATGTGTAGATGTTCCTAAAATATCGGAGAAGATTTTTACGGTTTTTTAACAATAAATTCTTTAAGAAAGTCCCAAAGGGTAAGGTATGTTGTAGTATCCATCTAGCTGTCAGCGGCGTTTTAGAAGTGGTGTAAAGCTGGCGATCTGAAAGTGGATGTTCTTCTGCATATTCTTCAGTGAACTTCTAAAAAGATCTCTTCTTCCTGTATTTTCTTAATCTTTGCTTGAAGAGGTTTGGGGGT
>JAAAPI010000158.1 GCA_009908325.1 Verrucomicrobiota bacterium | reverse complement strand
CTGAGGAACCGGATGCGTTAATCGCGCCCGTCCGGGTCTGCGGGGGCGCGGTCGGGCAACCGGCCGCTCTACCCGGAAGCATGATTACGATTACGTGGCGCTGGATCCTTAAGTTAGCAACATTCGGACCCGACCCTCAAAATCAATCCTCCACCGTAATCATCAGTCCCACGGCGTGGTGGTCACTTGCAGTGCGTAGAATAGCACGACATCATCGCTTTCCGGCAAGGCGACCGCCGCAAAGGAAAACCCGCGGAGCATCGCGCCCAGCGTTTGTTCGAAGGGCTCTGCAAAAGCGGCCATGGAAAGGTGTTACAAGGAGAGCCGATCCGCCCCCGCCGCGGCGGGTTAAGCTTGGATATGATTGCGGGATTGGTCCTGGAGCAGGTTTCAGACCGACACAGAAAGTCGCTTGGATTTGCAACCGGCTATGCAATAGATTTTGACGGTGGTGCAAGTATGCCTTTCTTCTTATCTTTAGCGAGGAAGATCAATCCATGAAACCCAAGCTTAACAAAACAATGGACGAAGGTGGCAACCCGTGTCGGGGCGCGGGCGTTAGCGAGCTTAGTCCGGGCAAACCGGATTGGCTCCCCTGGTTTCAAAATGGACGCTTCCCGCTCTACCTTGCGCCCATGGCACGGTTCACGGATATTGTTTTCCGCGAGTTCTGCAAGGCGCAGGGTGCCGATGTCATGGTCACCGAGTTTGTCCAGGCGGATGCTCTGACGCGGGACGATCCCAAGCTCTGGGAGACGGTTGACTTTACGGAGGCACAGCGCCCCATGGGGGTGCAGATTTTTGGGTCGAACCCATCGTCCATGGCGGCCGCTGCGCGGATGCTGGTGGAGCGTTTGCGCCCGGATTTTATCGATATTAACTTCGGGTGCCCGGCGGACCGCGTGATTTGTATGGACGCGGGCTCCTCGATGCTGCGCAACCCGGCAAAGCTTGGGCGGGTCACCGGGGCTGTTGTTCGCGCCATACCGGATACACCCGTGACGGTCAAAATCCGCACCGGTTGGGATGACGACCATATCGTAGCCAAAGAGGTCGGACACATCGTGGAGGGCGAGGGCGCTCAGGCGCTGGCTATCCACGGGCGCACGAAGGTGCAGGGCTATCGCGGCGAGGCCAACTGGCCAGTCATCGCCGAGGTGGCCTCCGAATTGACCATCCCGGTGATTGGTAACGGCAACATCAACAGCGCCGAAGAGGTCATCCGCATTCGCGAGCAAACGGCCTGCGCCGGACTCATGATCGGGCGTGCTGCGCTCGGGTATCCCTGGATTTTCCGAGATATCAAGCACTACCTCGCGCACGGCGAGGTGCCGGAACCGCCCGGCATCGCCGAGCGCTGGGCGACCATTATTGACTACACCCGTCGGATCATGGCCCGTCCTTTCCGCGAGGCACGGCATAATGACCTGCGCTGGATGCGCCCGAAGTTCATCGCCTTGACCAAAGGTATGGAAGGATCGCGGAAAATTCGCGGTGCCCTCGGGCAGGTCAACCAGATCGAAGACTTGCAACGCGTCGCGGACGCGCACTGTGCCCAGTATGGCTGACGGCTGAAAAATGCCTACGGCTTGCCCGCGCGAATTCCGACTTTTTCGGATTGACCCACGGAAAGGAGGCGTGGACCTTAGAGACTTCGCAAGGGCTCCCGTAGTTCAATGGATAGAGCAGCGGTCTCCGAAGCCGCAAATCTGAGTTCGAATCTCAGCGGGAGCACCATTCGTCTTTTGTTGGGCCATCACAAACGCACTGGTAGACCCTTGGACGCCAGATGTTTTTTGGCCTGCTCAATCGTGTAGGTGCCGAAGTGAAAAATGGACGCGGCCAGGACGGCGCTGGTTTTGCCCTCGATGATGGCGTCCGATAGATGGTCGAGGGTGCCGGCTCCGCCGGATGCGATAACGGGAACTGCCACCGCTTCGCTGACGGCGCGGTTGAGAGCGTTGTCGAAGCCGGCCTTGGTGCCGTCGGCATCCATGCTGGTGAGGAGGATTTCTCCGGCACCAAGGGAGACGACTTTCCGGGCCCACTCGATGGCGTCGAGGCCCGTAGGTTTGCGTCCGCCGTGGGTGTAAACTTCCCACTTGCCCGGTTGATCGGGCATACGCTTGGCGTCGATGGCGACAACGATGCACTGGTTGCCGAAGCGGGAAGCGGAGTCGCGGATCAAATCCGGATTGAGGATAGCGGCGGTGTTCAGGCTGACCTTATCGGCACCGGCGTTGAGCATCCTGCGGATGTCCTCCACGGTGCGCAATCCGCCGCCGACAGTGAGCGGCATGAAGCATTCCGAAGCGGTCCGCTCGACCACGTCGACCATGGTATTGCGCTGGTCGCTGGAAGCGGTGATGTCGAGAAAAACCAGTTCATCCGCACCCTGCTGCTCGTAGGCTTTGGCCTGTTCGACCGGGTCGCCCGCGTCAATTAGATTGACGAAGTTGACGCCTTTGACGACGCGTCCGTCGTGGACGTCAAGACAGGGTATGATGCGGATGGAGAGCACGTGTTTACTCGTCGGCAAAGGCGATGTCGGGCTCGAAGGACAGGGCGAGCCGGTATTGGGTGCCGGGGCGCATGACGAGTGGGCGGTCGCGCTGGAGAATTTGCAGGTAGTGCAGGTTGCCGTAGTAGGTGCGCATATTCGGATCTTCGGTGACGACTTCGAGCTCTTTCCACTCTGCCTGAAAGTCGTCTTTGATGACCTCCGTGCCATGACCGCCTTCGCCCAGAGTGAACGCGGTGCCGACCCGGTAGCGGCTGTGGGGGGCCGCGATGGCGAGAATATAGCGCATTTTGTCGAGCGTGACCTGTTGTTTCACGGTGAAGCAGAATTCGCAGGTGATCTTTGTCTTGAGGAAAGACCAGGAGACTTTGCAACTGCCGAGGCCGTTGACGATTTCTTCGTCTTTTGTGATGAGCTCCGGTTGCTCGTATTTGAAATTGAGGGCGTTGTGCAAACCCATGCTGGTGGTGCAATTTTTGCCGTAGAAAGAGGGCACGACCACTTTTTCGCCGAAAGTAAGCTCCGGCTGCATGATGGGGAGGTATTGATCGACCGGCCAGTCAAAGATACCCGGTGCGTGGGGAAAGGCGAGGTAGTCGCAGGTGCCTTTGCCGAGTTTGCTGGAGGCGACGAGAGGCAGCTGTAGTGCGAGGCCCGACTCCGGATCCTGATAAACGAAGAGGCCCTGCTCCTTGCGGTGTGATTTATCGAAGCTGACATAGCGGCGAACGCTTCTTGCCGGCACGGCGGCTGAGGGTGCGGCGCTGCCACCCGCCGAGCGGGCGAGGCGGGACCACTGGCAAAGGTAGCGCGCGGCATCGAAGTTGGCCATGCGCGTGGTGTGGTAGGGCACGGTGTTCCGCTCTTCGTCGCGGATAACCAGGGCACCGCTCTCCTGGTCGAGGTAGGTGACGAAGAAATTCATGAAGAGGCGGCGAATTGTGTCGACGTAAAGATCGCGTTGGTCGCCGGCGATCCACCCGTCGCGGAGCGCCTGCAGGATGAGGCTAATACAGTGCATTTGACCGTAAGCACCCAGTGAGCGACCGTAGGCCCAGCCGACCCCATCCTGACGGGCAATGTCAAGAATCAGCTTCAGATACTTCTCCGAGTAAGAGCGTAGGCTGGGGAGCTTCCGCTCGCGCAGATGCAGGTTGGCGTGCAACTGGAGCGATTGACGAATGAAAACAAAGCTGAGTATGCCGTAAATATCGAAGGCACCACCGAGGCGGCTGTCTTCCCCGGCAGAATCGTCAAAATAGCCAGTCGACGACTTATTGCTGATGCGCTCCAGAAAGCGATCAATCAGGCGACCGGTTTCGTCTTTTTTTGAAAGACCGAGGCTGAAGCGGGTCACTGCCTTCGCGATATTGAAGGCCTGGAAGTGATTTTCGTAATCGCTGCGCTCGAGCAGTAGTTTGTCGAGTTGGTCGCGGGTGGGCTCCATCAGTCGCTCCCAGACCGCGTTGCGATCTTTAGCCGGGCTGAAAGAGAGGAGGCCGAGCGCGGCGTAGGCCAGGCCGTTTTCCACCTCCTCGGGGCTGAAAGCCTGTGCGGTAACGGTGCGGGCCGCCAGATCGATCAGATCGAAGTCGCCCAGCGTGGTTTCGTTTGTCGCACGGTAATACTCACCGATTGCCAGAGCGGCGTGTCCCGGCTCGTCCAGGCGGCTGGGTTCTCCCGCAAGCGGCGTCACTGTGCCCTGCTCAGTGATTGATTCCAAATTTTGACCCAAAATGGATTGGGCCATGTCGAGGCATTGATCTGCAAAGTTTTCCATCGGTAATAAGACGCATCTACGGCGCAAGCAAGCCGTAGAGGAAGGTTTCCCGAATCGGAGTTGTCAACAGCTTTCAAAGATAATCAAAATCTATTGACCTGCCCGCCCGAGCGGCTTGGGTTTGTGCTATAAGTTTCGATAACTAAAACGATAAGGCGAACCCATTGCCACTCACCCCATCCAAGAAAAATGACTACTGACAATACTTCCATGGAGTCGGTCTCACACGAGCACCGCAAATTTTCACCCAATGCGGATTTTGTGAAAAATGCGCATATCAGTGGAGAAGAAGCCTACCGGAAACTCTACGAAAAGAGCTTGCAGGATCCCGAGGCATTTTGGGCGGAGGCTGCCGACGAACTTCATTGGTTTAAAAAGTGGGATACCGTTCTCGACGACTCCGAAGCGCCGTTTTTCAAGTGGTTTGAGGGTAGCCGCACAAACCTGTCCTACAACTGCCTCGACCGCCACGTCGCGGAGGGGCGTGGCGACAAAGTCGCTATCCACTGGGAGGGGGAGCCCGGGGATGCCCGCGATATCTCCTATGCGCAACTGCTCCGGGAAGTTTGCCGATTTGCCAATGTTTTAAAAACAAAGGGTATCAAAAAAGGCGACCGGATTGCCATCTACCTGCCCATGGTTCCGGAGTTGGCGGTGGCCGTGCTGGCCTGTGCGCGGATCGGTGCCGTCCACTCGGTGGTCTTTGCCGGTTTCTCTGCCGATTCCATCCGGGATCGGGTGCTGGATAGCGAGACCTGCATGGTCATCACGGGCGACGGCGGTTACCGCCGGGGCAAAATGCTTGAGCTGAAAAAAATTGTCGACGAGGGAGTCGCCGACTGTGGTTGCGTGAAAGACGTCATCGTGGTCAAGCGGGGCGAAGAGCATCCGGTTGACTGCCCCATGCAGGCCGGGCGCGACAGCTGGTATCACGAGCTAGTGGCCGATGTGAGTGACGAATGCCCGGCAGAGGAAATGGAAGCCGAGGACCTGCTCTTCCTTCTCTACACGAGTGGCACGACGGGCAAGCCAAAGGGCATTATGCACACCACGGCGGGCTATCAGGTTTACAGCTATCTCACATCGAAATATGTATTCGATCTCAAGCCGGACGATATTTACTGGTGCACGGCCGACGTCGGCTGGATTACCGGGCACACCTATATCGTCTACGGTATCCTGCAAAACGGGGTGACCCAGGTCATGTATGAGGGCGCACCCAACCACCCCGACGAGGGACGCTTCTGGGAGATCGTCGACAAATACAAAGTGACGATCTTTTATACCGCTCCCACCGCGATCCGTGCCTTCATGAAATGGGGCGATCATTGGCTGGACGGGAAGGATCTCTCCTCGCTGCGTCTGCTGGGGACGGTGGGCGAAGCGATTAACCCGGAAGCCTGGATGTGGTATCATAAAATGATCGGCGGCGAGTGCTGCCCGATCGTCGATACCTGGTGGCAGACCGAGACTGGAGGGCACATGCTGACACCGCTGCCGGGAGCCACCCCGACGAAGCCCGGCTGCGCGACGGTGCCGTTTTTTGGGGTCGAGCCAGCCATTCTGAATGATGAGGGCGAGGAAGTTCCGGCCGGTATACTCGCCATCAAAAAGCCCTGGCCCGGCATGCTCCGTGGCATCTACGGTGACCCACAGCGGTTCAAGGATACCTACTGGAGCAAATGGGGCGGCCGCTATTACTTCCCCGGTGACGGGGCCCGCCGGGATGAGGATGGCTACATCTGGATCCTTGGCCGGGTCGACGACGTAGTCAATGTCTCGGGCCACCGCATCGGCACGGCAGAACTGGAGAGCGTCTTCGTCGAGCACCCGGACGTGGCGGAGTCCGCCGTGGTCGGTATCCCGCACGATATTAAGGGCACGGGTCTGATTGCCTTCGTCACGGTGATCGAGGGGCGCGCCCACGACGACCATCTGCGCAAAGAGCTCGTCGGCATGATCGACAAGAGCATCGGCAAGTTCGCCCGGCCGGACCGTATTCTCTTTTCCTCGGACCTTCCCAAGACGCGCTCGGGCAAAATTATGCGGCGTCTGCTTCGCGATATTGCCGAGGGTAAGGAACTCGGCAACACCACGACGCTTGCCGACCCCTCAGTGGTCGAGACCCTGCAAAAGCAGTATTCGGAGGCGTAGACCCGCGAATTCGTGAAATCGTTGAAAAAAAGGGGACTGTGAAGCGCCTACGAGTCGAACTCGCCGGCAAGGATCGGTGCAGCGGGCACGCCGATGCCAATGGCGATGGCTCGCAGTAATTCGACTTCGTCCATGGCCGCTTTTTGATCGGCGGCCACGATGCGTTCGCAGAGTTCGAGAAATTGCTTGCGGATGCCAAAGGGCGTTTTGCTGAGCACGTCGAGGGCTGCCTCCAGGGCCGCCGCATCGGTCGTCTCGGCAGGCTTGATTTGATTCATGAAGTAGGGTGCCTGTCGAGCGGCGCCGGCTAGAATGGCGGCTGCATCCATGGTTTCGGTTTCGGCGGCGATCCGGGTCGCGACGACTCGGGCGGCTTCGACGATCCGGCGGTTATTCTGGCGCGTGGGCACCGAGTCGCTGGTTTTGAGCAGCGAGCGCCGGGCCATTTGCAGGCAGGCTATTTCGAAGGGGTGGACGGCATCGTCGGCCTGGATGAAGGCCTCGAGGCAATCGAGCCAGCCTTCGCGTTCAGACTCGATCAGGGCGTCCGGCAGGCGGGCAGCCAGCAGCTCGGTCAGGATAAGTCGTTCGGAGCGCCCGATCCCCGCCAGCTTTTCGGCGAAGGCTGGAACATCATCAATGTATTCCGGGAAAGATGCCTCCAGCTGTGCACGCTGCTTGACGGCGGCGCCTTCGTCCTCGGCGTAGAGCAGAGCGAGCAGGAAGGGCGGGACTTCGTCGACATCCTCGAAGACTTCCGGCCAATCGTTCTCGAGCTGTTCGCGGATTGCCCCGGCTTGTTGGCGGCTGTTTTCGCGTAATTGACCGAGCGAGCGCATGAAGAGCCCGGCGGTCAGCATTTGCTGGAAATTGTCGCCACCACCCGTCGCTCGACCGATGCCACCGCCTGGCATGCCCGGTATTTGAGAACCGGATTTTGCTTTCTTTTTGACCTTTGCTTCGCGCTTGGGGCTGGGGCGCGGTTTCAAAAAATCGCCTTTCCAGTCTTTCAGGATGGATCGGATGCGGCGGTCCAGCGGCGGGTGGGTTGCGAGGAAGGAAACCCCGCCGAACATGGAGCGGGCGAAAAAGCTATGGGCAAATTCGCTGGCGTTGGGGTGGTGCATCGTGGAATAACGCGGGATCCCGCCGATCCGGCGTAGGGCGTTGCCGATACCCTCTGGGTTGCGGGTAAACTGCACTGCAGAGGCGTCCGCCAGATACTCGCGCTGCCGCGAAACCGCAGCCTGAATCAGGCGGGTGAAAAACTCGCCAATGAAACCGATGATCGTGATGAGCACCGCGACGAGAATGATGGCGAGGATGAGGGCACCGCCACCTTTGGAGTTGCCGCGACTGCCTCCACCGCTGCGGCGTGTCCCACCCATGCCACCCACGTAGAAGCCCCGCCCTCCGGACCGCGAGCTACTGGAACCGTTCCCCTTGATCAAGCGCCAGAAACCGCGACCGAGGAGCGTAAGCATGACGATGCCGAAGACCCACCCGCTCAGCTTCGTGTTCAAGCTCATGTCGCCGTTCAGGATATGGCTGAACTCGTGGGCGATCACACCTTGCAGCTCGTCGCGGTCCAGTTGCTCGATGGCACCGCGGGTCACGCCGATCGCGGCGTCGTCGTGGCTGAAGCCCGCCGCAAAGGCGTTGATCCCGCTCTCCCGGTCCATCACGTAGACCTGCGGGACGGGGAGTCCGGCGGCGATGGCCATTTCTTCCACGATATTGCGCAGCTTTCGCTCATCGGGGCGCCGCGTCGATGCGTCGATCCGGCGTCCGCCCAGAGCGGTCGCCACACCGGCACCGCCCTCGCGGCGAAGCTGGGTGATGCGCCACAGGCTGCCAAAGCCGATCAGGGGCAGGACAATGGTGCCGGTTATCAGAAGGCGCGTCAGATCGAAGACCGGCGGTTTCGTCGCTGATTCGATTTGCGAGTGGTAATAAAAGAAGCCCGCAGTGACGGCAAAATAAACCGCCACGACAATCAGGACGACCGCAATGAAGAAATAAACAATCAGCGACTTTGATCGGGCCAGTGCGTTATCCTGGGCTTCGAAAAAATCCATGGCGCAGGCCGGGGCGGCGGGCAGATTTCGGGGCGATGCTTACGATCCGAATTGAACCTTGGGCGCTTCCTTTTCGGCGGGGTTTTCGATTTCGAAAAATTCGGCGGGCTCAAATTTCAAAACACCGGCAAAAACCACGGCGGGGAATTGCTCGCGGTTGGTATTGTAGCGCATGACGGCGTCGTTGAATGCCTGGCGGGCAAAGGAGATTTTGTTTTCGGTCGACGTCAGTTCCTCCGTGAGCTGCATCATGTTTTGATTCGCCTTGAGATCGGGGTAGGCCTCGGAAAGAGCGAAAAACCCGGTCAATGCACCCGCCAGGGCACCTTCGGAGGCGCGGAGATCTTTCATCTTGGACGCGCTTTCCGGGTGGGCGGCGGCGGCCTCGCGGGCACCGGCCGCCTGGTTGCGGGCCATGATGACATTTTCCAGTGTCTCCTTCTCGTGCTTCAAATAGCCTTTAGCTGTTTCCACGAGATTTGGGATGAGGTCATGCCGCCGTTTCAGTTGCACATCGATCTGCGCGAAGGCGTTCTTAAACCGGTTCCGCAGCTGAACCAGCTTGTTATAGATGCCGATCACGTAAAATACGAGAAACAGGACAAAGAGAATAACGACAGCGAGGATTATCCAACCGATCATGCGGCAAGAATATGGGCGTTCGTCGAGCCAATGCGAGGGAAAAAAGGGAACGCTCAACATGAGTTTGTAATTTCGAGTGCAAGGTGAATTCGTCCGTCGGTATTGTCTTAGCCTGTTCCGTATCTGTAACCGCTCCCAAACACAAAACGCAAAAGTTTGAAGGCAAAACATTGAATATTGCTCATTCGTCCAGTTCCGCTTCGGCAACCAGGTTTCCGTCGTCGGGCACCGATGATTCAGCCTGCACGGACTTTTTTTGAAAATAATGAACTTTTTTCAAATCAGGGATTGACGAAAGGAATTCCGGCCTCTTTTTTCCGGCGCTTGCTTTTCAACGGAAGCATTTTCCGCACACTTTATTAATCTCTAACGCAGGTCTACTAAACGGAGCCTCTGTTCCACCTGCCAATTAGTATCATGAACGTAGCCCTACTTGGTAAAAAGATAGGAATGACACAGGTATTTGACGAAAACAATCGTCTGGTGCCCGTGACTGTCATTGAAGCAGGACCCTGCCCGGTCACGCAGATCAAGTCGTCTGACAAAGACGGCTACGATGCGGTGCAAATCGGCTTTCGTCCGCAAAAGGAACAACGGCTCTCGAAAGCGGCCCTCGGACACTTCAAAAAGACGGGCGTCGATCCGGTCGCCGAACTCCAGGAGTTTCGCACCAGAGGCGAGATTGATGTCAACGTAGGCGATCTCCTCACGGTGGAAAAGTTTGAGGCGGGCCAAAAGATCGACATCGTCGGCACTTCGAAGGGCCGTGGCTTTCAAGGGGTGGTCAAGCGCTACGGGTTTGCCGGTGGTCCGGCTTCGCACGGCTCCATGTTTCACCGTCGCGGTGGTTCCTTCGGTATGTGTCAGTGGCCCGGCCACGTTATCAAGGGTAAGAAGATGCCCGGTCACATGGGCGATGCGCAGCGCACCGTGCAAAATCTTGAGATTGTCAAAGTCATTGCCGAAAAGAACCTCATCCTCATCAAAGGCAGCGTTCCTGGCTCCCGTGGCTCCCTCGTTACAGTCCGCACAGCGGTAAAAACCAAAAAGGCGCAGGCATAAGCTGAGCGACGAAAGGATTCAACAAGATGAAACTTAAAGTGTATACAGCCGACGGAACCGCAAGCGAAGAGAAAGACTTCGCGCAGTTTCCAGTTTTCGAAGGCGATAAGGGTGTGGCCGCGCTGCGCCAGGTCATTCTCGCCCACCAGGCGAACGCACGCCAAGGCAACGCCTCGACCAAGACCCGTGCCGAGGTGCGCGGCTCCGGTAAAAAGCTCTTCCGCCAGAAAGGCAGCGGCACGGCCCGTCAGGGCTCCCGCCGCGTCCCGCACCAGCGCCATGGTGGTGTGGCGCACGGCCCCAGGCCGCGCGACTTTTCTCAAAAGATCAACCGCAAGATGAAAACG
>JAAAPI010000149.1 GCA_009908325.1 Verrucomicrobiota bacterium | reverse complement strand
GCAAATGCCAGAGGCTTTAGGAACTTTGAAAACTACAGGGTCGCCATCTTGTTCCAATGCGGCAAACTCGACCTCAAACCCTGATTCCTCACAAGAATTTACGAAGAACCAGCTTTTTTTATTAGACATAGGGTCGTCAGCTTGACCGCTGGCGGCCTCTATGAAAACCACCAATTAATCAACCCCGAAACCAATTGCCGCGAAGCGGCTTCGTTCAACCTCCCGGATGAAGCCAACCAACGCTTGACCGTAAGGGTGCATCGCAGTGCTCGTCCCGCCGTTGATCGAACACTCGAAAAACTCTTCAAAAATCTTAACGAGTTCGAGACCACCTTTCCTTCAACTGAACTGGTCATGTATTACGAACTCCTCGGCTCGACCGACCCAAAACAAAAGAATGGCGTCAACGAATCTTCACAGAGGTAAGGAGTCCTGAGGCTGGGCATCTGGCACATTCCAGTAGCGACAAGCTCGCCAGCAAGGGGCAGTCGGCTGGCCTGGTTCGCCCGCTGCGGGGTGAAATCAAGCGACGGAATTACTCGCCTATGATCGCCAACACCGACGCTTACTGTTCTGTGCTTTTTTGCAGGGCGTCCTTCACTTGCCGGGTGATGGTGGTCCACTCGCCGTTTTGGATTTGGGGCTTGGTGGCGAGCCAGGTGCCGCCGACGGCGAACACTTCCGGCATGGCGAGGTAGTCGAGCATATTATCCACGGTAACGCCACCGGTCGGGCAAAATTTGACGCCGAGGCTGGCGTAAGGTGCGGACATGGCTTTGAGCAGCTTGGGACCGCCGGCAGCGCCGGCGGGGAAGAATTTGAGCGAGGTGCAGCCGGCCTTGACCGCTGCCTGAATGTCGCTCGGCGTCATAACGCCTGGGATGAAGGGCACGTCGCGCTCGCGGAAATAAGCGATGGTTTCCGGATCGGTGCCGGGTGCGAGACCGAACTGGCTGCCCGCGTCGATGGCGCGCCTGGCCTGCTCGGGTGTAACGACCGTGCCGGCACCGACCTGCATCTCGGGAAAGGCTTCCCTGATGCGCTTAATCGACTCGGCTGCCGCGGCGGTGCGGAAGGTAACTTCAATGATGCGAAGGCCGCCGTCGAGGAGCGCTTCGGCCAGTGGCACGGCGTCGTCCGCGTGATCGAGTACGATCACCGGGATGACCGGGAATTTGTGAAGGTCGGACATGGGGGGGAGGAGTTGTTCGGTTTTCAGTTTTCAGTTTTCAGTTTTCGTTTTTCGGTTTTCAGTTATCGGTTACCGGTTTTCAGTTATCGGTTGGATGGAAGTTACGGAAACCGAAAACCGGCGAACTGATAACGGATAAACTGCGCGGCTTCGCCGCGCCCTATCGGTCGACGCGGGCACCGCCGCCGCCTTTGATTTTTTTGACTTCCTTGAGTGAGGCCATGGTGGTGTCGCCGGGGGTGGTCATGGCGAGTGCGCCGTGCACGCAGCCGTAGTCGACGGCTTCCTGCGGGTCGTTTTCGGTGAGGAAGCCGTAGATGAGCCCGGAGGCAAAGCTGTCGCCTCCGCCGACGCGGTCGAGGATCTCGAGACCGGGAAACTGCTTCGATTCGTAGAACTTGCCATCGTGCCAGACCATGGCGGCCCAATCGTTGACCGTGGCGGTCTTGACGGCACGTAGGGTGGTGGCGGTGGCCTTGAAGTTGGGGAATTGCTTGATCGCAGTGCCGATCATATTCTTGAAGGCTTCGACGGGTATGTGGGAGATATTTTCGTCGACTCCTTCCACTTCGAAACCGAGGCAGGCGGTAAAGTCTTCTTCGTTGCCGATCATGACGTCGACATATTGGGCGATCTCGCGATTGACCGCCTGGCACTGCTCGAGGCCGCCGAAATCCTTCCATAGGGAAGGCCGGTAGTTGAGGTCGTAGCTCACGATGGTGCCGTGCTTCTTGGCGCATTTGACGGCTTCGAGCACGACCTCCGGGGTGGTCTCGCTGAGCGCGGCGTAAATACCGCCCGTGTGGAACCAGCGGGCGCCCCGACGGCCAAAGATCTCTTCCCAGTCGATGTCGCCCGGCTTGAGTTGGCTGGCGGCGGTGTTGCCGCGGTCGGGACAGCCGACAGCTCCGCGAATGCCGAAGCCGCGCTCGGTAAAGTTGAGGCCGTTGCGTACGGTCCGGCCGATGCCGTCGTATTCGACCCATTTGATGAAATCGGTATCGACGCCGCCCTGGAGGATGCAATCTTCGGTCAGGCGCCCGATGGGGTTGTCGGCAAATGCCGTCACGACCGCAGTTTTCAGACCGAAGCAGCGACGCAGGCCACGGGTTACATTGTATTCACCGCCGCCTTCCCAGGCGGTGAATTGGCGGGCGGTGTGAATGCGGTTTTCGCCTGGATCGAGGCGTATCATGACTTCGCCCAGAGAGACGCAGCCGTATTCACAGGATTCGGGGGATTTGATTTCGATTGACATACGTTTTCGGGTTCAAGGTTGAGTGGTTGGGTGGTTGAGTTTTTTGGGAGGGGGTGAGTGTGGTAACATCGGGTTAGGGAAGTGAAGCCATAAATGTTCGTCGGGGGCAATTGAAAATCGTTGCCTGGCTGTGACGAAGTTTCCGGGATTCTGCTTGCGGGGTGTTTTGACGGAGAGCTACCCTGTAAAGTGATTGCGCCTATGTCATTCCGTGCTTCCAGTCGAGTCTACAATACGTCTGCTCTTGAGCAGTGGTTTCGTAATGTGGGCATACAGTGGGAAGCGTCTTTTTCGCGGGAAGCCCTGCTCCGGGGGCGAGAGATTTACCGCAGTGGGCAGATTTCCGGTGTGGAGCTGGCCAATGACGAGGCTATCGTGCATTGCACCTTCGCGCGAAAGGATACCTGCTACGCTGTGATCGAATGGACCGAGCGCGGGCCCAAGGTGCGGAACTCGACGGACGATGCTGCCCTGGGGGATGCGGTTGCGGTGGGCGGTCTTTACGAGGTCGAGGAACTGATTGCCGATGAGATTGATCCGCTGCCGTATGAGCCGAAGGTGGAGGATGAAACTGAGACCTCTGCTGACGAAACAAACGATCGGGTGGCCGAGGTAGCCGCCGAGCCGCCCTGGCGCCGACTCACGCCGAAATTGGAAGGCCTGCGTTCGGGCCTTCGTCTGACAGCCTACTGGACCAACCCCGACTTTTCGAAAGAGCCGGCCTTCTGTCACGATGAGGCCCCGCTCAACACGGCGGAGCGGGAGGCGCTCGTCCGGCTGACGGGGCGTGCGCGCGAAGCCGGGTTTATGTTTCGACGGGAGAACAACGATTTTGTGCTGAACGATGTGGAGCGGATCGGGCCGTTTTTCTCGCACACGCAGAAGCGTTGGGAGTCGGTCTTTGACTTTATCGATCTGGATGATGAAGCGCAGCGCATGGCTGAAGGTGTGCGTGAGGTCAAGGTGGTCGGTCGCGTGGAGTCGGCGGGTCGGCGGAATATGCGGGTCGACTGGCGACTGAAACTGGGGCGGCAGTGGCTCGATCCGGAAGATGCGGAGCGCCTTGCCAGAGCTGGGCGTGGGACGCACGTGGTGCGGGGTCTCGGCCTCGTACGGATCGGCGAAGAGCAGTCGGATGCGCTGGCGGAGTGGCAGGTGGCGACGACTGCGCAGTCGGGAACGGCGGGAAAATGGCCGCGCTACATGGTCTTTTCCCTGTTTGCCGATCGCGGAGCGGAGCTCGATTTGAACAAAGAGCTGGCCGCCTGGCGTCGGGAATTGACGGCCGGGGATGCCCCGGATGCCCGGCAAGCGTTTCCGGAATTTTTACGTGACTACCAAAAATCGGGGGTGCAGTGGATGGCGAAACTGCGTCAGCTTGGCGGGCACGGTTTGCTTGCCGATGAGATGGGGCTGGGCAAAACGCTGCAAATTCTCACGCTCCTGCAGCAGCACCCTTTCGCTGACAAGGATAGCCTGATCGTCTGCCCGGCCAGTGTGGTTCCGGTCTGGGAGAGTGAGGCGCGGCGCTGGTATCCATCGATGCAGACGGAGGTGCTACGCACGGGAAATGATTTTTCGGCGGGTTTTGGCGGGGCACCCAAGCTTTGGATCGCGAGCTACACGCAGCTGCGGCGACACAAAGATATGCTGGAGGGTGCTGAATTCGGCTATGCGGTTCTGGATGAGGCACAGCAAATCAAAAATCCCGATGCGAAAGTCACGCAGGCCTGCTGCACGATTCGCGCGGAGTGTCGGCTGGCGCTCACCGGCACGCCGATTGAGAATCGCTTGTTGGACTTGTGGACCTTGTTCCGCTTTCTCATGCCCGGGCTGCTGGGTTCGCGCAGACGCTTTGAAGATGCGGTCGCTTCCGGCAGCGCGGAGTTTCGCGAGGCTTTTCAGAAGCGGCTGCGGCGTCAGTTGACTCCGTTCATCCTGCGCCGCGAAAAGGATAAAGTGGGCAAGGATCTGCCGCCCAAAGTTGAGATGGATCTGGTTTGCCCGATCACCGAGCTCCAGCGCCAGACCTACGAGAATCTGCTCGATGCGGGGCGGGAGGCGCTCGGCGACGATTTGCAAGCCGCCATGCAGACGCAGTCGATGCACTTTTTTGCTTTGCTGACACGTCTGCGCCAGGTTTGCAGTGACCCCGGGCTGCTCTCCGGCGTGACGGCGGATATCCGGCAAAGTGGTAAAGTGCAGACGCTTCTGACCCGCCTGGAGGAGGCTTTGGAAGAAAATGGTGCCCGCAAGGTGGTCATCTTCAGTCAGTTTGTCAGCCTACTGAAACGGCTCAAGCCGCTGCTCAAGCAAACCTTCCCCAAGGTCGCGCTGTTGGAGCTAAGCGGGCAGACGAAGGACCGCGCCAAGCCGGTTGAAAGCTTTCAGTCGTCGAAGGGCCCGGCTGTCATCCTGGTCAGTTTGCGGGCGGGGGGCACCGGAATCACCCTGCACGCGGCGGACTACGTTTTTTTGCTGGACCCGTGGTGGAACCCGGCGGTGGAAAATCAAGCTGTCGACCGCGTGCATCGTATCGGGCAGGACCGGCGCGTTTTTGTTTACCGGATGATCACGCAGGGCACGATCGAGGCCCGCATCCAGGAGCTGAAAAAAGAGAAGCGGGCACTCTTCGAGGACACCCTCGGCCATCTCGGCAGCGCCAAGGATCTGGCGGAGCACTTCAGCGATCTGGAAGAACTAGCCAAGCTTTTGCCGCCGGAATCGTGAAGCTGAACAGCAGCATGACGAGCGTCGAGTCCAACGCGGCACTTCGCAAGCGAAGGCCCTACGGCTCTGGCCCGCTGCTCATGTAGGCCGCAGGCAAAAAAGCCCTCCTACGTGTGCAGGAGGGCTTTGCATAAATGACCGTTTGCGCGGTGGTTACTTCAGCGCGGCTTGAGCGGCGGCCAAGCGTGCGATGGGCACGCGGGGTGGTGAGCAGCTCACGTAATCGAGGCCGACACCGTGGAAGAACTTGATCGAGGCAGGATCGCCCCCGTGTTCGCCGCAAATGCCGAGCTTCAGATCCTTCTTCGTGCTGCGGCCCTTCTTCGTGCCAATCTCCACGAGCTGGCCGACGCCGGCGGTGTCGATCGAGGCGAATGGATTTTGAGGCAGGATGTCGAGGTCCTTGTATTTGCCGAGGAAGGAGCCGGCATCGTCGCGGCTCATGCCGAGACCGGTCTGCGTGAGGTCGTTTGTGCCGAAGGAGAAGAACTCGGCTGTCTCGGCAACTTCGTCGGCGGTCAATGCGCCACGGGGCACTTCGATCATGGTGCCGACGAGGTATTTGAATTTTACCTTTTTCTTTTCCATGACTTCGGCAGCCACGCGGTGGACCACAGCGACCTGGTGCTTTAACTCGTCGGCGAAGCCAACCAGCGGAATCATGACCTCGGGGATCACTTTGATCGGCTTCTTCAGCTTATAGCAGGCGGCGGCTGCTTCGAAGATGGCACGGGCCTGCATTTCGGTGATCTCCGGGTAGGAAATACCGAGACGGCAGCCGCGGTGGCCGAGCATGGGGTTGGCCTCGTGCAGGGCGTGTACCCGGCTGGAAATGACATCAACGTCGACACCGAGGGAGTTGGCCAATTCGCGCTTGGAGGATTCGTCATGCGGCAGGAACTCGTGAAGCGGAGGATCGAGCAGACGCACCGTGACCGGGCGACCGCCCATGGCTTTGAACAGACCGGTGAAGTCCTTGCGCTGGAAGGGCAGGAGCTTCTTAAGAGCCTTGCGGCGCTCGGACTCGTCGGACGCGAGGATCATCTGACGCATGAAGGTGATACGATCCCCCTCGAAGAACATGTGCTCCGTGCGGCAGAGACCGATACCCTCGGCGCCGTAGGCGACTGCCGAAGCGGCCTGATCCGGTGAGTCCGCATTGGTGCGGACGCCCAGCTTACGGTGCTTGTCCGCCCACTTCATCACTTGATCGTAGATCTGATAGGTGTAGCTGTCTTTGGCCTTGAGCTTGCCGTTGAGAACTTGATCGACCTCGGAGGGTGCCGTGGTGACCGCTCCGGCGAAGATCTCGCCGGTGGTGCCGTCGATGGAGATATCCTCCCCATTTTTGAAGGTCTTGCTCCCGATTGTCAGAGTTTCCGCGGCGTAGTTGATCTTCACTTCGGAGGCACCGCAGACGCAGACTTTATTCATTTGTCGGGCGACCAGCGCGGCGTGCGAAGAGACGCCACCACGCGAGGTGAGGATGCCCTCGGCGGCGATCATTCCGCGGAGGTCTTCCGGGGTTGTTTCGACGCGGCAGAGGATGGCGCGGCCACCCTTGGCGGCGACGGCTTCGGCTTCTGGCGCAGTGAAGCAGATCTTCCCTGCGGCGGCTCCGGGGCCAGCCGGGAGACCCGTAGTCAAAACCTTGGCTTTCTTCACGGCGATGGGATCGAAGACCGCGACGAGCAACGAGGAGATGGAGTCGGCCGGGATCTTTTTCAGTGCCGTCTTTTGGTCGATCAGTTTTTCTTTGACCAATTCCACCGCGATCCGCACGGCGGCAAGGCCGGTGCGTTTGCCGTTGCGGGTTTGCAGCATGTAGAGCTTATTGTTCTCCACGGTAAACTCAAAGTCCTGCATGTCTTTGAAGTGGCGTTCCAGCTTCGAGCGGACGCGTTCGAGCTCGGCGTGCGCCTTCGGCATTTCATCCTTGAGCTGGGCAATTGCTTTGGGTGTGCGGATGCCGGCCACCACGTCCTCGCCCTGAGCGTTGATAAGGTATTCGCCGTAGAAGACTTTTTCGCCGTTTGCGGGGTCGCGGGTGAAGGCTACACCAGTTGCGCAGGTATCACCCATGTTTCCGAAGACCATAGCCTGCACGTTGACGGCGGTGCCCCAGGCGGCGGGGATGTTGTATTTCTGGCGGTAGAGAATGGCGCGCTCGTTTTGCCAGGAGTTAAAGACCGCGCCGATGGCACCCCAGAGCTGCTCGTAAGCATCCTGCGGGAAGGCGGACTTGGTACGTTTTTTGATGATTTCCTTATAGCGCTTGATCAGTTCTTTAAGGTCGTCGGCGGACAGCTCGTTGTCGTTCTGCACGCCCGCCTCATTGCGGAGTTTTTCGAGCGCTGCCTCAAAGGGGCAGTGGTCGTTTTCATTGACCGCCTGCACGCCCATCACGACATCGCCATACATCTGGATGAAACGGCGGTAGCAATCGTAGGCAAAGGCCTCGTTGCCGGACTCGCTGGCGAGTGCTTTTACCGTCTTATCGTTCAGGCCGAGATTGAGGATCGTGTCCATCATGCCCGGCATCGACTCGCGGGCACCGGAGCGAACCGAAAGCAGGAGCGGGTTCTTCTGTGCGCCAAGTTTTTTGCCCAGCTCTTTCTCGACTTTGGCAATCGATTTTTTCACTTCGCTCTCAAGCGACTTGGGGTATTTGCGACCGTTGTCGTAAAAATAAGTGCAGACTTCGGTGGTCAGCGTAAAGCCGGGAGGCACCGGCAGGCCGATTCGGGCCATCTCCGCAAGGTTGGCTCCCTTGCCCCCGAGGAGCTGCCGGAGCTTGGCGCTACCGTCGGTCTTTTGACCGAAGTCGTAACTGTATTTCACCGTCTTTGCACTCGTGCGCTTGACGGCCTTTTTCGTGGCTTTTTTTGCTTTTTTAGCTGGCATATAATAACGACCTGTTAGGTGAATCGGGTTGTGGTAATCGTGCAGCGGAATCGCTGCGATATTGGAGAAAGGAGGTAGCAAATGCATTTCCCATGGGCTGTCAACGGATTAGGGACGCGTTAAAAAATCCTTTTTTGAAGTTTGCCGGATAGCAGAAAACGAGTCTATGACCTACCGGGAATGAGCGACGACCCATACAGCGATGAAGAGCCCGAAGACCTCGATGCGGATTCGGGTGACGGCATGAGCTTTCTCGAACACCTCGAGGAATTCCGCTGGACCGTAGGTCGGAGCCTGATCGCTTTTTTCATCGGGATCGCCCTGGCTACCATCTTCATCGGAGATATTGCCCAATTACTGAAGTATCCGATCGTCAGCGCCTACGGTTCGGCGGAGTTGGCCGACGAAAATCTGATTACCTATCGTCCCATGGGGGTCATCTCGGTTTTTATTCAGATCGCCTTTCTCTCCGGGCTCACCTTATCGATGCCGTTTGTGCTCTATTTTTTGGCGGCCTTCGTCGCGCCGGGGCTGACCGAGAAAGAACAAAGGGTCCTGCGTCCGGCGTGTTTTGCCGCCTTCCTCCTTTTCCTGTCCGGCGTGCTGTTTTCCTTCTTCGTTATTCTGCCGCTGACGCTGACATTTTCCGTGCGGCTGAATATGTATTTCGGCTTCGATCTGTTTTGGGCCGCCTCCGACTATTACAATATGGTGGTTTGGTTTTCACTGGCCACAGGTGCCTTTTTTCAGTTTCCGCTGATCATTGTCATACTGGTCTACCTCGGTGTGATACCGGTGGAAAAATTGAGATCCATTCGCCGCGCGGTGTTCGTCGGGCTCATGGTATTTTCCGCGTTCATGACGCCCGGGGGGGACTTCGTCTCCCTGCCAATCACGACCGGTTTCATGTATGCCCTCTACGAGCTTGCTATCTGGGTGGGCACCCGGGTTGAGAAAAACCGCCGGGAAAAGGAAATGGCTGAGTGGGATGACCTGGATTAGAACGCCGGGACGGCGCACTTGCCGCAGATATTCATGAACTGCGGTGCGAGCAAGAATCGGCTCTGTATCGCCTTGACGGCTCTGAAGGGGCTGGTAAGAAGATCCGCGACCCCGGGTGGTTAGCGCGACTTGGCTTTTTGCTTCTTTTGGTCGACGAGAACCACCATGAACATGTGGTAGGCAAACCAGAAGACAGCGGCGATGGGCACTGCGGTGAGGCAGGCTTGGCCCTGTGCGATGAGCGCGTTATCGGAAAAGGTGAACGGAACCAGCAAAACCGACATGACGCCATAAAAAACAAGCGTGAGCACCCCGCCAATGAGCAGGTGTGTTTTCGTCAGGAGTTTCTGGTAGGGAGCGTTATCCATGAACGTGCAGAAAAGTGGGTTCTTCACGGGTGTCAAAGTGAAAGTTGTGTTCGTGCCCCAGGCACTTACCAGCGGGCGCAGGCCAAGTAGCAACTCCGAAAGACTTCGCGTGCGTTGCCAGCATTGGCTAGAAAGCTCTCGCGGGCGATTTGGTCCAGATCTTCGAGGAGGGTCGTCTTTCCCGTTCCTTTTGGTCCGACCACCGCACAGACCGGGGTTTGTCTACAAGCGCTTTCAGCGAGGGAGCGGAGAGCCTCATCCAGTGCCCAGAGAATTTCTCCCTGGAGGACTTCTTCGGGGCGGTAATGTGTTTCTGTGCTGTGGTCGGTCACGGAATCGGTGCCTCGTCGATAGGTCGCCGCTTCACGTCCATGGAGGATGATTTTCTGAAATTGTAGCTGCCGCCTTCGTAACTCACGCCATCATATTCGTAGCGAAACCTGATTTCCACCGAATAGGTCGTACCGTCGCTACCGGAGTGGCGTTCGACTTCGCTTTCACTGATCACGCATGCCACCTGCGGCCACTCACCACTCGATACCACTTTGAGAATCGGCTTCAGCGCCCCGATCCAAAAGAAAAGGAGTCCCGCTGCGAAGAAGGGGATGCCAAAAAGAAAACCGACGACACGCCCTTTTTCGCCGAGGGACCGTCGCGAAAACCGGCTCCACGAGAGCTTGTGTTTTTTGAACGCCTGCCAAAGCGGAATATCATGTGAATTAGATCGGCTGGAAAACAATCGTTAGGCAAGCATTTGCTGCGCGGTTGGCAGCGGTGAGGTCGGAGCAGTGTGGTGGCGTTTGGGCTCGTGGGTGTGCGGCAGCTAGCTGAAGCAAGCTGCTTACGTATGGCCGCTGCTTTAGCTGCGGTGGGGTCGGGTGCGGTGTTGTGGCGGTTGGGCTCGCGGGCGTGCGGCAGCTAGCTGAAGCAAGCTGCTTACGTATGGCCGCTGCTTTAGCTGCGGTGGGGGTGGGTGCGGTGTGGTGGTTGTTGGGCTCGCGGTTGTGGGGCAGCTAGCTGAAGCAAGCTGCTTACGTAGAGCTTGTCCCAAATTGGCGTTTTTTTGAGTCAGTTTTCCAGTAATTACCAAATAACTAATTTATAAAACGTCAGTTTTACGCCTGACTACCTCTAAAACTAGTATTTCTACTTT
>JAAAPI010000101.1 GCA_009908325.1 Verrucomicrobiota bacterium | reverse complement strand
CATTACCACCGAGGCGGAGCTGTTTCGGTTTCTGGAACTCCGGGAGATTCCGCCGGAGATGCGCGAGGGGATGGGGGAACTGGAGATGTATGCGGAGTCCGCTGCGCCTCAAAAGGCAGAGGGTGGGGATGCCTTCCCTCCGTTGCTTGACGCCTCGCAGATCAAGGGCGTTTTTCATAATCACACAACGGCTTCGGACGGGCAGAACACTCTGGAGGAAATGGCTGCGGGGGCCGAGGCGCTCGGGTGGGATTATCTGGGCATCGCGGACCACTCCAAGGCTAGTTACCAGGCGAAGGGTCTGGACGATGCGCGGGTTTTCAAATTGATCGAATCGATTCGTGCTTTGAATGATTCGGGCGAGTCACCGGTGCACGTTTTTTCGGGGATCGAGTGTGACATCCTGCCGGATGGTTCGCTCGATTTGGAGACGGCCACCCTCGAGGCTCTCGACTACACGGTCATGTCGGTGCACTCCAGCTTTACGCAATCGGAGGATGCGATGACTGCCCGGGTTATTCGCGCGATTGAGCATCCGGCTACGGTCATGTTGGGGCATCCGACGGGGCGTATTTTGCTCCGCCGAGAACCTTATCAGATTAATCTGCAAAAAGTAATCGACGCGGCCATTGCGAATCGGGTGATTATCGAGATCAATGCCAATCCGCACCGTCTCGATATGGACTGGCGGCTCTGGCGGCGGGCGGCCGAATGTGGGCTGATGTGCGCGATCAACCCCGACGCGCACCAAGTCGACGGGCTCGCGCATTACGAGGCCGGAGTCAATGTCGCCCGAAAGGGGGCTATTCCGCCGGAGCAGATTTTGAATTGCCGCGATTGCGCGGGGGTGGCACGGTGGTTTGCAGAGCGGCGGTAATGGGTGATAGAGGGATTTTTTCAACCTGCGGGGTTTATATCGTCTTAGGGAGTCCCTTCAACGTGGCGTGTCCGCTTGCCGGACGCCCTGACGTCAGCCTCGGCAACCAACCCGCAACAGGCGCTCGCAAGCGAGCACGCCACGAAGCCACCTCTCCCGTGGCGTGTCCGCTTGCCTTTGACCATGAGCTCAGGCCGAATGGCGGACGCTCTGACGTCTACGTCGATTCAAGAGGGAACGGGCTAAGCCAACCTACAGCAGGCGCGGGACAAGCTCGCACGCCACGTTTCGAGTTTTGAGTATGCGGTGAAGAACCAGTTGGTTCAGACCTGCCAGTGATTAGTTTTGGCTTCTTTTTGACCGGCTAAAGTCTATTAACCATTATTCATGGATAATCCGAAGCAACACGCGCTCATCATGTGGATCGTTTGGTTCATCCAGCTGCAAGCTGCGTTCATTTTTCAGCTTTTCCTGGGAGGCGGTTTTTCTCAAGGTGAAAACGCCGAGACCCCCATGGCGCTTTGGCTTTGGGTGATCTGCCTCGTCCCGCTGGTGTTGGCGACGGGCATACGCTGGCTGCTCATCCCAAAGATTAAGCAGTTCGCGCAGCAACTGGTCGCCATGATCATCGGTCTTACGCTGGCGGAAGCTTCCGTCTTTCTCAGCATTTTTCTGGTCGGCCCCGATTACCCGCAGTATCAGATCGCGATTCTCATGGTCGCGGTGGTGGCCTTGATCCAGTTTGCTCCGAGTTATGCCACTCCGGGTTACAAACCCGGAACGTAGGAAAAACCGGCAAGGAGTCGCGTTGTTCTGCCGTTACCCTGCTAAAAGAGGGGGCGCATGGTGGGAGCTACAGAATTCGAATCTGCGACCTCATCCATGTCAAGGATGCGCTCTAACCAACTGAGCTAAGCCCCCGTCACCATGCGAAGAGCGGCAATAAAGGTCGCGCGCTCGGCTAAAGCAAGAAAAAATTTGCGCCGACGGCCTGTCGGCAGAAGTGTGATAAGTATGGACATTGTTCGGGTCATGACACGGGATGGGGCGACGCACTACGGATGCGAGGCGGGCGACCGTGTTTACGGTCTTGAGGGCGATCTGTATGGTGCCTTTAGCAACAGCGGTGAGGCGCTGGATCCGGTTCGTCGGCTCGCCCCGGTGGAGCCGGCGGCGATTTACGCAATTGGACTCAACTACCGGGAGCATGCGCGGGAAATGGGTGCGGAGATCCCAAAGTATCCAGTCATCTTCACGAAGAGCACGACATCGGTTCTGGACCCGGATTGTCCGATCATTCTGCCCCGACATCTGCATAGCGACCAGGTGGACTACGAGTGCGAGCTGGCCGTAGTGATCCGAAAGCGCTGCAAGAATGTGTCAGCCGAAGACGCGCTCGACTACGTATTGGGTTACACCTGTGGAAACGATGTGAGTGCGCGCGATTGGCAGAAAGATCACGGGGGTGGGCAGTGGACCAAGGGCAAGAGCTTCGACAGTTTCTGCCCCCTCGGGCCGGTCCTTGTCACCGCGGATCGAATCCCAAACCCGCAGATTTTGCCGATCCGGACGATTCTTAACGGCGATATCCGCCAGGAGTCCTTCACCGGAGATATGATTTTTTCCGTCGCCGAGATTATCGCATTCCTCAGCGGCAGCACGACGCTTCTGCCTGGCACAGTGATTCTCACCGGGACGCCACCCGGGGTCGGTATGGCGGCAAATCCACCGCGCTTTCTCAAGCCGGGTGATGAGGTGAGCATCGAGATCACCGGCATCGGGCTCCTCCACAACACAGTTGAGGCTGAGGCTTAATTCACCGGTTTGGCAAAAGCCGCCCCCATTCGGGCTCGTAACTCTTATCTCACATCCCGTATCTCCGATCCCTCAACTCGCAACCCGCCGCGTAAAAGGCTTCGCCTAACGCGGTTCCATCCCGTATCTCGCTTCCCGCCTCCCGCGTATCCCGCATCCCCTGACCCGCACCGCTTTCTGCTCGACGGCAATACTGCTTCGTCTATCAAAGCGTTCTATGTCGGCTACAGTATTTACCATTGCAAATCAAAAGGGCGGTGTCGGTAAAACGACCACGGCGGTTAACCTCAGCTATGCGCTCGCCGAAAAAAGCGTGCGCACCGTTCTGGTCGATCTCGACCCGCAAGCCAACGCTACCAGCGGCCTCGGTCTCGAAAAAATCGAAGGCGGCAGTCTGTACGGCCCACTCTGTGGAGAAGGCACGGCCCTCGAGAAGGTGCAGCCCGTCGGTGCCAGCGATTGCCTCTTCATTATCCCCTCCGAAGTCGATATGGCGGCGATCGAGATCGAGTTGGTTCAGCGTGATAATTATCTTGTCCAGCTCCGGGAGGTGCTCCAACCCCTGCGGGAATCGGACGACTACGATGTTATCGTGCTCGATTGCCCGCCCGCTCTGGGTATGCTCTCCATGAACAGCTTGGCTGCGGCCGATTATTTGCTGATCGCCCTGCAATGCGAATACCTCGCCATGGAAGGTCTCGGACAGATCCTCAAGGTCGTCGAGAAACTGCGCGATGCAGGCGTCAATGATGGACTCCAGCTTGGCGGCATCCTCATGACGATGTTTGACCAGCGGACAAACCTCGGGCAGCAGGTCGTTGGTGAGGTTCGCAACCACTTTGATGATCTGGTCTTCCGTAGTATGATTCCCCGTTCCGTCCGGCTCAGCGAGGCCCCCAGCTTCGGTCAGTCTATTTTCGAATACGAACCCAACAGTAGCGGTGCCCACGCCTACCGCTATTTCGCCGACGAAGTGATCGAACGCTTTAAGCTTAGCAAGTAGGGGCTTCACTTGTGAAGACCGCGTGAGACCAGGTTATCTTTTGGGCACGCCACGGTCTCCACACGTGGAGCCCCTACGTCAAATTAAATGAACCCGATCCCGCACCTCGATTCATTCGCCGAGCACCTTGCTCACGAGCGGCGGGTTTCGCCCTACACCGTCCGTAATTACCGGGCGGCGGTGGTGGCCTTCGTTCAGGAGCTGGAAACCTCAGGGAAGTGGACCGGGAATTTTGCAACGGTCTCCCCCCTCCAGGTGCGATCCTACTTAATTGAGACCGGCCGCAATAAAGCCCGACGCACGCTCCACAATCATGTTTCCGGATTACGGGCCTTCTACCTGTATCTGCGGCGGCAAGGTGTGGTCGCGAGCAATCCCTTCACCGGACTGACCATCCCGAAGCTAGACAAACCACTTCCCAAATTTCTTACGGAGACACAAATGCGCGACCTGCTCAATGCGCCCATCCTGCTCTGGAAAGACGGGAAACTGGGCGAATTCGATGCCTTTCGCGATACGCTTGCACTGGAGCTGCTCTACGGCGGTGGCCTGCGCGTCAGTGAGCTCTGCGCCCTCAATCACGGGCAGATTGACCCCGGTCAGGGCGTCGCCCGCGTCCTCGGGAAGGGCCGCAAAGTTCGACTATGCCCGCTCGGGCCCGTTGCGGTGGAATGCCTCAGGACGTTCGTCCAGCGCTTTGAGCTGGAGGGCGCTCACAACGCGCCGGTCGTGTGCACTCGCCGTGGCCGCCGCCTCGAGCCCCGCCAAGTGCAAAAAAGCCTCAAGACGCACCTCGCTGCAGCTAAGCTGCCACTCGATATGACACCGCACAAGCTGCGCCACTCCTTTGCCACCCACATGCTCGACCAAGGTGCCGATCTCCGCGCCGTGCAGGAGCTACTCGGCCACGCCAATCTCTCGACGACCCAAATTTACACTCACGTTTCCATAGCCCGCCTCAAAGAAGCCCACAAGCAAGCCCATCCACGGGCTTAAACGGTTACCGGATGTCGTCCGGATCTCGCAGTATGAAACGAACCTCGTCGATAAATTGATCGACAGATCTCGATATGCTTTTGAGCTCCTGCCGAATTGGCGGGAACCACGAGGGATCGGCCAGCTTTTCGCCTTCGGCGGATTCAAGGCCGCGCTCCGCATCCCGCAAATAGCTGCGGGCTTTTTTCAGGCGAACGAGGGTATCACCGGCGTTGAGCTCATCCGGAGGCCACTCGTCTTTTCGATGGTTGAGTGCGCCCGCCAATTTTGCGGAGGCAAACCAAATCCCGTATTTAAGCGCATTGAGAGGATGTTCTTCAGAGGCATTTTCTTCGAGCCAACGGTTCTCTTCAGTCGCCTGATCAATCCGAATGCCAAATTCCTGGGTGAACTCGACTAGCGGATGGTCGCGGTCTTCTTCGTGATCAGACGGTTCGTTCAGTGCGCTCTCTGCTGCCGCGTTGATTTCCTCGATCCATTTCTCGCGTTCTGCTTCCTCTTCCGGGGTGAGTGGCTCGGGTTCCGGTTCCCCGCGCTCTCTACGCATGCGCTCACGCTCTTCGTTCAGAATTCGTTCGAAGGCATCCGGCTCCAGATCCTTTTCCCTTTCAAGACGTGCTGTCACACGATCCATCAGTAAGTCCATGCGGGCCGCCTCCGCATCGGCCGCAGCTTCCGCCTCGCTCTGAGGTGCTTCATCTTCGCCTTCAGTCACCGCTGCTTCGTTTGCCGCCTGCACGAGTTGGTCCATGAAATTGCTCATCGCGCGCCCATTCGCTTCCTGTTGCTTCACTTCCTCCGCTTCCGACATTTGCCAAGTCGCTTCCGGTTCGACTTCCAGCACGTAGTCGGTCGCCTCAATCACGACCCGGCCGTTGCGCACGCTATGCCATTCAAGGTAGAGGCAGTTCCCCCAGTGGTAGGGCATTTTGATTTTGTTGATATAGTAGTGCTCAAACTCGTCATCCGGGATGTCCAATATTTTGACCCGACGAGCCGCCGTGATGTCGCCGACCACGCCGGTTTGCTCCTTGGCGAAGCCATGCAAATGCTCGGGGAGGGCCTTCGGATTCGGGTTGAGAAAGCGCAGGTATTGTCCCGCCAGGTCGCGGTAAGGATTTCCCGTTAGTTCCAGTTTTACCGGCTCCTTCTGTCCGAAGAGCCAAATCTGCCCCGTAACCCGGTCCTTAATGCGATTATCGATCTCCCCCCGCTCGATATAGTCTGCAATGCGCCAAGCCATTGGGGTAAACTCGGAACATGATCAACGACTGTCAATCGCGCGACAAACAAGCAAATAAGAGCAAATAAGGGACAGTCCCTTATTTGCTCCCTTTAATTGTAGGAAAAGGTGCTTTGGAATGCAGAATTATTGACAGAGCAATAAGCCCCATTGGACCCGCATCATGTCATTTATTGTATGCCTTTGGTAGGCTCAGAATAAGGCGAGTTGATCGTCTTCGTCTTTTGTATCGCTGCCGGATTTTTCCTTTTGCATGCGCTTGCGCAAGAGATTGTGTGCCGAGTCGTCTGATTCCAGGCGTTCGAGAATCGTCTTCGCACGGTCGATTACAGATGTCGGCAGGCCGGCAAGGCGGGCTACTTGTATGCCGTAGGATCGGTCGGCGGCTCCTTTCACGACTTGTCGGACGAAGACGATATCATCGTTCCATTCCTTCACGGCGACGGAGTAGTTTTCGACGCGTTTCAACGTCTTGGCCAGTTGGGTGAGCTCGTGGTAGTGGGTGGCGAAGAGAGTGCGCGCACCGCCGACGTTGCTCGGATGGAGGTGCTCAATCACGGCCCACGCAATCGAAAGGCCGTCATAGGTGCTGGTGCCGCGGCCGATCTCGTCGAGAATAACGAGACTCCGAGCGGTCGTGTTGTTTAAAATATTTGCCGTTTCATTCATCTCGACCATGAAGGTGGAATTGCCCCGAGCCAGTTCGTCGCCCGCCCCCACACGCGAGAAGATGCGGTCGACCAAACCTATTTGACAGCTGCGCGCCGGCACCCAAGCACCCGACTGAGCCATAAGGACGATCTGCGCGACCTGCCGAATGTAAGTCGATTTACCAGCCATGTTGGGTCCGGTGATGAGGGCGATCTGTGGGGCGTCCTCTGCTTTTGCGGAACTGGAAAGGCGGCAGTCGTTTGGCACGAAGGCGTGAGTGCCAGCCAGGCCGAGGCGCTCTGTGCGCATTATTTGCTCGACTACGGGGTGCCGACCCTGATCGATGAGGAGTGTGTCCGAATGATCGAGCTGTGGTTTGCAGTAGTCCCACTCGCGGGCCAGACTGCCCCAGCCGATGAAAACATCGATCTCAGCCATCGCCGCTGCGGTTTCCTTCAGGGCGTCGGCATACTTCAGAATATCAGCAATCAATCCGTTGAAGAGCACTTCTTCGCGGGCGATGGCTTTCTCTTCCGCGTGCAGGATCTCCCGTTCGCGTTCCTTGAGCGCATTGGTCGTGTAGCGCTCTGCGTTTTTCATCGTTTGCTTGCGGACGTAGTCTTCGGGAACGAGGGCGATGTTGCTCTTTGTTATCTCGATGAAGTAGCCGAAGGCACCGTTATAGCGGATACGGAGGTTTTTTATGCCGGTTCGGGCCTGTTCGGCTTGCTCGAAATCGGCGAGCCATTTTTGGCTGTCACGGGTTAGGCTGCGAGTATGGTCCAGCGTCTCATCAAACCCATCACGGATGGTCCCGCCGTCGGCGATATTACCGGGCAGCTCGTCGGCCAGGCCGCGGTTTAGGGTTTCAGAAAGCGAGTCGAAATTGTGGATGCGGGCGGCCAGTGCAGCAACGGGAGTGTCGGGGAATTCCAGTAGTGTCGTCGCGATGGCAGGCAAGGCGACGAGAGTGTCGCGTACACCGCCAAGCTCGCGGGGGTTCCGCATGCGGTTTTGCAGTCGTCCAAGAATACGCTCAATGTCTCGGATGCCTTTGAGCAAATTTTGCAGCTCGCCGGCGAGGCCGGGCGCAGAGACGAATTCGCCAACGCAATTTTGACGACGCTGGATTTCCGCGAGATCAAGCTCCGGCGTGCAGAGCCAGCGCTCCAGCTGGCGTGCGCCAGGGGGGGTCACGGTTCCGTCCATGGCTGCGAGCAGCGAACCATGACGAGTGTTGGCGGCGGACTTGAAAATCTCCAGATTCCGTAGCGTCGCCGGATCGAGCAGGAGCGTCCGCTCACTGGTGTATTCGCGAATCGTGCGAAGATTCTCGGGTTTAGCGCACAGTGTTTCTGTGGCGTAGTGGATGAGTGCACCGGCGGCACCTAAAGCCGGATGGCTTTTGTCGAGGCCAAAGCCTTCCAGATTGAGCACCCCGAGGGCTTCCATGACGGATTGTGCTCCGGATGCTTCATCGAAGTGGTAATCGGGGATCTGGCTGATGGCCCGTCCGTTGGCAAGGTGATCGTAAAGTTCGCGAAATCGAGCATTGGTATGGGGCAGGGCCCATTGCTCGGCACCATGTTCGGGGACGATGATCTCTCGGGGATCGAGACCCTCGAAAGCGGCAAAGAGGTCTTCCGGTTTCGACTCGGAGGCGAGGAAAAACTCGCCCGTTGTAAGGTCAAGCCAGGCAGCATTGAGCGTATTTTTGTTCAGGTTGAGGGCCAGTAGAAAGTGATTCCTTTGCGCGTCGATCTGGGTGTCGGCGAGGCGTGTGCCCGGGGTAATAATACGCGTGAGTTGGCGTTTGACCAATTTCCCGGGTTGCGGTGTTTCGATCTGGTCGCAGATGGCGATTTTTATGCCCTGATCGAGGAGCTTTTGGATATAGCTGTCGGCGGCGTGGAAGGGGATACCCGCCATTGGCATCCCATGGCGGTGCGTGAGTGTGATACCAAGCAACTTGGCACCCCATTCTGCATCCTGCTGAAAGATTTCGTAGAAGTCCCCTAGTCGAAACATGAGCAGCGTATCGTCAGAAAGCTTAGCACGCATCTCTTGCCACTGCTGCATCATAGGAGTGAGTTTCTTTTCCGTCATAGCGTCGAAGAAGTTAAAGGACGCTTCACTCGACAATTCAATCATAGATCTTATAAAAATAAGACTGTCCCTGTATTTTGCACTTGACTTGTTTTTGTGGGGGTGGATGCTTGGGTGTATGAGAAGCAATCGCTTGCGGGTAAGAGGAAAGAATGCGGTTTATCACTGTATGACGCGGACGGTGAATGGTGAGGTGCTGTTTGGCCGTCGAGAGAAGGAGGTGCTGCGTAAAATGATCCGGCAGGTGGCGGATTTTAGCGGGGTGCGGGTGCTGACCTTTTGTGTGATGTCGAATCACTTCCATGTGCTGGTCGATGTTCCGGTTGAGGAATCGGTCAGCGATGCGGAGCTTTTGCGCCGCTACAAGGTGCTCTACCCGAAGCCGACGCGCTATGCGACGGCTTCAATTCAGGTGCTGAAGCGTAAGCTGGCTGCCGGTGGTGAGGCGGCGGACGAGCTCCGTACGCGACTTCTGGCGCGGATGGGGGATGTCTCAGAGTTTATGAAGACTTTAAAGCAGCGCTTCTCGATCTGGTTCAACAAGGGTCATGATCGTTTTGGCACGCTGTGGGCGGAGCGGTTTAAGTCGGTGCTGGTGGAGGGGCGGGGGAACCCGCTGCAAACCATGGCGGCTTACATCGATCTAAATCCTGTGCGGGCGGGATTGGTGGATGACCCGAAGGATTACCGTTTTTGTGGCTATGCGGAGGCGGTGGCGGGCAGTGCGGAGGCGACCGGTGGGCTGTTGCGGGTTTGGGGCGACTATCTGGGTGGCGATCACAGTGCGCAGAGTATTTTGAGTGCGCACCGGTCTTTGCTCTTTGGTCAGGGGGCCAATCCCTGGCTAATGGGGAGCCGGGCGTTTGACCGGGAGACGGCGGTGCGGGTGATCGAGGAAGAGGGGGGTGTGCTGCCGGCGGCGGCTGCGCTGCGCTGCCGGGTGCGCTACTTCACCGATGGGCTGGTGCTGGGCTCGGCGGAATTTGTGCGGGAATTAACCGGAGAGGTGCAGCGGGTGTGCCGGCGAAAGAAGCCGCCCGGAGCCAGGATCATGAAGGGAGCCGAGTGGGGCGGCCTGGCGGTGGTCCAGAATCTGCGGGAGAGAATTTTCTCGTAGGCAGGATCAAGCTCGGCTGAGGCCGTCGCGAGCGACGACGCCACGAGCTTCACGGACTGTGATCGAAGATACTTTCCTAAACGGCGATTTGGAGGAGGTCTTCAACGGAAGGGATGTCTTTGATGATTTGGCTAGGTTCGGGACCGACGCCGATGTAGCGGAGGTTGGGGCGCTTGTTTTTGTGATGGTCGCCGTGATTGGCGACTTCGATTAGGGAGCGCATGAGCCAGGCTACGTAGGCTTTGGCGGCTTGGGGTAGATCGGCAAAGTGTCTGACGCCTGAAATGTCTTCGCTCCAGCCGGGGAGGGTTTTGTAAACGGGTTTGAGCCTACGGTGGACTTGTGGGCAGCGAGGGACGTGATGCACGATGCTGCCATCTTCGTCCTGGTAAGCAGTGCATATTTGGAGCTCGCCTTGCCAGTCGCCGTTGCGGGAGAGGGCATCGAGTTTGTTGAGGACGAGGTCCTGATAGCCGCCATAGCGGAGGGTATCGCCTTTCTCGACGGCGTCATACCAGCCGACCATGCGCTGGCGACCGGTTGTGGCCCCGAACTCGATTTTGCGCAGCAGGGTGCTGAGGGGGTGATCCAAGGGGATTTCGGAAATGAATACGTGGGTGCCGACTTTTGTGTCGTAGGCTTTGCAGCAACCGACGTTGTGGATGGGCTGCGCGGGGATACCGGCGGATTGAAAAAACTCGGGCGTAAAGGTGTGGGAGGCGGTGACGTTGGGCGGGAAGCCGTGCCGTTTGTCCAACCAGTAGGCTTGGCCGAATTCGCCGATGATGTAGTTGCCTTTGTCCTGCTCGCGGAGGACGAGTTCGCGGACGTCGCCGATCTGGGGGGCGAGGACTTGCCTGGCCTGCCAGTAGGCTTCGATGAGTTTTTCTGTGTCCAGTGTGAAGGGATGGGGCCCGGCAAACTGGCCGAAATCAAACTCGTCGGCGGTAAAAATGCCGGCGTCGATGACTTCTGCATTGGCGCGGGTTTCGGCACCAGTGAGGGTTTCGAAAAAGCCCTGCCAACTCCCGGCATCGACCTGGCAGACGTGCTGGATAATGCGGAGTGTGCGGTCGATGCGGTTGCGCATCTTCGTGGCGAAGGCATCGCGGGTGGCGAGGAAGTCGGCGTAGTAGATTTGAAACTGACCGACTTCGTCGAGGTAGGCGGGGGTGATGCCGCGACCTGTGGAGCCGCGTTTTTCACCGCCGAGAATGTGGACGCGATAGTGCTCCCAAGCGAGGTCGAGGAGCCGGTGGGAGAGGTCGGAGACGAGGCAGCGCTCGTCGATGGCGAGGCGTTTGATGGCGACGTGGCCATGCAACTCGGCGTAGGCGGACTCCCAGAGGAATTTGCGCGGGTCGGCGACCACACCGGCACCGATTGGGAGGTGGGGCACCGAGGCATCGGCCACACCGCCGGGCAAGAGGTTGAGCTTGAGGCCAGCCACCGTGTGGCCCGAGTTCGAGCCGCCGTTGACCTTCATGACTGCCGCGACGGCGTCTTCGCGACCGGTGGTCTCGCGGAGTTCGTTGATAATTTCCAGGATGACGCGGCCTTTGCCTTCGTCGCCGGTGGAGATGCCGGTGTCGGCAATGAGTTGGGAGCTGAATGGGGTGAGCATTGGTTTAAAATGGAGTGAGTCGCGGACGGTAGCATTTAGGGCGATTAGACGGGGCGCGAGCAAGCTCGCACACTACGGGATCCGGTGGAATCGCCTTTCAATCAGATTACATGTTGTCTACTTAGCGGAATCGCTTGAGCTATCGCTGGTCTTGACGGTGATGACGTCGTGGGCGGCGGATTCTTTTTGACCGGCGGGGCTGACGCGGATGTAGCGGGCTTTGCTGCGGAGGGTGGTGAGGTCGGGGGCACCGAGGTAGCCCATGCCGGACTGGATGCCGCCGACGAGTTCGCGAAGGACGCTACTGAGGGAGCCGGCGGCTTCTTTGAGGGCTTCGATGCCTTCGGCGGCGGCTTTGGTGGCGACGTCTTTACGGTCGTGCCCGTAGCGCGCGGCGGAGCCGTCTTTCATGGCGGCACCGCTGCCCATGCCGCGGTATTGTTTGTAGAGTTTACCGTTGATTTCGAGGAGCTGGCCGGGGGCTTCGTTGCATCCGGCGAGCAGGCTGCCGCACATGACGCCGTCGGCCAGGGTGAGGGCTTTGACCATGTCGCCCGACTTGGCGATGCCGCCGTCGGCCAGAATGGTGACGCCTTTTTTGCGGGCGGCAATGGAGGCGACGTAGAGGGCCGTCATTTGCGGGATGCCGACACCGGCGACGACGCGTGTGGTGCAAATCGAGCCGGGTCCCTGACCGATCTTTATGATATCGGCGCCGACATCGGCAAGGAATTCGACCCCTTCGGCGCTGGTAACGTTTCCGGCGATGAGGGTGAGGTCGGGGAACTCGTCGCGGAGCAGGCGTATGCTGTCGCCGACACCTTTCGTGAATCCGTGGGCGGTGGAGACGGCGACGGCATCGACACCTTCTTCGACGAGTTTCGCCACATGCCCGAAGATTCGCTCGCGGTCGAGTTCACCATCGGGGGCTCGGTGGGCGGCAATGGCAGCTCCGCACATGAGGCGGAAGTGGCTGTCGCGGGCGGGTTTTACGCTTTGCTGTGATTCGGCCTCGATGCGCTCAATATCGGACAGGGTGAAAAGCCCGCGCAGGCGGTCGTCCTCGTCGACCACAAGCAGTTTATGGATGCCGAGGTGATCGGTGAAGAACTTGTCGGCGACTTGGATAGGGTCTTTTTTGATATCCTTCTCGGGGAGGGTGTAGACTTGGTCGCGGGGTGTCATGGCCTCGGAGACGAGGCGCTCGGCGTAGCGGGCTTTGACGACCCGGCCGGGGAGGAGCCCGAGGAGTTTCTCGTGCTCATCGACGACGGGAAAGGTGCTGAAGCCGTAGCCGCGGTCAGCGATGCGGTCGATGACCTCGCCGATTTTTTGGTTGGGGCCTACTTTGATGGGCTCCTGAATGAATCCGTGGATGTGGTTTTTGACACGGGTGACTTCGCGGACCTGTTTTCCATCACTCATATTGTAGTGGATGAGGCCCAAGCCGCCGTTGAGTGCCATTTGGATGGCCATTTTCGACTCGGTGACGGTATCCATATCGGAGGATATGATCGGGATTTGCAGCGCGAGGGAATCGGATAGGCGGGTGGCGAGGTTCGTCTGCCGAGGGAGGATGTCGGAGTAGAGCGTGGCCAGCGAGATGTCGTCGTAAGTCAGGCCGACGGGGAGGTTGGCCTGAAAGAATTGATCGGCCGATTGATAGTAGTCTTCGATTCGCGGAGCATTCATGGGCTGACTCCAGCAAAAGATTGTCTTTTCTCAAGGAGAAATGATTATGGAGCGGAAATCAGATTGGTTTCATTGGTGACGGTTGCGTGAGGTGCTTTCATACTCTGCGTGACGCGGTCGTCACAAGTGACGCCCCTACAATCCAGCGTGATACGGTCGTCATAAGTGACGCGCCTACGATCTTGCAAATGAATCGCTCTATTACAGTCAAACGCTACGAACGCCGCTTTCGCCAGCCGCTTCGCACTGCCCGGGGTGCGTGGGCGGTGCGTGAGGGGTTTTTGCTGCGGGTGGAACGTGACGGGGCTGTTGGCTACGGGGAGGTCGCTCCGCTGCCGGAGTTTGGTTCGGAGACGGTAGCGGCGGCTGAGGCTTTTTTGCAGGAGCTGACTAACGATCCGGGGCGGGCGGTGCCGGAGGATTTGCCGTGTTGTGCGTTTGCGCTGTCGGCTGCTTTGCGGAGTGGCTGGGGTGGCACGGCGATGCGTTCGTATGCGGTCAGTGCGTTTTTGCCGGCAGGATCGGCTGGGCTTGAAAAATCCGGTGAGAAGGTGGCGGCGGGGTATCGCAGCCTGAAATGGAAAATTGGGGTGGAGCCGATCAGGGAGGAGCTTCGGTTGGCCGGGGAACTCCTGAAAGGTCTACCTTCGGGAGTTCAACTGCGCCTCGACGCGAATGGTGGGTTGACGCGGACCGATTTGGAGCGATGGCTGGATGTGTTGGGGAAGTTTCCGGACAAAGTTGATTATCTTGAACAGCCGCTGGCTTGTGGTGAAGAAGCAGTCATGGCGGAGCTGAGTGCGGCGTCGGGTGTGGCGATCGCGTTGGACGAATCATTGAACGGGGCGCACGGGGGAAGGTGGCTTGAGCCCGGGGCCTGGCGGGGGCCGCTGGTGATCAAAGCCGCCTTGATGGGTGGTGTGGAGGCACTGGCATCTCGGTTGAGGCCTGTTGCCGATCAGGTGGTGCTGTCTTCGGTTTTTGAGACGGGCATTGGATTGGAAAGCAGTTTGAGGGTCGTCGATGCCCTTCCGGCGGCGGAGCGTCCGGTTGGCTTTGATACGGTGGATGCGTTTGGGGATGCGTTGAACCCCATCGATTCGAAGCCGAAGATTTGCGAAGCGGTCCGTCGCGCTTACGATCCGGAAAGGATATGGAATTCGATTTAAAGCAGATTCGCCGTGATTGGATCGAAGGGGTTTCGGGGCGGGTATTTATGGAGAAATTCGAGGCTGCGCACCTGCGGCTGCTGGCGGTCCCGGAGGAGCTGCGTTGCCGGGGGGCGTTGCTCTGCGAGCGTGATCCCGTGAAATTTGCGGTGGCGTTTTTTGCGACGGTCTCGTTGCGGTTTCCTGTGGTGCTGGCCAATCCGAATTGGGGGGAACAGGAGTGGGAGGCGTTCGCCGGGTTGGTTGCGCCGGTGCTTGGTTTTGGGGCTGAAGCCAATGGGGGCTCTATGCCGGGCATCGCAAGTGAAGCCCCTGCGAAGGCCGTGCCTTCTGTGGGCCAACCTGACGCGGTCTTCACCCCGCTTCGCTCGGGAGCTACGCCGGGCGCGGCAAGTGAAGCCCCTACGAATGGGGGCGCGTTGGAGGCGGGGGCGATTCTGATTCCGACGGGTGGGAGCACAGGTGGTGTGAAACTTGCGATCCATGACTGGGAAACGTTGGCGGCGGCCTGCGCGGGTGTGCAGCGTTTCCTTGGGGGCGGGCCAGTTAACAGCTGCTGTGTGCTGCCGCTTTACCATGTGAGCGGACTCATGCAGCTGCTGCGGGCCTATCACTCAGGTGGGTCCATCCGCTTTGACGAGGCCGATGTGGCGGGGCGGTGCCTTTCGTATGTGCCGACGCAATTACAACGAGCGATTGGGAAGCCAAAGCTTTTGAGAGAGTTGGTGAAGGCGCGGGCGATATTCGTCGGCGGCGCTGCGCTTGCCGAGGGCGTCGCTGAAAAGGTGCGCGAACTGAAGCTGCCGGTTGTGCCGGTTTACGGAATGACGGAGACGGCTGCGATGGTGGCAGCGGTTCCGAAGGAGGATTTTGATAAGGACTACGGGGCCGGAGCCGTGGCGCTTGGCGGTGCCCGGTTTGGGATTGAGGCCGACGGACGGATTCGGATTGGGAGCCCGGCGCTCTTTAAAGGTTATCACGGTCGGGAGCCTATGGATTTGAGTGCCGGTTATGTCGCCGACGATGTTGGTTACTTGGACGAGGCCGGGCGTCTCCATGTGATTGGACGTGCGGATCGTTTAATCAACAGCGGCGGTGAGAAGATTGATCCGCTCGAAGTGGAGCGGGCGTTTTGCCGATTGGATGGCGTCGATGAGGCCTTGGCCGTCGGGGTGCCCGATGCGGAATGGGGGGAGCGATTGGTGGTGTTTTATACCGGGCGCCAGCTGGGCGACTGGAAGACCGAGTTAGAGGGGGTGCTTGCGAGGTTTAAGATACCGAAAGAAGTGGTTTGGGTGGCGGCTCTGCCGCTGGATGAGAAGGGTAAATTTACCGGCGTCGTAGGGGCTTCACTTGTGAAGACCGCAGGTCTGGGGTTAGGCCAAGGCGGCGCGGTCGTCACAAGTGACGCCCCTACGACCGGCGTGCCTTGTGCGGGCGAGGCGGGCGCGGTCGTCACAAGTGACGCCCCTACGACCGGCGTGCCTTGTGCGGGCCAGGCGGGCGCGGTCGTCACGAGTGACGCCCCTACAGATCAGCGTGATGCGGTCGTCACAAGTGACGCCCCTACGGACCAGCGTTCTAGTTCGAGGCTTCTGGAACGGAAAACGCAGAATTTGCGCAAGGGGCGCATCTCTATTCCGGGGGCGCGTTATTTTATTACGATTTGCACGAAGGACCGGAAAACCGCTTTGACGCGTGCGGAGGTGGCTGAATCTGTGTTGGATGTTTGGCGGCTTCAGCACTTGGATGGGGATTATACCTTTCACTGCGGAACCTCAATGCCGGATCATGTTCACTTCCTAGTCACCTTGGGGGCGCGCCTTTCCGTGGGGCAGTGCATTGTTAAGTTCAAAGCAAAGACGAAGAACTCCTTGCTTGTGTCGGGCTTGAGTTGGCAGCGGGATTTTTACGATCATCGGCTGCGTGCGAATGATGCGATGGAGGGCTTTGCGAAATATACCTTTCTGAACCCCTATCGAAAGTCGCTATTGCCGTGCCAGGAGGTCTGGCCTCATTGGAATATCAGTCGCGAATACCGGCCCGAATTTCTGCAGTATTTGGACGGCAGTGGTGCGCCGCCTGAAGTGTGGGTCCGCAAGCCGATGGATATCCGAAGGCTGATCGAAGAGGATCTACGCTCTGAGGAAAACCCTCCCGATTAGGTCGCATGCTTGAGGAGAAGTGAGACCTAATCGAACGCCGTGGCAACCTGACTGACGCGGTCTTCACAAGTGAAGCTCCTACTCCTTCACGATAAGATCCAGTTCTTCGCGGAGCTTGAGGAGCGCGGTGGTATCGGTGGCGTCGTTGCTCTTTACGTTCTTAATATAAAACGTATCCATGGCGACGCCGCGCTCGGTGGCGACGCGGGCGAAGGCTATATCGAAGCCCTTTTTCGTGATGAGCCTGGAGAGTTGATAGAGCAGGCCGATTCGGTCGCTTGCTTGCACCTCGATGATGGTCTGTTTCAGGGACAGTTCGTGATAAACGTCGACACTGGGCGGGAACGGGGCGGGCAGCATGTCTTTCGCCTTCTTCTTCGATTGAGCGAATTTGGTTTCGAGTTCGGCGATTTCAGGCATCAGTTCACGGTCTTCGATGAGTGCCTCGTCAAGCTTGGATTGGAAGATTTCGCGGGCGTTTTTGCTGGTGACGACGCCGCCTTCCGGATCCATCACGTAAAAGGTATCAATGGTGATGTGGTCTTTCCGGGAAATCGCTTTTGTGCTGACAATGTTGACCCCTGCCAAAGTGAGGGCTCCAGCGAGCTTGTAGAAGAGCCCCGCCCGGTCCCAGGTGACGACGTTGACGACGGTCATGTTGAGGTCGACGTCGTTGTGCCAGTTGACGATGGGGGCCAGCGAAGCCATGGAGTCGGCGCTCTGGATTTGGGTCAGCAGTTGGTTGACCATGCGCAAGTGCAGCTCAATGTCCGCCCGCTCGGTATTGATGAAATAGCGCTCAGGGAGCAGACTGAAGTGCGCCTCGATTTCCTCGCCGGGGATGCCTTCGATCTCTCTCTCCACTAACTCCTGGTGCAACATGCTGATGTGTTCCTTTCGCTTTTGTTCAATGATGTCGTCATCCTCGAACTGCTCGAATGTCCGAACGTAGAGCGTGCGGTGCATGGCGTCTTTGTAGCTATTCCAGAGAGTTGGGGCAGTTCCGCGGGCATCGCAATAGGTGTGTACGTAAAGAAATCTGAGTTTTTGCGGGTCTTCGATGAATTCGGCGAAGGAAGCCGCTGTTTGAGGATCGTCTAAGTCAAAGCGTTGCCAGAATCGTGCCATTTCGAGATGGCTGCGTATAATAAATAAAATTTGTGCGCGTTGCTCCTGGCCGATGCCGAATCGATCAAGAACGGGCTTGGCAAGACGTTCTCCGCTCAAGTCGTGCCCCCGGACGCCCTCGGCTTTTCCGATATCGTGGAGCAGGAGTATGAGGTAGAGAAGCAGGGGGTCGTCGTTTTTACGGAGCTCTTTTTCGTAGCGGGCGTATTCTTCGTCGTGTTTCGTGAAGACGCGGTCGAGGTGCCGGATGGTCCGGAGCACGTGGGCATCCGCAGTGTAGCGGTGATAATACTCGTGCTGCACCATGCAAGTGAGCTCGCCGAATTCCGGCAGGTAACGGCCGAGGACGCCGAGCTCATGCATGAGGACGAGGGTGGGATAGACTTCGCCGGGGCTGCGCAGGATGGCGCAGAAACTTTTCGCAGCGGACGCGCTGTTGATAATCGTGTGGTCGATCAGGAGGATGGACCGGGAGATAAGGAACCGCAGGTCTGAGTCGATCCGGGCGCCAAACTGCTGTGCCAGCCGAAAGATACGGATGAGTCTGAGCGGATCCTCTTTGAAAACGTTCGGTGAGTCGGCCGAAAACACCTTTTGGTAAAGCTGAAAGCCGTCCATGCGTTTGATTGGCAGATGCTGGTAAGCACGCAAGGCCTCGCGGAAGGAGATTCGGGCGTTTTGGCCGGGAGTGGCCTCGATGGCCATGCGCTCTTTGAGCATTTCACTGGTCCGGTAGATCGTTCGCGCGGCCTTGTAGTAGTCCTTCATGAAGGCTTCGACGCGGGCAAAGATATCTTCATGTTCATAGCCGAGGTATTGCGCGATAACCGGCTGCTGCTCCAGATCGAGCTTATCGGTGGGGCGGCGGTTCTGGAGGTGTAGTTCTGTGCGGGTGCGGAGCAAAAGGTCGTAGGCCTCGACCAGATCGGTCCGTTCATCGTCGCGGAGCAGTTTTGCCTTCACCAAATCGCGAAACGAGTGGTAGCCGTATTTGATGTAGGCCATCCACAAGATGTTTTGATAGTCACGCAGTCCGCCGACTCCGTTTTTTATGTCGGGTTCCTGCAGGTAAACGGTATCGCCCGATTTTGCGTGTCGCGACTGTTCATCCTCCAGTCGCTGCTGAATGTAAGCGTGGGAGTTTTCTTTTTCGCAAAAGTCGGCAAACTGGGCGCGCATGCTTTTGTAGAGGGGGTCCGAGCCGCAGATGATACGCGATTCGAGAATGGCGTTTTTTGACTGGATCTCTTTTCGGCATTCTTCGATGACTTCACGGGCATTTCGCGAAGCATGGCCGATCTTGAGCCCCAGGTCCCAGAGTGGGTAGAGAATCTCCTCAGCCAGCAGCTCTTGAAATTTGACGAAATCCTTACCGCCCGCTTTTTGGGGGTAGAGAAACATGATATCGATATCGCTGTGCGGGTTGAGCTCGCGCCGCCCGTAACCTCCCGTGGCGAGGACAGCCATTTTGCAGGGGAGCGGGCCATGCTCGGTGGCGTAGAGATCGAGTGCTGCCAGGAAGAGGTTTTCGATAATGACGTCCGTCATGGCGGCCCGGGCCTGACAAACTTTGCGACCGGATTCCCCTTTTCGGTGCATGCGCTCCAGCATGACACTCTCCAGCTCCATGTAGCGCTTATAGGCCGGGAGTTGCTTATTGCGGGACACACCCGGGTCAAACACCAGACGTTTTTGCGCGTGTTGGTGGAGTCGGCGGAAGGCTGGTATATTTTGGATGGGCATAAGCCGGTGGAAAACGTGTTCTCCCAAGAACCTTCTTTTTGCGGCGGGGGTCAAGTGAGTTTCCGAGCCCTCTGGCGCACGGGCGGGGCGCCCAAATAAATCGCTTTCTTTTTTGACGCTGGGCGGATTTATCCCGAACGTGACTCCTCGCAAAGACTAGAAATCACAAAAATCAAGTAATTATGCAAATCGAAGACGGAACAGTTGTCGCCATGGACTACGCGCTCAAGGACGACGAAGGAACACTCATCGACCAATCCCAGCCCGGCCAGCCGCTGGCCTATCTGCACGGTCACAAAAATATCATCCCCGGCTTGGAATCTGCGCTCAAGGGTAAGGCCGCTGGCGATAAGGTGGAGGTCAGGGTTGCGCCGGAAGACGGCTACGGCGAGCCGAATCCTGCGCTCGAGCAGGTCGTCCCCCGCGACCGTTTTCAAGGTGTTGAGTCGCTTGAGGAAGGCATGCAGTTTCAAGCCAGCACGGATCAGGGACCCATTTCAGTGCGGGTAGTCAAAGTCGAAGACGACAACGTTACCGTCGATGGGAATCATCCTCTGGCTGGCAAGCACCTGAATTTCGACGTCACGGTGCAAGACGTGCGCGCCGCAACTGAAGAAGAAATTTCCCATGGGCATGTGCACCAGGAAAGCGGCTGTTGTGGCGGCGGTGAAGAAGGTAAGGAAGGCGGCAGCTGCGGTTGCTCCTGAGCGATCCGAAGCCCTATCACCCTAATTTTTTCGAAAGAGCCTAGAGTCGCCGACTCAGGCTTTTTTTGTCTGCGGTCCGCTCGGTGATAGCGGCGATTTGGAGTGCATATTGCCGTCTGCCTGTCGGTGTGCGCTTTACTTGTTCCGCCCCTAAAGGAGCGGACATACGTAAGCCACTTCCTTTAAATGGCTGCCAGGCCTAATTTATCACACTTCACATCGAAAGTGCTCTCAATCGAGCCTTGTTATTCAACTGGCCGCGCTTAATTTGTTTCGAGCTCATGGCCCGCAAACAAAAAAAGAAAGTCGCTCCGAAGAAAGTGGTGTCCCAGCCGCGAATGGCCCGCTCGCGCCCGGTCTGGGCCTTGCTGGTGCTTACTCTAGCTGCACTCGTGGCCGTGTCAGTCTTTGATTACAATTCGGGTCAGTATAACGTGACGCCCCCTTCGGATATTAATGCTGTCGGCTATATTGGTAGCTGGATTGGTTTTCACGGCTTTCATTTTCTTGGGATTACAGTTTTTTTAGTTCCCTTGTTTTTGCTTTGGATGGCGTTCCGCTTATTCATCCAACAAACCCGAGGTAAACGCCTGGTCGCTTCGCTTGCTTCACTCGCAGCGATCCTGTTTGCAGCAGGTCTGGTTGAGTGGCTCTATCCGAATGCTGACGGGGTCGGTAGTATCTTTGAAAATCAAATTTCGAATAACCTGGGAGGCGTTGTCGGAGAAGTGCTTTATCAAAAAGTGCTTTTTACCCCAATTGGTCGCTTCGGATCGTTCCTCATCATGCTCATGGGGTTCATCATTGGATCCATTCTGGTGTTCACCAACAATTTGGGACGTTTTTTCGAATATTTACAGGGCCGCTATCACAGTTTTCTCGCCAACCGGGCCGAGTCGAAAGAGCAGCGCAAAGCTCGCAAAGTTGAGCGTGCTGAAGCCAAACGGGCGGCAAAGGAAGCGGCCCTGAGGGAAAAAGCGGAGGCTAAAGCCGAAGCCAAGGCCGCGCGCGCCGCGCGAAAAACCGATAAGGAGGCGAAGAAGCCGGAACCGGTTGCAGTGGATACAGACGTAGCCGCCGCCGACGAGTGGCAACCTGCAGATGGGCGACGACCTTCACTTCTCAGTCGGGTGCCGAGCGCACCCTATTCGCCCGCAACTGGCAAAACCCCGGAAAAGCCCAAGAAAAAGCCGACGCCCAAGCCGTTTAAGCAGGAACCCGAGGTGGAATCCGAAAAAAAGAAACCGGCACTCGATCCGGCCGCGATCACCATCATCTCCGGCGAGAAAACCGAAAAAGCCGTCGCCGCCATTCCCGAGCGGCGTGGCGACTACGTGTTTCCCCCGCTCAACTTACTGGCGGAAGCGCCTGACACGGCGAACCTCTCGCCCGAGGATCACGCGGGCACCATGCAGGCCCTTGTCCGCACGCTCGACGAGTTCAGTGTCAAAGTGATCCCCGGAGAGATTCACACTGGCCCGGTCATCACGCGCTACGAAGTGACGCCTGCTCCCGGCGTGCGTGTCGAAAAGATCGTCAATCTCGACAAGAACATCGCACTCGGGCTCAAGGCCATGTCGGTGCGGATACTGGCCCCTGTCCCCGGCAAGGGAACGGTCGGCATTGAGGTGCCCAACAAAATTTCGCAGGCGGTCTGCATGCGGGACATCGTCGAGTCGAAGGCCTGGGCGGAGGCCGACGCCGAGATCCCTATCGTGCTGGGCAAGGACGTGACCGGGAAACCGATGGTGACCGATCTGACCAAAATGCCCCACGTGCTCATTGCCGGTTCGACTGGTTCTGGTAAGACGGTCTGTATCAACGCCATCATCGCCTCGCTCCTCTATCATTCTGGTCCAGAGGATCTACGCTTCATCATGGTCGACCCCAAGGTGGTGGAAATGCAGATGTATAACGCGCTACCCCACATGCTGATCCCCGTGGTGACCGAGCCGAAGAAGGTGCCGGGTGCGCTGAAGTGGCTCATCGCCGAGATGGAGCACCGCTACCAGATTTTTGCCAAGACGAACGTCCGTAACATCGCTGGATTCAATGCGAAGATCGCCAAGGACAAGGAAGAGCAAGCCAAGGCCGAGGCCATGGATGCCGACATGAGCGCGGAGGAACGCGCCGCGCTGCAGCAAACGGAGGTGCCCCGCGACGACGATGCATTTGAAGTGCCGCGCAAAAAGCTGCCCTACATCGTCTGCGTTATTGACGAACTGGCCGACCTCATGATGGTCGCTCCAGCCGACATCGAAACCTGCATTGCCCGCATCGCCCAGCTTGCTCGGGCGGCCGGGATCCACCTCATCCTCGCCACCCAGCGTCCTTCGGTCAACGTGATCACCGGTGTGATCAAGGCCAACCTGCCCAGCCGGATATCTTTCAAGGTCGCCTCGAAAATCGATAGCCGCACAATTCTTGATGGGGGCGGTGCGGAGGCATTGATTGGGAAGGGCGATATGCTCTTCATCCCACCCGGGACGTCCAATCTGGTGCGGGCTCAAGGTGCCTTCGTCTCGGACGAGGAGATTAACGCCATTGTCGAGTTTTTGAAGGAAAAGAACGATCCGCCCCAATTTGCGGAAGACGTGCAGAAGCAAATCGACGCCGGCGGGGAGGATGGTGGCGGCGATGACGGTGGGCCGACCGATGGTGACGAGATGCTACCCGACGCACTCGACGTGCTGCGCTCGACTAAGCGCGCCTCGACTTCAATGCTGCAGCGACGTCTGCGCATCGGCTACAATCGCGCGGCGCGCCTCATGGAGGAGCTGGAAGAACGCGGCATCGTGGGCCCCGAAAACGGCTCCAGCCCGCGCGAAATCATGGTGGATCTCGATTCGATGTAGGTTGGCCTTTTGATCCTTTAGCAGTCAGGGCTGCACAAAGGCATGCAGGCGAGTGTCGGCCTTGCGACCACCGGGACCGATCCCGCGAACGGTGATCGTGCCGCGATACATTTCGTCGTATGTCTTCGGCTCAACTACGAGGATGCGAGTTGTTTCGCCATTCGCCTTTCCGTCTTCTTCGGTGACGGTCAGGCGATTGCGGTCATAGTCGATCCCGACAATTTCATTAACGAAGCGTTCATCAATTGCCAGGCGAACTTTGCGTGGCGTCTTCGAGCTTTGGCTGTTCCAGTAGACAATTTGGGGCGTCGCTTCGATCAAAGTCGGTATCTGCACAGTCATGAGTAGCGTGGCGACCGGCTGCGGCTGGCTGTCGAGATAGACATGTAGACGATTTCGGTTAAGCCCCTTGCGCTTACCCTTGTTGAAGACGCCGACGATTTCGGAGGATTTTCCGGGTTCGATGATTTTTCGGTCGACGACAGAGCCCGTGCATCCGCAGCTCGTTTTGATTCGGGCAATGCGAACAGCTTCGTCGCCCTCATTGGTTACGGTAAAGGTCGCCCGGGCTTCGGTTTGATCGGGCTCCATTTCAATTTTCACCTCAGTCGTATCCCACGACAATTCCGAGGCGGCGAAAACCGTTGAGCTTAAGCAGAAAAAGAAGAGGAGAGATGTTTTCATAGTGGAATGGAGGGTTTTCAAGGTAAGGTGGGGGGGCAGGGCGGCGGGTTTCAGGGTGCTCCCGCGACTTCATTAGTCGGACGAATGGGCGGCATGTTCCGCAGATCCCGGCGGAACACGAGGATCGTCGCGAATAAAAGCGCGAAATTACGACCAATCAGCCAGAAGTAATTCGGTGCGGTATCGGCGGTTTCCGGTCCGAAGCAGCCGCAGTTTATGTCGAGCCCCCGTAACCAGGCGCTCACATGCAAGCCCATGAAAGCGACCAGCAGAACGCCGATAATAAAGCCACTGCCAAGCCGAAGTTGGGGGACGAGCAAACCCAGGCCGATGATGAGTTCAACCCAGGGCAGTAACAGCGCGACCCACCCAGTGAGCTCACCACTGACCACGCGAAAACCGTCCACTGAAGTTGCGAAGGTCACCGGGTCCTGAATCTTCGGCAGAGCCGCCAGAATGAAGGCCGCCGAGAGGACCAGGCGGGCAATCAGGATGAGGTAAGCTTTGGTATCGACTACTGCCATGCGTCCCAGCCCCCCTTCAAACTATAGATTTCGGCGTCCGGCAGGGCCTTCCTTAGGCGCTCAGCGATTCGGCGGCTTGTACCGCAGCTCTCGCTGCCGCAGTAAACGATGATCGGTCGTGGCTCCGTCAGCCAGACGTCCATCAAATCAACCAGACTGGCGTCCCAGGCTCCCTCATCAAAAAAAAGCGCTCCCGGAATATGTTCATTCTCGTATTCCTTGATTGGGCGCGTGTCGATCCAAATGGCCTCCATCACCCGGGCATCGGCAACCCGGATCTCACCCGGCCCAAGCTCCGGCTCCGCCCATGGCAGGGGTGAAATCCCACTGACCAGCGAGTAGGCCGCTCCTGTCATACTGAGAGCCAGAATGATCAGGCACTGCTTGAGGACTCGGGTTTTCATCTGGAAGATGTCGCCGCCGGGCCGCTAAACCATTTTTTTGGGATCGAGGGCTTTATCGAGGTCTTTCGCCGGCATGAGTTTTTCCTCCAGCACGATCTCGCGCAAGGTTCGCCCTTCGGCAAATGCGCGTTTTGCCACGTGAGCCGCCTGGTCGTAGCCGATGTGTGGATTGAGGGCAGTGACAAGCATGAGCGATTCTTCCAAATACTTCTCGATTTGCGCCTCGTTGGCTTCCAGTCCGTCGATGCAACGCTCGGCGAAGAGTGCGGCTCCATTGGCCAAGACGCGAATCGACTCGTGCAGTGCATAGGCCATGAGCGGGATAGTGACATTCAGCTCAAAATGGCCATCGCGTCCGCAGTTGGCGACGGTTTGGCACTGGCCATTGGCGTAGAGGCAGGCCTGCACCAGCATCTCGCTCATCACCGGGTTGACTTTGCCCGGCATGATTGAGGATCCCGGTTGAGTGGCTGGCAGCTGCAGTTCGCCTAATCCACAGCGCGGGCCCGAGCCGAGCAGGCGAATATCATTGGCCACCTTGGTCAGGCTGGCGCTGATCGCCAGAAGCTGTCCGGCCACTTCCACGCAGTCATCGCGCCCGGCCTGGGCTTCGAAATGGTTGTCCGCTTCACGAAACTTCATCGCGGTCGCCTTGTTCACAGAGGCCACGACCAGCGGAGCGAATTCCGGGTGGCCATTGATACCGGTTCCCACCGCAGTGCCTCCGATTGCCAGCTCCTGTAATGAGGCGATGGCTCGATCCACCCGCTTTTGGGCCTTTTTCAATTGGGCGGCGTAGCCGGAAAAAGACTGCCCCAGGCGAACCGGCGTGGCATCCATGAGGTGCGTGCGGCCGATTCTGACGATACCCCGAAACGCCTTGGCCTGCTTGTTCAGGGAGCGCTCCAGCTGCCTCAGGGCCGGGCGCAGGGTGTCGCGCAGTTCGAGCGCCACACTCATGTGGAGGACGGTAGGCATCGTATCGTTGGAGGATTGGCCCAGATTGCAGTGGTCGTTCGGGTGGACTGGTATGCGCGATCCGATGGGTTGTCCCGCCAATTGGCTGCATCGGTTCGCGATCACCTCATTGACGTTCATATTCGTCGAGGTCCCCGAGCCCGTCTGGAAGACATCCACCGGGAAGTGACCCGCGTGCTGGCCTTCGTAGACTTCGAGCGCGACCTTCTCGATCATTTCCGCCGTCTCTTTGTCGAGGCGGCCGAGCTTTAAGTTCGCCCGTGCGCAGGCCATCTTGAGCAAACCGCAGCAGCGGATGAACCCGCGCGGCATCTGATGGCCGCTGACCGGGAAATTAAGCACCGCGCGTTGCGTCGAGGCACCATAGAGAGCATCGTTCGGCACGTCCATCGTGCCCATGGAGTCTTTTTCTTTACGCATGAGTCCAACTTAACGGTGAATTCTCAATTATCGAGAGAGGAATTTTGTTTCATGGGAAATATATGAGTTCTTTTTGCAATAAATAGCCTGCGTAATTATTGACACGTAATTATTGACATAATAGCTTCTCAACCGCTTGCAGATAGGTTTTTCTCGGAATCATGGCAGCTTACACCAAAGAAATCACCGTAGCCGCCCCGGGCAAAGCGACGGCTGAATTCACCGGCGAGATCGAAGCGGTCCTTCTCGAATCCGGGCTGCAAGAGGGGACCGTCACGGTCTTCTGTTGTCATACCAGTTGCAGCCTCGTTATCATGGAGAATGCTGACCCTTCGGCCCGTCGCGATTTGGAGCGTTTCATCGACCGACTCGTGCCGGAGGGCGACCCCGATTTCACCCACACCTTCGAGGGCGCGGACGATATGCCGAGCCATATCAAAATGGCGCTCACCCGAACCGCCGAAGTGATTCCATTTGTCAACGGACGCCTCTGCCTCGGCACCTGGCAGGGAGTGTTTCTCTGGGAGCACCGGCAACGGAGCCACCGAAGGCGCATTGTTCTCAGTTTTCAGGGGGCATAGGGCACCCGTCCTCCAGCGACTCGACAGGCGCATGCCTTCCGCTGCTGAAGCCCTTACCAATCACACTCCCAAAGCGACCAAACCACCAATCAGCCCGACAACGAGGCCGAAGATGACGTGGCCGACAAGGTGCAGCACACCTTCCTCCATAGTGGCCTTGCGATATTCCTCCAGAGGATGCTTTTCGCTGGCGTAAAACATGAGCATGTAGCTGGTGATCAAGCCATGGAAGAAACCGAAGCCGAGGCCCAGAAAAATTGCGTAGGGGAAGATTAGCGCACCCATTGAGAACATGATGGCGAAATAAATCATTCCGAAAACCACACCCGCCACGCTGTGAATGGCCGTCCCCACGAAAGCCGCGTTGTCCAGTTTTCCGGTGAAGTAGCTGCCCAAGCCGCGCACCATATCGGCTCGCCGATCAAACGAACGGCCAACCAACCGCATAAAAAGATTCATAGCAGTGGCGGCAATCAATCCACAAATTGCGCCCAGAAAGAGTGCTGTAAGCATGTCCATGAGTAAGTATGATGCTTATGATTCTTTTCACTTATGTCAAACGGTAGTGCGGGGCATCTTCGCTTGCGCAGGCCTGTAGCTGGATGGAGCGAACGACCGGAATAGCCCAAAATACCCAGGGCGCGAGCGAGCTCGCACGCCACGAATAAATTAGAATAATTCCTTTTGCGGTGCGTCCGGCGCAGCTGCCTCCGCGTCATCCTCATCCTCCGCGTGCAAATGCCTCGGTGCGCGGCTGATCTTTTCGCTGAGGCTGGCCTCGCACTCGGCCACGATTCGGTCGCAGATGCCGCGTACATGCATGCGCAGCCATTTCGCGGTGGTGCTCTTCTCGGTATAATCCGCCGGGCCGTAGGCGTGGATCCGCCCGGCGTGGAGGAGGGCGTCGTTTTGTGCGAATTCCCCTTCGCTGTCAGGGTTGAATACGGCGTAGGCTTTACCGCCATTGCCCTTGACCACGGAAAAAACCGGCACATCGCTGGGGCCGTCGGCCGTGTAGATCATCCGGTCGATCGGGATGCGGCGATCCACCCGATCCATCGAGGCATTCACATCGATCTCGGGGTTTTTGTTGCTCCCTTTGTTAATCTCAAAAATATAGCGTGTCTTGATCGTGTTATCCACGATCGTCCCGATCTGGCTCAGCTCGAACTCAACGTGCAGCGGCAACTCGTCCTGATTCGAATAATTCGGCGGCAGGGGCGCTTCAATAAACTCGCAACCGAAGATCCCGTCCACATAGGGCGCGATGGCGCTGCCCTTGATCATTTCCGCCAAGCCGGTGCTGATGATGTAGTGCTCCAGCTTGATGTTGTGCTTTCTATATTCAGGCCGCGATTCGACCACGGCCTGCAAGCGGGTGAACAAATCCGGCAGCCCTGAATAGAAGGTAAGCTCGTGCCCGAGTTCCCGCAGGCGCTTGTTGGTCAGTCCCTTCAGGCAGCCGTTTTTCACGAAGCTGAGCAGATGATTGAGGTAGATTGTATCGTGGGAGACCCGCGTGCCGCGCTTTGCGTAGATTTCCGGCAGGGCGTTGACCTCTTTCCAGAACCGCTCCTCGTCGATGCCGAAAGCCTCAAAGATCGGTGCCTGCATGTAGCCCGGTATCAGCGTCTTGTCGAAATCCCAGACGCAGGCGACGATATTCTGGCGGTGAAGGTTCTTTTTTGTCATTGCAGGTAAATCTGGACTGTTGTCAGCTATCGCATTCACTGCAATGCATAATTGAAACGCAGTTGACCGCCCATGCACACCATCCCTGACATAGCTCCCTTCCGCGCCAAGCTGGCCGAACTCGACGGCCAAATGGCCGACCCCGACTTTTATTCAGACCAGCGCCGTGCCGCCGAGGTCGCCCGTGAACAACAACGCCTCAGCTCGCTCGTGGAAAAGTTTGAAGCCTACCACGCCATAGTCGAGCAGATCGAAGAAAACGAAGCCATGAGCAAGGACGACTCTGTCGAGGCCGAACTCCGGGATATGGCCGTAGAGGAATTAGAATCCCTCAAAGCGCAGCGCGATCAGCTGGCGAATGACGTGCTCCGTTTCATGATCCCGCCCGACGCCACCGACAGCCGCAATTCCGTCATGGAGATCCGCGGCGGGGCCGGGGGCGACGAGGCCAATATCTTCGCCGGTGACCTCTTCCGCATGTATAGCCGCTACGCCGAGGCCCGGGGCTGGCGCATCGAGGTGATCAGCTCCAGTCTGGCCGACGCGGGCGGATTCAAGGAAATTATTTTCAACATTAGCGGCGAGGACGCCTACAAATACCTGAAATTCGAGAGTGGGGTGCACCGCGTCCAACGTGTGCCAGCGACCGAAACCCAGGGCCGCATCCACACCTCCACAGCAACCGTAGCCGTGCTCCCCGAGGCGGAGGAAGTCGATATCGAGATCAACCCCAACGACCTCGAAATCACGACCGCCCGCGCCAGCGGGTCCGGAGGCCAGCACGTCAATACCACCGATTCCGCCGTGCAGATGACGCACAAGCCGACCGGCACCATGGTTTACTGCGCCGATGAACGCTCGCAGATCAAAAACCGCGCCAAGGCGCTCGCGGTCATGCGCTCCCGACTGCTTCAGGTTAAGATCGACGAGGAAAACGCCAAGTATGCCGCTGAGCGCAAGGGGCAGATCGGCACTGGCGACCGCTCCGAACGCATTCGCACCTACAACTACCCCCAGGGCCGCCTGACTGACCACCGCATCAGTCTCAACCTCTCCCTGCCGCCCATCATCGACGGCGATCTGAGTGATCTCATCGATGCACTCCAAAACCACGACTACGAGGCCCGCATTGAGAATTTGCTGAGCAAGCAGAAGAGCTAGGCCGCACCGCCGCTGTAGAGATGCGCCTGGAAGTCAATAAAGGATTCGCGGATGGTCCTGGCGTCACCCAGATTCGATTTAGCATCGGAGAGGGTGCTGTTGTGCATAGGCGGTCAACCTTGAAGCGCTTTGAGCCGCGCGAGCTTCTCCCGCACCCGTTCGCGGTAACGCCGTTGCCGCTCGGCACTCTTGCGGCGCTTTTCGGCAGCGCTGACTCTCGGACGTCCCCGCCGTAGTTTCAACACATCATCCGGACGGGTAAAGACACCCCGCCGCCGGAATGCGGCCGGAGCGTGCACGAAGCTATCGCGCCAGAGCGGCGGGTAGTCAAACCAGGCTTTCTCCGCCACCCGCCGGGGATCACTCAGCCATCCGGGAACCGCCACCCCGTGGAGCTCGCAGAGCCATTCAACATAGGCAGCTAAATAAGCATCACACTGGCGGTGGTCGTTGATTTTATTTTGCAGCAGCGGAGGTGGCTCAGCGATGCGTAGCGCAAACTCGCGGCGACTGGTCACTTTGCGCAGTTCGTGTTGCCAGTCCCGAAGATTACGACCGAAAGACTCCACATCGCTCGATGCTTTAACAATCTCCGCCGCATTGGCCGGGCGTTTCCAGAATTCATTCATTGGTTTCTTCGATCAAACTTTTGAGGAGCAACTCGTGGTGGGCGAGCAGCACGTCATCGGGATAGAAACGGTCAATGGCCTTCTGGATAGGCTCAATGGACCGGATTTCCATCTTTTTAATGAGGAAACTTAGGTCATCCACATCGCCTCGATAGGCTCCAATCGGCCGTCGGCAGGCGAGTGCCTTCATGGCCAGCAAATATTGGGCGCTGGGCACATGAACAACCAAACCCGTAAGCGCCTCGATCTCTGCAAGCCGCCGCTTCGCCTCTACCTTCGGCGAGATAAATTGCGAAACGTCCGAATTTAACCAGTCTTCCGGCAAATCCAGCTCCCGGGCGACTCGCGCAACCAGACGATCACCCGCTTCTCTGGGGTGAAAGATGGCATCGATGTCTTTAGTCGCCTCCCGCGAGTTGTAGGCCAGCAGGAAGGCCGCTCCCCCGTAAATGGAGACTTCCAGGCGAATGTCTTCAGCTCGCGCCAAAGTGCCCAGACGTGTGAGCGCCTCTAAGATCACCGATTTTTTCATAAAAAGCATAACGTTATGATCTATCTAATTTTGTCAATACGTATTTATCGGAAGATTAACGTATTGCGTAGATTACCGGTTAGAATGAAAATCGCTCGGTATGCTCACCATCCGCGAAATCAAAGCGCGCACCGAAACCTTCTTCGAGCAGAAGGGCGTGCCCAACGCCAAGCTGGACGCCGACATTCTCATCGCGCACTCGCTTGGTCTGAAGCGGCTCGACCTCTACCTCGACATGGACCGCCCGCTAACCGAGGCGCAACTGGCGGAACTGCGCCCGCTGGTCAAGCGCCGGGCCAACCGCGAGCCGCTACAATACATCGTCGGCAGCACCGAGTTCTACGGACTCACGCTTAAGGTCGATGCCCGCGCCCTCATCCCCCGCCACGAGACTGAGGAAGTCGTCGACCTCATTGTCGAACGCCTCACCACAGCCCCAAAGCGTATCCTCGACCTGGGTACGGGGAGTGGGGCACTGGCGCTCGCACTGGCCACAAATTATCCCGAAGCCGAAGTCGTCGCTACTGATCAGAGCGCCGACGCTCTGGCCCTGGCCAAGGAAAATTCCGGGGCACTCGATCTCTCCGAACGCATCCGATTCCTTGCAGGCAGCTGGTTTGAGCCGCTGCCTCCGGAGGCAAATTTCGACCTCATTGTTGCCAACCCACCTTATTTGACCGAAGCGGAGATGGAAACCGCCGAGCCGGAAGTCGCCGTCCACGAACCACCGACCGCTCTGGTCGCTGGTTGCGATGGGCTTGATGACCTGCGTAAAATTCTCGCATCCGCCAAAGACTTCCTGACTCCCCGGGGCCTCCTCGCCCTGGAGACCGGCATCGCCCAGCACGCAATACTGAAGGAGACTGCCGCATCTCACGGCCTAAGCGGCGAAAGCGTGCAAGACCTCAGCGAACGGCCCCGTTTCTTGTTCGTCACACAAAATTCGTAGCGCCTGCGCTTCGAGCGACCGTGAACTTTTAGAAATGGCGCGGAATCCTCACGCGCGGGGTGAAAAACACAAAACAATAAATACGGGTTAATCATCGCTCACTATTAATCATTCCCCGGACTATTTATTACGATTATCGCTTCCAGCCAATGTTGACCTCTGTTCAAACATATTGTTACTTATACATATGAAACTTATTACTGTTAATGTATCTGAAAGCACGTATAGGGAGTTCAAAGAATACGCGAAACGGCAGGATCGAAAAACCGCTGAATTGATTCGCGAGGCAATGGAACTCTACCGCGAAAAGAAAATCCAGGACTCGGGCGCACAGAGCTTAAGGGATCTTCGTCCGGAATCTGTGGGCAAAATCTTAAAGCCGATGTCTGCGAACGACGATCTTCTCGGAGAGATGGTGAATTTGTAGGATAGTATGCGACAGCTGCGGGCATCTCTCGTCGGATTAGACACGGCATTCCTTGTCGCCCACACGATACTGGAGCATTCGAATCACCCGAAAGCGGTTTCGCTCTGCCAACGGTTCCTCTCCGAAGGCCGCATCCTGGCAATCTGTCCCACTGTGGCCGATGAATTTCTCCATGTCGTGACAGATCCCAGACGCTTTGAGTGCGCGCTCACGATGCACAAAGCCTTACAAATCGTCCGAACATGGATGCAGAGCCAGGAAACGATTTGCCTTTTGCCTACGATGGAAAGCAACCGCCTGCATCTCGATTGGATGGCTGAGCATCGGCTGGGCCGCAAACGGATCAACGACACCCGAATCGCATCGATCTATTTCCATCACGGCGTGCCGACCCTACTCACATCAAACACACGGGATTTCTCTATTTTTGAGGCGTTTGATGTTATTAAATTGTGCCAATAAATACACAGGCTATTTTTTGGGCGCCCGCCCTTTGTGGGCGACCTGATGGAAAATCCCATGACGGCGCTGCAAGGGCTTAAGGGCCTGGTCGTCATTGATGAAGTTCAGCGGCAGCCGAAAATTTTTCCGGCTCTCCGCGTGTTGGCGGACCGGCCAGATGCACCCGCGCAATTTCTCATCCTAGGCAGCGCATCTACCGGACATTCGCGCCAGGCATCGAAGTCCCTGGCGGGGCGGGTCGAAATGATCGAGATGCAAGGGTTTGGCTTGGGAGAGGTCGGGCCCGGGCAATTGGACCAACTTTGGATGCGAGGTGGTTTCCCGAGGGCTTTTCTAGCCGAGGATGCAGCAAGCGATTGCCGACCTGGGTCTGGACATGCTTTGGGTCGTCTATCCAGGTTCAAGGGAAATCCAACTCGCTGATAAGGTCCTGGCCAAACCGCTTAGCCGAATCCGACCATCGTAAATCCATCCCAGTCTCGAGCCCTCTAACCTCTGGAAATCTCGATGGCACGCTACCCGCCACTTGACTGTGGCAGGTTAACCTCGACCCAATCGAGAAATTGCGCCGAGGCCGCGTATGCCGTCTGCACCGGGTGGCCGCCGGCAGCCCGCACCTCGTCTTCTTCAAAGGGTTCAAAAACCCGCACGATGACTTTAGTCGGGCTGTCTTTGAGGTAATCCAGGGCCATCTGGGCATCGCGTGTCCGCCGCATGGAGCAAAAAACGACGCGGGCCTGCTGGCAGTGCGCACGCTCGAGTGTGCGTATATCCGAACCGTTCCCCTGCACACAAGGAACACCTTGGCCGATCAAATGTTTAATCACCCCCGAATCCTCGTCGACCACCACACAGGCGATACCGCGTTCCTGCAAAGCGTGCAGGGTGCGCGGTCCGGCGCGTCCGTAGCCGAGCAACACCGCGTGCCCCGACATGACTTTACACGCGGACTCGCCGCTTCGGTAGCGGGGGTGCCACTTGACGAGCCTAAGCGCCACACTTTCCCGTGAAAGCAAGGGCGTCAGCGTCATCGTGCTCACAGTGATCAGAGCGATAAGCGAAAACAGCTCCCCGGAGATTTGCCCCGACGCCACACCGGTCAGGGCGAGGAGCAGCGAAAACTCGCTGGTTTGCGAGAGCAGCAGTCCGGCCTCCACCGCCGCCCGGCTGGAGTAGCCCACCACCTCGGCGACAATCGCGACAAGCAGAACCGTTACGACAATCAGCACGGCGATAAAAATCAAACCGTGCACCAACATCTCGCCACTCGGGAGCGTCAGAAAGGCACCCGCACTGATGAAAAACAAGGCAAGGAAGAAGCCGCTCAGCGAGCCCAACATCCCCCGCACGAGGCCATTCATGGGAAAAGCCGAGATGGCAAAGCCCGCCAGGAAGGCCCCGACGAGGAAGGGCAGGTCCAGCAGATAGGCCATAGCCGAAAACGCGAAGAGCACCGCCAAGGCACCCAGCATCAACTCCTCTTCGTCGAGCTTCATCCGCTTGACCACGAAGGGGACCACCCAGCGGTGGAAACCCACGGCGAGAAAACCCAGGGCGATGGCATTGGCCAGACCATGCACGACCATGAGCCAACCCTCGGGGGCTTTGATCAATGCCACCATGATCAGCACGATGAAGATATCCTGCAGCAACAGGACTCCCAGCACGAGCCGACCGTAAGGCTCAAACATCTGCCGCCGCTGTTGCAAATGCCGCACCACGACCAGCGTGGAACTGGCCGACAGCGCACAACCAATGTAGAGCGAAGTCGTCCACCCGTAGCCAAGCCAGACCGCCGTCAACCCCCCGGCCAGGCCCAGAGTGAAAAACTGAATCACCGCAAGGATCGTAACGGCCCGGGCCCGCCCGCGCATGCGCCGCGGGCTCAGCTCCACCCCCGCCGCGAAGACGAGCACGGCCAGACCGATTTCGATCATATCGCGAATCAAATCCTGCGGCACCTCGACCGCCGCGTAGTTCGCCAGCGCATTCAGCCCCGCCCCGGCGAGCAGTAGCAGTGGGATCGATGGCAACCGCAGAAACTTCGATATCCCAAAAGCAATCGCCGCCGCCAGCAGTAGTATTGCCATCTCGCTCATTCGCCCAAACCTTCCTCCGCAGGTTTCGCCCTGGTCGGGCCAATCGCTCGATCCAGCAGCAGGAGCTGCTCGCGCACCCCATCCACCGCCGGCATAAACATGTAGTCCGTATCCAACTCCAGCAGATCCTCCACGACCGATATATCGAAGGCATGGATAGCGCAGGGCACCCCGGCCGAGCGGCAGCGGTAGGCCAGCAGGTGGTTCGTGTCTTCAATCTGCAGCGCCGAGGCCAACAGCCGAGCCCGGCGCAGTCCGATCTCTTCCACCACCGATTCATACTCCACGTTGCCGATCATCGTCTCGGCGTCGCCCAGGCCCAACAATTTGTTCGGGTCTGTATCAATCGCGAGAAGATGTTCACCCCGCTGCGAAAGCTTTTGCACAATCTCCCGGCCCAGTGCATTCATGCCCACCACGATAATGTGATTTTGCCGAGCCGAGGCTTCCTCCGCCTCCACTTCCTGCTTCGCGAAGAACAACTTAAGGAGCCCGATGCGTTTGCAGAAACGATAGAGTGGCTCGGTGTAGATGATCATGTAAGCCGAAATCGCAATCGTCACGATACCCACCACTGCCACAATAGAAAGAATGCCCTCGCTAACCAGGCCCGCCGCCAGGCCCATGGCCGCGAAGACGAAGGAGAATTCGCTGATCTGCGCCACCGTCACGCTTGTCCGAAAAGCCGTTAGCTCGCTGTAACCCATCCGCGTGATGATGATCAGGAAGATCAGTGGATTTCCCACGATAACAAAGACCGAGAGCACCAGCGCTGAAACCCAATATTCCTGAGCCGCTCCCAGGTTCATCTGCACCCCAAGGGTCACGAAAAAGATCGCCACGAAGAAATTCATGAGCGGATGCAGACGCCGATGCAGGTCGTCATTGTAGGGCAGTTGTGCCAGCGCGATTCCTGCGAGGAAAGCACCCACCTCCACCGAGAGCCCCATCAGCCCCGCCAGCGCCGTGACGAGGAAGCACCAAAAGAGCGCCCAGATGAAGCTGGTATCCTGGCTCCGCGCTGCCCAAGCGAAGGGCTTCGGCAAGACATAGCGGGAGGCCAGCAGCGTCACCGCGAGGAGCACAAGCATCCCCCCAGTCGCCTTGGCCAAACCGGTGAGAATCGCGCCGATCTCGAAGCTGCCGCCCACCTGCAAACCGGTCAGCAGGGTCAGCACTCCGATCACCACGAGGTCCTGCACCAAAAATATCCCCACCGCGATGCGCCCATAGAGCCGCCCCAGCTCCCCCTTTTGGTCGAGCAATTTGACCACCACCACGGTGCTGCTGAAAGTTAGCGCAACGGAGAGAAACAGCGCCGAAAGAAAGTCAAACCCCAGCACCAGGCACAGCCCCAGTCCACCGAGCGCGGTGAAAACGACCTGCCCGAGGCCCGCCACAATGGCCACTCTGCCCACGTCGCGAATCTTGGCAAAGCTCAGCTCCAGCCCGACAAGGAAGAGGAGCAGGGCGATGCCCACTTCCGCGATCAGGTGCAGCGAATGGCTCAATTCGACCAGCCCGAAAACCGGCCCCAGCGTAATCCCCGCCAGTATGTAAGCCACAATCGACGGCATTCGGATCGCTTTACCCAAAAAAGCAAACACTGCCGCCGTGATGACGATAAAGCCAAGATTCAGCAGCAGAGTGAGTTCGGGAAGGTCCATTTCATAGGTAGCTTCGAAAGCTTGGGTGTGTTAAGCAATAGAGAAGGGTGAGAAGGGTCGGTAAATCTTTTGACTTGAGCCCGCCAATCAATCTGAGAACGTTCTGACATGCTAGCAATTGAGATGTGTGCGGGAGGTGGAGGTCAGGCGCTTGGGCTGGAACAAGCAGGTTTTGATTCTGCGGTTGCTCTGGAAATCGATAAGCATGCCTGCGCGACGCTTCGTCTCAATCGACCGAATTGGAATGTGCTCGAACACGACATGTCCAAGTTCGATGGAACCGCATATAAAAACGTCGATTTGTTCGCTGCCGGCGTCCCCTGTCCTCCCTTCTCGGTCGCTGGCAAGCAGCTTGGCGATGCCGACGAGCGAGACTTGTTTCCCGAAGCGATTCGTATCATCAGGGAGGTCGGCCCGAAAACCTTTATGTTGGAAAACGTAGCCGGATTCGCTACCGAAAAGTTTCGGTTCTATCGCCAGAGAATCGTCGATGATTTGACCGACTTGGGTTATTCCGTGGATGCCAAGTTGCTCAATGCTAGCCTTTACGGAGTTCCACAGTTGCGACCTAGGTATGTGATCGTTGGTTTAAAGGAAGAGTTTGCTCCTCACTTTTATTGGCCCGCTTCTTCTCCCTGCAAAAAGACCGTCGGGTCCACGCTCTTTGATTTATTATCCGAAAATGGCTGGTCTGGTGTGAATAAACTCGTCGAAAAAGCGAATCATATTGCGCCCACCCTTGTCGGTGGATCTAAGAAACACGGGGGTCCCGACCTTGGGCCAACCCGGGCTAAACGCCAATGGGCCGTTCTTGGGATCGATGGCAAGGGAATTGCCAACGCGGCTCCCCCGAGCGATGCCCCCGACGATTTTATGCCTCGCCTGACTATCCGCATGGTCGCTCGACTGCAGGGATTTCCAGACGATTGGAGTTTCGCCGGAGGTAAAACCGCAGCCTATCGACAAATTGGGAATGCCTTCCCCCCGCCCGTTGCAAAAGCAGTCGCTCGGCAGTTGCGAATCGCACTCGAAAAGAAAAATACAGGTTATCCTATAGTACGGGATGAGACCGGGCAGCTTAGTTTCATGGAAGCAAAGGCATAGAGAGTGAAAAATATGGATACTTACTTCCAGAAATATCGCGATCATTTTCACGAGCAATTGCTTCAAACAGTTCTTACTGTGGACGCCGATGGAATTCCATCAATCGCCGATAAGGGCCAAAAATTCAGTAAACTTGTATCGACTCTACTGATTCCAAAATTGGGTAATTCAAGTGAAGCGACAAAAGCATCGGGCCAACATTCTGGCCATGCCTTTGAAAGTAGCTGTTTGGAATTCATCGAAAGCTGTTTCAACCGGCTTGAACACCTTCGAAAAGGAAAATGGATCTGCGAACATGTGACTAGCCGAAAATCGGGAATCTCAAAATTCGAACAATACCACCATTTGCATGAACTAAAAGCATTGGCAGCGCATTACTCGGATCTCGCTACAGCCTTGGGAAACGACTATGCGATTGCACCAGACATCATTATTTCGATGGAGCCCTATGAGGACAAGGAAATCAACTTGATTGACAATCTGGTTGACCAGCAAATCGCAATACGGACTCCGATCCGAAAGTCCAACAATCAAATCTCGCTACTGCTTGCAAGTATTTCCTGCAAATGGACCTTACGAAGTGATCGCGCACAAAATGCCCGATCAGAGGCCCTGAATCTTTTGCGAAACAGAAAAGGGCGTTGTCCGCACATTATGGTGGTTACAGCCGAACCGACGCCAAGCCGCATTTCCTCGCTCGCACTAGGCACCGGGGACATCGACTGCGTTTACCATTTCGCCCTCAACGAATTGCGCGAAAGTATCCTCGAAACTGGAAATGATGAGGCCTTACAATCACTCGATATTATGATTGCAGGTAAACGGCTTCGCGACATCGCGGATTTACCGTTGGATTTGTTAGCCTAGTACTAATCAAACTTTTCAAACCCGATCCTGCAGCTTGCTCCCGTCTTTCGAATCGGTGCCCTGTATCCGCTCCATCACTTCGCCGATTAAATAAATCGAGCCGGTCAGCACGATCGTATCATCGGGCTTGCCCACGGTGCACCTGCCCGGCTCGGGAAAGATCGCATCCACTTCGGTCTCCACGGCATCGCGGTCCAAACAGCTTTTCAGAAACGCGGTCGGCGTGGCCCGCTCCTGCTGCGGTGCGACCAGATACAGTCCCCCCGCCCGTGGCTCCACCACCGCCATGAGGCTACGCGCGCGATCTTCCCCAAGCGTGCCCATAATAATTATCGGTGGACGACCTTCCTCGGCTGCGAGCTTATCCAGATTCTTCGCCAGCTCCCGCACGCCTTCCGGATTGTGCGAGGCATCGAGGATCAGTTGGCGGCCATCGATCTCCAGCCGTTGCCAGCGCCCCGCCCAGTCCACTTTTCCCAATGCGGCTGTCGACTCCAGCGGAAGCCGCTCCGCCAAAATCTCCGTCGCATATACGGCTAGCCCAGCGTTCCAGCGTTGGAAGTCGCCTTCCAGATTCGTCTGAGGTAGAGCATTTGCATCGGGAAAGCGCTCCGCCAGCTCGTAGAGTCGGCAGCCGCGCTCCGCTGCCACGCTCCGCACGACCGCCTCCGCCTCGGCGGGCAGTCGCCCCATCAGGACCGGTTTGCCCGGCTTGATAATGCCAGCCTTTTCTGCGGCAATGGTGGCCAGGGTGTCGCCGAGCATCTCGGTGTGGTCGAGACTGATCGTCGTGATGATGCTTAACTTCGGGTCCACCACATTGCTCGCATCCAGCCGCCCGCCCAGTCCCGTCTCGATGCAGGCGATGTCGACCCGCTCGTTTGCAAAGCGCAGAAAGGCCATTGCTGTGACAAACTCGAAGAAGGTCGGGTGCAGGTCTTGATCGTCCCGACCCAACTCGGCGGCCACCGGCTTGAGTTGCTCGGTATAATCTGCGATCTCCGGATTCGTCAGCATTTGCCGATTCACCTGCACCCGCTCGCCCAAGTGGATCAGGTGGGGTGAGGTGAACAGCCCCGTCTTGTAGCCATTGTCGCGATACAGCGCCTCGAGCATGGCACAGATGGATCCCTTGCCGTTTGTCCCCGCCACGTGGATCACGGGAAACGCCCGCTCCGGATGCTCCAGCGCCTCGACCAGCAAGCGCATGCGGTCGATACCGTATTTGGAGCCCCGGTTTTTTAAAGCGTAGAGGTAGTCCAACGTCTCGGAGAAATCATTCATCATACGTAGGGGCTTCACTTGTGAAGACCGCGCCGCATGAGCCACCGGTGGGCACTGCGGTCTTCACAAGTGAAGCCCCTACAGATCCTACGGCACCCTGCGCCCGTTGCGCTCACTACGCAACTACGCACTTTGCTTGGCTCCATACAGTGCTTTGATCAGGTTGATCATGCGGTCGCGCAGCTCGCCCCGAGGGATGATCAGATCGATCAGGCCGTGCTCCAGCAAGAACTCCGACGTTTGGAAACCAGCGGGCAGATCCTGCCGCGTAGTCTCTTTAATCACGCGCGGCCCGGCGAATCCGATCAGAGCCTCTGGCTCAGCGATTATGACGTCGCCCAACGAGGCGAAGCTCGCCATCACACCCGCCATGGTCGGATTGGTCAAAATGGAAAAGTAGGGCAGTCCGGCTGCGCCCAGCCTGGCCAGCGCGGCGCTGGTTTTGGCCATTTGCATTAAACTCAGGATCCCCTCCTGCATGCGCGCACCGCCCGAGGCCGAAACGATAATCACAGGGCATTTTTTCTCCACACCGCGCTCGATCACCCGGGTGATTTTCTCGCCGGCCGCTGAGCCCAGGCTGGCTGCCATGAAGCGAAAGTCCATCACCGCGATACTGACCGGCATGCCGCCCAGCGTCCCCATTCCGGAGATCACCGTGTCCGTTTCCTTGGTCTTGGCCTGGTTTTGTTTCAGCTTTTCCGGATACGAAGACGTGGCGTTAAACTCCAGCGGGTCCAGCGAGCGCACCCCTTTATCCATCTCCTCGAAGGTATTCGCATCGAGCATCGAAGCGATGCGGTCGCGCGCTTGCAGCGGGAAGTGATAGCCGCTGCTCGGCACCACCATGAGATTTTCTTTCAAGACGCGGTTGTAGATGATTTCCCCGGTCTTTGGGCATTTCGTCCAAAGATCCTTGGGGATATCCTTTTTCTTAACCGTGACGGTCGAATACTGTGGTTTTCCGAAGAGTGCCATGGGGAAATATACGTAAAAGTGACTACCATCGGCCCGATTGCGGGACCTCTGGTCATTTTTTTGTTAACTGATAAGTGCGAAACTGAAAACTGAAAAACTACGGGCCGGGGGCCGCTTATCCGTGGCCGAGTGTCGCCACCTTGAGTCGGGTCACACCCGCGTCGCGCAGAACGGCCGCGCAGGCATTGAGTGTCGACCCGGTGGTGAAAACATCATCGACCAATATGTAAGATTTATTTACCATTACAGCGCCATCGGCCGCCAAAGCAAAGGCATTTTTGACATTTTGGTGACGGGCCTCCCGGCTCAAGCGTGTCTGCGTTTGCGTGTAAACCCGCCGCTCAAGGACATCCGCCACCCCGCTGGCTCCCGTGACGGCGCAAATTGCCCGGGCGATTTCCCGGCTCTGGTTGAAACCACGCTCGCGCTCCTTCGTGGCGTGCAGCGGCACTGGCACAAGGGTCGCGCCATCAAAGTAGTTGCGGTAGTAGGGCGTCGACTCGATCATCGCTCTGACATCCTCCAGTATGTAAAACCCCGAATTATATTTGAGCTCATGGATCAACGAGCGCGCCGGACCCTTGGCCAGAAAGAGCGTGCGCCCTTCGTCAAAGAGCGGCTCCAGGGCCTCGCAGTGCGGGCAGACCCGCGAGCCGCTGAGCAACCCGAAAAAAGGATACCCGCAGGTGGTGCAGCTCGGCGGCCGCGACAAAAAGATCTCGCGGCTGCAGGCTTGGCAGAGAAACTGATAGCGGTCACCGTCCGCACCCTCCCCACAATGCACGCAACTTCTCGGGAAGAAGGTATCCAGAAAGGCTTGACTGAACCCGCGCCCAAACATGATCCCCCCAACGACACCCGATTCCCAGCCAGAGTCCAGCCCGGATTGCGAGCGGCCCGGCCCCTTCCTTTGCCGGACGGCGTCGGTATTCCTACATGCCAGCGGATAGACACGCCCCGACGCTGGTCGGCTTACCTTTTCTTCCCCATGGCCGGGGGCCAAGGACGGCTGGGCCAAACTGGCCAAGGACCTCAAGGGCAGCCTCAACGAAGAACTCCTCGAAGCCTACCGCGGCACCGTCTCCATCCCCTTCGAACCAAGCCCAAAGCCGATTTTGTGTGCAATGAACCGTAAAATATTCCACACAAAGAAGTTTGTGTGAAATACATTCGACACAAAAGAATTTGTGTGCAATGAAACATAAAATACTAAACACAAGAGGATTTATGTGCGATGGAGTATACACAAACCCGGTTGTGTATACTCCAATGCCAAATATCGGAGACAAGTAATTGATGAGCCATGCAGCCCTTTAACCTGAATTTGTTGAAGGAGTTGCACGCTATCCTGCTGGACAGTGTGCGTGGCCGGGACAAGGCACGCGGGAAATTTCGAAGTTCGCAGAATTTGATTGGTGCCCCGGGGGACACAATGGAGACGGCAAAATTCGTGCCGCCCGCACCGGAGGATGTCATGCCCGCTCTGGATAACTGGGAGCGTTACTACCATGCCGACGAGAGCGACCCTTTGGTGCAACTCGCAGTCACCCACTCGCAGTTCGCCGTGCCCCTGCTGGACAAGATTTTTGAGCAGCCTGTGTTTACCAGTTCGCGCCTGAACTGGGACGGTGATGATGCTCCAAGCCGAGGGATGTTGGCTACTTTGCTGAGGACTTTGACTAACGAGGGTATGCTCAAAGTATTGCGACAAGGAGGCGGGCGGCGACCCACTACGCTTGCGCTAGCTGAGTTAATCAATCTCTGCGAGGGGAAGAAGATTTTTTAATCAAACAGCACCCCCAATCCCGCCCCAACCATGCCGACCCAGAAATACATTCTCGCCTTCGACCAGGGCACCACCAGCTCGCGCGCCATAGTCATGGATCACTCGGGTAAGATCGTTGCCGCCGCACAAAAGGAATTCCAGCAAATCTACCCCAAGCCGGGCTGGGTCGAGCACGACCCCATGGAGATCTGGTCCAGCCAGAGCGCCACCGCCAATGAGGCCCTTTCCCGCGCCAATCTGGCGACCGACCAAATAGCCGCCGTCGGCGTGACCAATCAGCGCGAGACCACCATCATCTGGGATAAGAAAACCGGGCGCCCGGTTTACAATGCCATCGTCTGGCAGGACCGCCGCACCGCCGACTACTGCCGCCAACTTATGAATGACGGCATCGAGGCTATGGTCACGCAAAAGACCGGTCTGCGTCTGGACCCTTATTTTGCGGGTACGAAGGTGCGCTGGATTCTGGAAAACGTCGACGGCGTGCGGGCCCGCGCCGAAGCCGGCGAGCTCCTCTTCGGCACGGTTGATGCCTGGTTGGTCTGGCAACTGACTGGCCACAAGGTCCATGTGACCGACCTGACCAATGCCAGCCGGACCCTCTTTTACAATATCGAGACCGACGACTGGGACGATGAACTCCTCGAACTCTTCGGCGTGCCCCGCTGCATGCTCCCCGAGATCAAGTCCTGCTCCGAGATCTATGGCCACGTCGATGCCAAGCTCTATCCCGCCGGTGCGCCCATCGCGGGTATCGCGGGCGACCAGCACGCCGCCCTTTTTGGCCAGGCCTGCTTTGAACCGGGCATGGCCAAAAACACCTACGGCACGGGCTGTTTCCTTCTCATGAATACCGGCGAGGAATTTGTCCGCTCGCAGAACAACCTCCTCACCACCGTGGCCTGGCGCATCGGCGACCGCACCGAATACGCCCTCGAAGGCTCGGTCTTCATCGGTGGGGCCGTCGTCCAATGGGTGCGCGACGAGCTCGAGATGGTCCGCACCGCCCAAGAACTCGACTGGGTGGCCGACACCGTGAAAGATGCCAACGGCCTCTACATCGTGCCCGCCTTTGCCGGGCTCGGTGCGCCCCATTGGGACCCCTACGCCCGTGGCGTCGCCGTCGGCATGACTCGCGGCACCAACCGCGCCCACTTCTGCCGCGCCGCCCTCGAATCCATCGCCTTTCAAAGTGCCGATCTCGTTACCTGCATGGAAAAAGACAGTGGTTTGAGCCTGAAAGAGCTCCGCGTCGATGGCGGTGCTTCCAATAGTAAACCACTTCTTCAGTTCCAAGCCGATCTGCTCGGCGAAAATGTTCTTCGCCCCAAATGCATCGAGACCACCGCCCTCGGTGCCGGTTACCTCGCTGGCCTCGCCGTCGGCTTTTGGGAAAGCCGCCAGGCCATCGCCGATAACTGGGTCAACGACGTCACCTTAGCACCGAACCGCGACCCCGCCGAAATGGCCGCCCTCCGCCAAGGCTGGGACAAGGCCATCACCCGCGCCAAAAACTGGGAAGACCCGGTCGATTAGCCCACACACCAAAAGCCCCAAAAACTCCTTCCCTTTTTAAGGGAAGTAGCGACTGGCTTTATGCCAGGAGACGACCAGCAAGTATAGCTACACGGCTCGAATCGCGGGATAAACCGGCCCGCTACAAGATAAAACTCCAATTCTCCACACCATGCAACGCTCCAGAGCGCTCGAACGCATCCGTTCCGCCAAAACTCCCTTTGACGTCGTCATTATCGGCGGCGGTGCCTCCGGCCTCGGGGCCGCGGTCGATGCCGCTTCCCGCGGCCACAGCGTGGCCCTCTTTGAACAGGCCGACTTCGCCAAGGGCACCTCCAGCCGCTCCACCAAACTCGTCCACGGCGGCGTCCGCTACCTCCAGCAGGGCAACATCTCCCTCGTGCTGGAGGCCCTGCGCGAGCGCGGCCGCCTCGCTAAAAACGCCCCCCACCTCGTTCGCTCCCAGGCCTTCGTCATCCCCAATTACTCCTGGTGGCAGGGCCCCTTCTACGGCATCGGCATGAAGGTCTACGACCAACTCGCGGGCAAGCTCGGCCTCTCTCCATCGCGCCACCTCAGCAAGGCGGAGACGATTGAGAAAATTCCCACCATCGAAACGGATAAACTTGTCGGGGGCGTCATTTACCACGACGGCCAGTTCGACGACTCCCGCCTCGCCGTCAATCTCGCTCAGACCGCCGACGAGCTCGGTGCCAATATGGTCAACTACGCGAAGTGCACCGGCCTGGTTAAGGAAAACGACAGCGTATCCGGCGTGAAAATACACGACCTTGAGGGCGATCAGGCCTTCACCGTCGCCGCCAAGTCCGTCATCAACGCGACCGGCGTATTTGTTGACGGCATACGTCGCATGGACGATCCCAAAGCGTCCAACATCATCGCTGTCTCCCAGGGCATCCACATCGTCCTGCCCAAGCGCTTCCTTCCCGGAAACGCCGCCATCATGATCCCCAAGACCGCCGATGGCCGCGTCCTCTTCGCCGTGCCGTGGCGCGACCATGTCGTGGTCGGCACCACAGACACCCCGCTGGAAGGCCACAGCATCGAGCCCCGAGCCCTTGAGGAGGAGCGCGACTTCGTCATGACCCACGCCTGCAAATACCTGACCAAGGACCCCACACCCGCCGACGTGCTCAGCGTCTTCGCCGGGCTCCGCCCCCTCGTCAAGTCGGGGGATGGCTCCGACACCGCCGCACTCTCCCGCGACCACAGTATTATTATCAGCGGCAGCGGCCTCATTACCCTGACCGGCGGCAAATGGACGACCTACCGCAAGATGGCCGAAGACGTCATCGACCAGGCCGAGACCCTCGCCGGGCTCGATCACAAGCGCTGCCAGACCGAGGATTTACAAATTCACGGCTGGACCAAGACCGAGCCCAAGCAAGTCAACCTCGTCCCCTACGGTGCCGACTCTGTGGAGATCGAAGCGCTCATCGAGAGCGATCCCGCCCTCGCCGAGCTGGTGCACCCGGACCTCACCACCCAAAAGGCCGAAGTCATCTGGCACGCCCGCGAAGAAATGGCCCGCACCGTCGAGGACGTCCTCGCCCGCCGCACCCGCAACCTCCTGCTCAACGCCGCCGCCTCCATCGAAGCCGCCCCCGAAGTTGCCCGCCTCCTGGCCCAGGAACTCGGCCGCGACGAAGCATGGCAGACCGAGCAAGTCGCCGACTACGAGGCCCTAGCCAAAGGCTACGTCTTCACCGATCAGGCCAGCACCGGGCAGAGGTAAAACCGTGGCGTGCGAGCTCTTGACCGACGTAGCTCCCGGAGCGAAGGCGGTCGCTCGCACCCTCCGTCAGCGTCAGCCAACAACACAGCAAGCTCGAGTTCGGGCGCCACCCAACCCACCGGAACATCCCGGTGCGTGGGGACACGCACCTCCGTAAATTTGCACTTGAAAACTATAATGGTGTGGTATGTGTTATGGTATGGCAATGATGACACACCGCACCACCTTTGCACTGGATGAAACAAGCGCTCAGCGGTTGAAACGCTTGTCGGCGAGGTGGCATGTTTCGCAGGCGGAAGTCGTCCGCCGTTCGTTGGAACAGGCGGAATCTGCCGAAACCTCCGCCCGAAAAGACCCTGAAGCCATGTTACGGCACTTGCACGCGGGCGGTCATGGTATGGCGGCCGAGGAGGCCGCCGAATATCTCGGGCAGGTGCGGGAAGACCGCAAACAATGGCGCGGCAAATGATCTGCCTCGATACCAACTATTTGATTCTCGGTTTAATCAAAGGCTCCGATGAATCACACGCGCTCATCGAATGGCATCACCAGGGTGAAGCTCTGGTCGCACCGATGCCCGCATGGTATGAGTTCCTCTGCGGCCCGGTTAACCCGGCTCAGGTATCGACGATTCGGGCATTCCTCGTAGAGATCATCCCTTTCGGAGAGACCCAGTCCGAAAAAGCTGCCGAGTTGTTCACCCTCACCGGACGCAATCGCCGCTTGAAAATCGACGGCATGATTGCCGCAACAGCAATCTGCGCAAACGCCGCCCTGGCCACCAACAATAGAGATGACTTCAAGCCCTTCGTGAAACACGGCCTGAAGCTCATCTAGGCAGGTACGCACAGTAACCCGCTGGGAAAAACCCGGTGCGTGGGGACACGTACCCTCCGTAAAACGTAGTGTGCGAGCTCGCTCGCGCCCCCGTCAGCTGTTTATGGCGATGTTCTACTTCCGCAGCCGTTGGGCTACGCAGTACAGACAATAGCATGGCTACGCCCTCCTCGGTGAAAGCAAACGGCATGAATTTTACATTATGCACACGCTTCAAGATCACAGATTGTGATCTTGAAAGATAGACGCCATCCATCTCCCAGAAGTAAATTCCGTGCCCCAGCCAGTCATGCTTATTTTTGCTAGGTTTGAGCACGGTTTTGCCAGCGAGTATCGATTCGCCGACTTTACGGCCGTAACCGTTTTCTAGGGCTTTTTTGTCGTGATCACTCCTGCAATTTTTAAAGATGAATAAAGCAGATCACACCTTTTCGGTTCCATTCGACCCCACGAGCATCACGATCCATGTGGACACGTCCTGCCGGGCTGTGTATGTTCAGTTCACTTCCAAGCCCGTGGTGCGGACGCTCGATTGCAGTCGCGGCCACGAGACGGTTACCGTCGATATGGATGCGGAGGGCCAAGCTGTCGGGGTTGAGGCGATAGGCTTAAAGTCGCTTTCGATCAACCGGATCTTCGAGACTATCAAGCCGCATTTGACAGGTATTCAGCGCGAGCAATTGGACAATGCCGAGCTGTCTGCGTCGGCGGTTGCGGTGTAATCAGATTAATTTGAAACCTGGAACGCCCTGGCGCCGGTTCTCGAGCGATGCCTGGCGGGCTCAGCCTCGTGATGTGGCGGGCTGAATTTCCGTAGTCGGCCTGCTTCAGCTGCCGACCGAATGGGCAAGCGTTCCCGCAATGCCGATTCAGGTCGCACGGTTGAACTGTGCATCTTGAGTGCTGGGAAACTTCCGCGGCACAGGGATTTCACCGCTGGCGTGTCGCACCTATTTCGATTTACTTGCTGGTCGAGTCACTCCCGACTTGATACTCTGAGGCACTGATTTAGGCACAGGGCTGCCGGTTGGCCTATATCCACGAGTTTCTTGCTTTGGCGTGTAGCCAAAATTCGTAGGCTTGCCTTTAGGCGTACGACTATTGGAGTTACTTGCCATTCTTCGAAGAGGGGAAGCGAATGCCCGACTGTAAGTTATGCGGCACGCTTGTCGGGGTCGGTGTTGTGATACGGGGCCTGTAGCCTTCGGTTAAGTATCTACGCTCGGATTTTCCCATGTTGCGCACGGGTGTTGCAGCTGGTCCAGAAGTGTTATTCGTCTCTGTGCTCATGGCTTTTTTGTGATGGCTGGTCGATAAATTCAATCGTTCTAATATCTCTCGCATTAATATAGACTCCTTTTGTGTTTTCAACAAACTCTTTCTCGCCATTTTCCGAGACCTTTACGACGTGGGAGATAAAAAGGTCTCGCTCGTCGGGATCTGAGGAGACATAGGATTCGTCGCCATACCAGCCATAGACTTGAGTCTCATCATTGAATGTGACGACGATCCAAGAATTCGTAATTTTCGAGAATACCCGATCCCATGCCGTAGGTATTCGGTGTGCTTCAAATGTTTCCAAACCGAACTTTTCAATAATCCGTCGAGGCCATTCAAATTGCCGTGCAACGCCAGCCGCAAAGCCGAGGGGGACCGGAAGGAGAAGTGCAACCGCAGCAATCAAGTAGCCAAGTAGCAACGGGTCAGGCTCAAGAGTATGTTCCGACCATATCTGATAAATCCATGGTGCAGCGATGGAATAAACAACCGTGCTCCTGGCCAATAAACCAAGTGCGAACTTTCCCCACTCCAGCCGCTTGTCGATGTAAGCGAACTGCCCCTCAATGGTCCGGAAAATGAAACCGGGCACCAAGAAGACGATGAAAAGTAAAAAGCCTTGGAAGGTGTCGAGCATGAGCTTGGTTCGGATTGTCTATCTGAATTTTCTAAACTAAGTCAAACGCGCTTTCAAAAAGAACCCGACATGCATTTATTTTGAGAATGGCGAACTTGAAAGCAGCTGCAATCGACACTTAAGCGTGAGAGCGTGCGGCTTCATTCTTTCGACCCTCTTTCTATTTTTGATTTTAAACCCTCGTTTACTCTCTCGAAAATTTCGTCGATTTGCTGCCTAAAGTTCTTGGAAATCATTTTAGTTTCAAATAATCCACTGGTTAACGCGAAGCGTCCAAACTCCTGAGGGCGTCTTGTTAAAATTTCATCTGGAAGATCAATTTTCTCCCAAGCTTGCTCTAAAGTATCGGCGTTTTCCTGTCGCCTAAGTATTTGAACGAATACCGCAGAGTAGATGAAGTCGATCTCATCTATGTAGATTGCCGCGTCCGTTGTTTTTGATTCATGAGCGATGTCGTTTCTAACGCGGTATAGCTTTTTTAGTTTAAGGGCTTCTTCAGATTGCGGATTCCATCCCATCAAAAATCGAATTCTCCGCCTGCAAAATTTCTTTTTCCTCGGTGTCACTTGGCCAGCTGCAAGCAGTCCTTCCAGCGCGCAAAACTTAGTAAGGAACTGAACGCCGAAATCTTCAGATTCATTGCCGAGGCGATACATTTTAGCAGAGAATATTAGTTGCTCTTGAACTGGCGTTGGTTCGTTTGCTTTAAAACTTAGGTTCAAGAACTTGCTAAGTTCATTCAAAATTAGCCGAGTCCTCTTATGCCACTGAGTTTCACGGTTGGTTTGATCACGAGGAGTGATATTCACAAGCCCTTCAGCTATGGTCTCGGTATATTGAACATCTCGACTTCCTCTCTCCCGGTAACCGATTAGAGGGCCTATTTTAGGCATAGTGGCCGATGGGACTATCGCTAAGCCATCCAATGCAAGTCGAAGGGTGTCTTTGGCAAGTAGAACAGCTTCGCGATAGGAATCTGTATTGTCAACCCGGACGCAGGTTATCGCGAGTGCACCGGGTTTAACGCCCATAAAGAATCGTTTCGCCTGCATTGGAAGGCATTCCGCATGGATAAATTCCTTTTCTTCATCCAGAGGGCATTTAAAGGTGGTGATCCAAGGACCTTGGAATCTTCGATCCTCAGGCCAGCCTTTGACGAAAAAAATGATGTCCCAGTTCATCAAATTATCAATATACTACGCCGCCTGCCCCAGCGCGACCAGCGCGTCGGCGATGGCTTGGACTTTGGGGGCGCGGACGCCTTTGAAGTGTTGGGCGAGGAGCTTGATGTCTTGGTCGCTGGTCCAGCCGGTCTGGCGGATGAGGGATCGGACGGCGGCTGCTTGTTCAGCGACGGTGGATGGCCAAACAAGTTTGGCTGAGGGCTGAGGGCTGAGGGCTGAGACCTGAGCGGTGGTGTCGATTTCGGACTGGGTTTCTGTCTTCTGGCCTCTGTCCTCTGGTTTCTGATACTCGGGCCGGAGCCAGCGGATTTTGCCCTGGGCTTCTTCGGCGGTGCGTTGTCGGTTGAGCTCGACGAGACGGGTAAGGAGTTCCTGTTCGATGCAATTTTTTTGCTCGGCCATCACTTGGCGAAACTGCTCTTCGCTGCTGACGTGCAGAATCGCTATTTCGCCCGTAGAAAAGTCGTAAACGTGGCCGCCGGTCATAAATCCTTCAGCTTCCTCAATGTCCTCCCAGCCGTAGGCGGCAAGCACGGCGGCATCCAGTTCGTCGTGGAGTTCGCGCAGGACGGCGACGAGGCCGTCGTCGTAGATGGTTTTTTCTTTGGGGGTGAGGGTCGCTTCGGAGCGGACCTTTTCCAGCACGTTGTAGAGTCCGGTCATGGTTAGTTTGGGGTGGCCCTCAAGCTGACGTTTGCGGTGTGCGTCGAGCTTCTCGGCGATGTTGCCGATCTCGGCCTTTTGTGCGTCGTTGAGTTCGGGAAAAGGGAAGGTTTCGAAGCAGCGGGTTTTGACGTAAACGGGATCATTACCGACTCCTAAGTTGCTACGGTTTGCCATCGCCCAAGCGACATGAACTCTGCTGGAAAGTACGCCGAGCATCCATGCGTCCGAGTGCGCGATAGCGACAAGTTTATTATCCGGCAAAATGCTGGCGTCGAGAAACTGGAAGAAGCGATGCTTGGACGTTTCGACGGTAGCGATGTAACGGGGGAGGTCTTTGAGCATATCTCTCCAATCTTCTCTGGAGCGCCGATGCAGCCACCATTGCTCTCGTAATCGTTTATCGCGATTTTGTGCCCGATCTGCTTTAACTCTATCATGTAAACGTTGGTATAGTTCAGGATAAAGTTCTCGTGTTTGTTCTGCAGTCATACCAAATAGGTCGATTACCCATACGTTGCGGGGCCTTTGAGCGAGGTCTTTTCCGTTTCGGTATTCGCGCAAATATTTTTCGATGTCAGGCCGGTTTTTAAAACCGAGAGAGTCTAAGTCTTCCTGATTCACGATGAAACCAGCGCTTCCTAATTCGTGCCCACGAGAGCTAACACCTGTGTTCGCGAGCATCGGTTGTGCACTCCCGAGGTCTGCCCCAATCGTCAGGTCGGCATGGACAATACCGACCCGTTCGTTTAGTGCAACGCCTACGCTGCCATCGTCGCCTTCGTATTCGTCGACGACTTCAGCGAGTTCGCCGGAGTGCGAGCCGGCCTGGGCCACGGTCATGGCGATGCGCACGGCAGCCCCGTCGGCGTTTTCCACCCACGGGTGGTCCGCCACGGCGAAGCGGAGGCTGAGGGGGTCTTTGGCCTGCATGTGGCGTTGGAGGACGCGGCGGTTAAAAGTCTGACGGAGACTGTTGGTGGTGATGAGGCCGAAGCGTTTGACCTTTCCTGCACGGGCGAGTTCGGCGGCTTTGTGCCACCAGAACATGACGAGATCAATGGACTCGGGCAGCTCGCTGTAGGTCTTGCGCAAGGTTTCGGTATAGCCGTCGCCGAGGGCGTCGCGCATGCGGGCCGTGCCGATGAAGGGCGGATTGCCCACGATGTAGTCAGCCTGTGGCCAGGTAGCGGGGCGGGGATTCGTGTATTGGTAAACCGGAATCGTGACAGACTCATCGGGCACGTCCTCGCCGGTGACGGGGTGCTTTTTAAAGGTATGGCCATCCCAGCGGGTGAGGTAAGTGGGAGCGGCATCCTGCCGCTCGGGTGACTCTGGCGATTCTGGCGACTTTGGCGATTCGGAGCGGCTGGAAGCCGCTGCCACGGTGGAAGCGGCTTCCAGCCGATTTTTTGCTGCGGAATGTTGCAGTATGTATTGCGCAATCCGATACGCGGCATTGGCTGAGCGGAGAATATGATCGTAGTATTCTTTTTGCCAAATCTGACCAGAGCGCCCCAAGTGCTTGTTGAGTTCATTGGCAGTGTAGGATTTCCAGCTATGGATAATCTCGGAGAGCGCATGATCTCCTAGAGGAGTGACGAGGACGTGGACATGATTGGATGCGACCACGTATGCACCCAAGTTATACCGCTCACCGTCGAAATATTTCAGTGCGTTGTCGACAATACTGGCGCAAGACTTTTCGGCGAGAATGCAGTCTCCATGACCCGCATCCAGCCAAGGCTTCCATGCGTGCCGAAAAGCGCTCAAAGTATTCGCTTTTTTGCGCTTCATCGTGCGGTGGCGGGTTTTGTGTAAGCCAGGCCTCCCGTTCTGTTTTCCACTGCTCGAGCTTTGCCTTGGGAAGGGAATCTGCCAGGCGAAATGTTATAAAGTAAGTGACACCTTCTTGCCGCCAATGGGGCAGATGCGCTTTCGTGATTTCGATCTTTTTGTAGGGATTAAAGAAGGAATAGTCGGAAGTAGGAGCGGCATCCTGCCGCTCGGTGGATTCGCGCAGTTCGGAGCGGCTGGCCTGCGACGAGCTCAGTCGTGTCGAAGCCGCTGCCACGGCAGCTTTGGCATCTGTTGAGCGGCTGGAAGCCGCTGCCACGATAATTGGCTCGGCGGCGTCGTAGGCGAGCACCGCGTCGCGGCACTCGATGGTGTGGAACTTGGAAATAACGGGCTCGGGCGGGTTGACCGCACCGCGGGTGCGAAAGTGCCACTGGAGGTAGCCGATCCAGAGGCAGAGTTCGGCGAGCACGGCAGCGCGGGGGTTGAGCTCGATGCCAAGGAACTGGCTGGGATGCACGCTGTGGCCCTCCAGTTCGAGGCGCTCCTGCCCGAGGGCAAGCAGGAGGTCGAGCACTTCGCCTTCGAGCCGCTTCATGTGCTCCATGGTGACGTAGAGGAAATTGCCCGAACCGCAGGCGGGATCGAGGATCTTGAGGGTGCAGAGGTGGTCGAGGAAGGTTTGCAGTTCTTTGATAGCCTCGCGCTGGCCGCGCTTCTCGTTGTCGTCCTGCAAGTGGCGGGCCACGGCGGCCTGCACATTATCCCATTGCTCGCGCAGGGGCTCGATCACGGTGGGCATGACGAGGCGCTCGACGTAGTCGCGCGGGGTGTAATGCGCTCCCAGCTTGTTGCGCTCGCGCGGGTCGAGCGCACGCTCCAGCAGAGTGCCGAAGATAGCAGGCTCCACCTCGCGCCAGTCGGCGTGGGCGGCTTCGATCAGCAGGTCGATCTGCTCGCTGGTCACGGGGAGCGGATTGCGCTCTTCGAAGAGCCCGCCGTTGAACTTGAGCAAGGTATCGCGCAGGGCCACGCAGAAGCCACCGTTGTTCATGCTGTCCCAGACGGATTTGACAAGAGGCACGAACTGGGCGGGCTGGTCGCGGATGGAGCGGAGGAGGGCCTCGAAGCTGCCGTGGGGGATCAGCTTCACATCTTCGGCGAACATGGTGAAGATGCAGCGCATGAGGAAGCCGCCGCTGGCAGCGGGTGCGTGGCCGGAGGCTTCGAGTGACTTGGCAAGCCTGGCCAGCTTATCGGCGATCTCACGGGTGACGCGAGCCGAGCGGCGGGCCGGATCGAGGCTGAGCGGGTCCGTCCAGATGGTGCGGAGCGTCTCGCGGACGGACTCTTTTTCGAGATCACGCAGATAGATACGGTGGCTGCGTGGGTCGGGATACGGCACGTAGATGCCGCCCGTGCAGGAGAACTCGGAGTAGAGCTCAATCGAGTGACCGACATCGACGACGATAAGGAAGGGCGGTCGCCCCTCTGAGGCCGGGAGCGCGTGGATATAGTTTTCCGCCTGTTTCTTGGCACGGACCAGAGCCTTATCCCAGCCGACGCTGCCCCGGGTGCCATGGCCTTTGCGCACGGCACCTTCGTCGGCTCCCTGCTTGCCCTCCATGACGAAGTGGTCCCGTTTGTAGAGATCGATCCGTCCGGTGGTGGTGCCGCCCCCGGGTTGGTGGAGCGGCACATTTTTCTCAAAGACGTAGGCATTTTCGGACTCGTTGGGCTTTTGCCCGTCCGGGCGAGGCAGCCCAAGCAGATCGCAAAGACCGCCGCAAAAAGGCTGAAAGTTGGCACGCTCGGAAACGCCGGTTTGCCCCCATTTTTCGATAAATGTCGCTACGTCTTTGTTCACTAACGGCAAAAATGCAGCGTTCAGTTGTAGGCCGCAAGGTTTGGTTCAGATTGAGTGGCTGTAGCCTGCAGCCAATCTTTTTCCAGACCTCGAGAGCACTGATCGCAATCAAGTGGAAAACTTGAGGGCTTCCTCATCGAAGTCCATCCGAGCGACGCGGGTGGCGGGGCCGGTCATGCGGACGGCGAAGTCCGCGCCGATGTGGATGCCGATTTTACCGCCGGGCATATGCACGGTGATGTCCGGATCGCAGAGCCCGATGCGGTGGGCAACGGCGGCTGCCGCGCTGCTGCTGGAGCCGGACGCCAGGGTGTAGCCGGCCCCGCGCTCCCATATCTCTATTTGGACATTGTTGCGGTCGATCACTTTGAGAAACTGCACGTTGGTCCGGTTGGGAAACTCTGAATGGACTTCGATGGCTGCCCCGTCCGCCTTGGCTTCCTTCGCGCTGATTTCGTCCCGTACGAGCACGCAGTGCGGGTTTCCAATATTGGCGATGTAGACCGTTTCGGTCTTGCCGTTGAAGGTGAGCGGCTGGCCGAGGTTTTGATCGGTCTGTTCGGGACCATCCAGCGGGATATGATCCATGCCAAAATTCACACGCCCCATATCAACGGTGATGGATTCCGCGCCATCGGCGATCCGGCAGGTGACAACGCCACCCGGGGTGTCGACCGTAAACGAGTCATTTTTGACGGCACCGGTATCGTAGAGGTAGCGGGCGAAAATGCGCAGTCCGTTGCCGCTTTTTTCGGCTTCGCTTCCGTCGGGATTCATGATGCGCAGACCGAAGTCAGCCTGCTCGGACTTTAGTGGGCCGTAGAGAATACCGTCGGAGCCCAAACCGAAATTCCGATGACAGATACGAACAATGGCGTCTTTGCCAGGGAGCTCAGCGGCATCTTTTGGATCGAGGACCAGATAGTCGTTTCCGAGTGCGTGGTATTTGGAATAATGCATGGGTATGATGTGAACCATGCACGAAACGTCTGGCAAATCCTAACTGGAAACTTCTGCGGTGATCCCACGGGTGTCCCCCGGATAGGTTCGAAGAATAAACCTTGAATCCGAATCAAATATAGCTAGGTTAGCTATATGATTACAGCTAATATATCTAAAACAAAAAATGAGTTGAGTCGTTATTTGGATGCTGTGCGTGGTGGAGATACCGTTTTGATACTGGATCGGAATCGACCAATCGCTCAAATTCAGCCGCTTTCCGGTGGGATGGGGTCTGAGTCTCCACGGATACTCGAACTGGAAGCAACTGGAGCCGTGACCCGACCCAAAAAAAAGAATCCAGCATGGGCTCAAACACTTGAGCCGCTTACAACCGGGCAGAAAGGATTTGTGGGAAGCGTCGGGGCTCTTCTCGACGAGCGTGAGTCCGGGCGATGAACTTCTGGGATAGTTCGGCAATCTTGCCCCTACTCGTACGTGAGGAAAATTCGGACGCAACACGTTGCTTTCTCGAGGAGCAGACTGAAATGGCCGTTTGGTGGGCGACTTCGGTGGAATGCGTGTCGGCACTCGCAAGAAAAGAGCGCGAAGGGCGACTCAGTCTGGCAGAGATGACAATTGCCCAGAAAAATCTAAACGGGATTATGGAGAACAGCCTGTGCGTGGGAGCAACGGAGTCAGTGCGCCGGCTTGCTCAGAAGTTGTTGCGTCGATATCCGCTTCGGGCAGCTGATTCACTACAGCTCGCCGCAGCCTGTTTTTTGGCGGGAGAGAGCACCGAGGATTACGGGTTCGTATGTAACGATGAACGGCTCACACTCGCTGCTGCAAAGGAAGGGTTTATTATCCGGTCGTTCCAATCCGAAATCGATCAGAACGAATAGCCCATTGGCTCACCGCCGGGGCAGCTCACTCGCCGAGGAGTTCCTTCGGCATCTCCGTGTCGCTAAGTCGCTCGATTTTTGCACCGATGGCGCTGAGCTTTTGTTCGAAGCGCTCGTAGCCGCGGTCGAGGTGGTAGATGCGTTGGATCCAGGTGTCGCCATCCGCTGCGAAGGCCGCCAGAATAAGAGCTGCGGAGGCCCGCAGATCGGAGGCCATGACGGGTGCTCCCGAGAGTTTGCTGGCACCTTTGATGATGGCGCTGGGGCCTTCGATGGCGATGTCAGCACCCATCCGCTGCAGTTCGGGAACATGCATAAAGCGGTTCGGGTAGATCCGCTCGGTGATGATGGAGAGGCCCTCGGTCTGCGTCATGAGGGCAGAGAGCTGGGCCTGCAAATCGGTCGGGTAGCCGGGGTGGGGCAGGGTGATGACGTCGAGTGGCCTGAGCGATGCCTCGTAGGGCAACACGCGGATGGAATCTTCGCCCAGCTCCATGGGTAGACCCGCTTCCTCGAGCTTGTCGAGGAAGGCCCCCAGCAGCTGTGGGGCGATGCCGGTAACGGTGACATCGCCGCGCGTGATGGCACCCGCAATGACAAAGGTCCCGGCTTCGATTCGGTCGGCGATCACGCTGTGTTCGCAACCGTGCAGTTTTTCGACTCCCGTGATCGTCAGCTCGGGGCTGCCGATGCCTTCGATGCGGGCACCCATTTTGACCAGCATCCGGCACAGATCAACCACCTCCGGTTCGCAGGCTGCGCATTCCAGCCGAGTGGTGCCGGGAGCCAGGACAGCCGCCATGACTATATTGGCAGTGCCGGTCACGGTACTGCCGCTGCGGCCACCGAGAAAGATGGGGCCGCCCCGGATGTCCGACGCATCGACGTAAATGTAGCCGTTGGCGATCTCGACCTGGCAGTTAAGCTTTTTCAGGCCCTTGATATGCAAGTCGATCGGGCGGGGGCCGATGACGCAGCCGCCGGGTATGGAAACTTCCGCTTTCCCGAGCCGGGCGACCAGCGGCCCGAGCAGGCAGACTGAGGCGCGCATCTTACGGACCAACTCGTAGGGTGCGATGTGGCTGATGTTTTCAGCGCGGATCTCCCAGGTGCCGCTTTCCGGCTGCGTTGTCTCAGCGCCGACGTGGCGCAGGATTTCCAGCATGGAACGCATATCGCTCAAGTCGGGGACGTTGCGCAGGCGGACCGGCTCGTCGGTCAGCAATGTGGCGGCAAGAATCGGCAATGCCGCGTTCTTCGCACCGCTTACCTGAATCCGGCCGTGGAGCGGGCCGTTGCCGCTGACTTTGAAGACGTCCATAGTGGGATCCGGAAGCGGGTGTCCAGTTTAGGAAGAAATGCGCTCACCCGAGCGGCGCGAGCCGTTGCGGGAGCTGCTGCCACTGCGTCGGCGACCCTGTCCGCCGCCTTTGCTGCTCCGACCGCCGGAGGATCCACCGCGACCGCGGGTTTGGCCGCTGCGCGAGCCGCTTTTGCCGCCACCCTTACTGCTGCTGCTGCGCGAGCCGCTGCCCCGGCTGCCCCCACTGCTTCGCTTGGGCGCAGGTTCTGGTTCGTTACCAAACAGTTTGCCAAAAAAGCCACCGATGGCACCGAGCAGGCCGGGTTGTGGCTTTTTGGCGGAGGATTGTCTGTTGTTTCCGCTTCGTCCGTGGGACGAGCGCTCGGAGCTGCGTTCGGACCGTCGCTTTGAGGACTCGCTCGAAGAGCCACTCTTTGGCTTGGCCGGGCGGTTCTTGTTTCGCTCGGCGCGGCGGGCCTCTTTTTCGGCCTGGCGCTCGGCGATTTTCGCTTCGACACTGGCGATGGCGGCGCGGGTCTCGGCGCTCGGCTGCGGGTTGGCATCCGTGCGGGGTGCCTGCGGTTCGCGCTTCTTTCGCGGCTCGCGTTCGGACTTTGGCTTGCTTTCGGTCTTTGGTTGGCGAGGTTCGCGGGATCTGAGTTCCGCCCTTGGTTCGCGTGGTTCGCGGGAACCTCCGGATTTTGGCTCGCCGCGCTCTCGACGGGGCGTTTTCGTGCGGGTGGATTCTGGTTTCCCGTCTGTGGGTTTGCCGCTTAGTTTTTCCTCTTTCAGGGCATCTGCCGCGCTGACTTCGCCGATCTTCGCGTTGCTGATTGGAGCGAGCTCGGTTTTGAAACCACCGCTGCGGCGGCGGGTGCGCGGCTTTTTCGAGGCGTCGGTGCTGGGTGTGTAGCTCTGACTTTGCGAATTATTTGGTTTTTCTTCTTCGAATTCTGGCATGTTTCTAATCTTTTTTCTGATGTGTGGCTGTACATTTTGCATCTGCGCCCTCTGGCTAGAACAGTCATAGCCGCGATGGATGGGGCGCGGTCGGTGTCAACGGGGTCGGCGAAGCGGTCAGCTTTGGCGGCGCAGAGCACTCAAGCTGTTGATCGCGACGGATATCGACACGTAAGAAGTAGAGCGGTCGATTTTTCGGGGCAAGGTTTAAGTTAGGATACTTTTATATGAGTGATTCCTCGGTGCTGACTCAACTGTCAATAAATACGCAGGCTATTTATTGAAATCGTGAAATCCGCTTGCTTGTGGCGGTGGAAGGGCCTAACCAAGGAACCATGGATAAACTCGACGAGATCTTTGAACTACAGGACGCCCTGAATAAACGCATCGGGGTAAATACCAATGATTTATCAGACGAAGAAAAAGCGAAGTGGGTGCTGAACTACACAAGGGCGATGCAGCAGGAGATCGCCGAGTTAATCGACTCAGTGCCTTGGAAATGGTGGGCGAAATACCAGGAATTCGACGAGCAGAACGCCAAAGTCGAGGTGGTCGACCTTTTCCACTTCCTCATCTCACTGGCCCAGGTCCTCGGTATGTCGCCGGAAGACGTTTACCAAGCCTACACCAAGAAGAATAAGGTAAACCATAACCGACAGGATAGCGGATACGTGAAAAAAGATGAGGACGATTCGCGGCATATTTAGTGGGATACGGGATATGGGATACGGGATGCGGGTTGCGAGATGCGGGGTAAGCTGAGATGAACGAGAATCCTGTTATGATCCTGCTGTATGTGGCGGTGGCCGTGTATGTGGGGAAGATGTATTTGGCGGATTATCGTGCGGCGCGTGCGGGAGAGGCGACGGAGGGTGCGATGCCGGGTGCAGTCGAGGCACCTCTAGGTGCTTTCATTATCGGGGCTGCGGGTGCGCTGCTTCTGCTTGGGGTTGAAACCTGGGGCGAGATCGCGCTCGGGGTGGCGGATGAGCAGAGTGATATGGTCTGGTTTTTCGTCTTCGCCATCGTGGCGGCCGGGGTGGTGGAAGAGGTCATTTTTCGTGGTTTTCTGGTGATTGAAAACAAGGGGCGGGCGCTCCTTGTGGGGAGCTGCGTTCTATTCTCATTCATTTTTGCGGTCATCCACGCGCATCTCTGGAGCATGGAAGACGGCTTCGAGTGGACTTTTACGGCTAAGGCATGGTTCAGCACGGGCATCCTGTTCGCCAATTCCCTCTGGTTCTACGCGGTGCGCTTCGGGCCCTGGAATCCGAAACACTCGATTTTTCCCTGTATGCTGGCGCATGCCGCCAGTAACCTCGGCGTGTTTTTCGTCAAATGGGCGCAGGGCTATGTGATTTTTTAGGCACGGGCTTGAGCCTCCCTGCGGTATTCCGAAGGGCTGATACCCTCGGATGCGCGAAAGCGGCGGTTGAATTGAGAGAGCGATTGAAAGCCGCAGGCGAAGGCAATCTCGGTTATTTTGTCGGCGCTGCCCGAGAGTTGTTTGCGAGCCTCGGTAAGGCGGACTTCACTGAGGTATTCGGAAAACGTAATGCCAATCGTTTCGTGAAAAAGTCGGCTCAGACGCTCACGACTGAGCCCGATGTTTCCGGCGACATCACCAAGCGAGAGCGGCTCATGGTGTGCCTCTTTGATGAGGCGAATTGCGCGAACGATTTTTGCCGGCAGCACATCTGAACCCTGGGGATGGGGGCTGTTTAGGTCATTGGCTAGTTCATTGCAGGCCATTTCGAGCCAGTGCTTGTAAGCCACGTTTCGCTCCCGTTTCCTGCTGGCCGGTAGGCTGAGGAAACCAAGAGCCACCGCACCCACCTGGAGTGGGGTGCTGATGTAATTTTCCGAAGCTGCCGGCGCGCTTGGTTGAAAGCGCAGTCGCTTGCGAAATAGGACGCGGACATCCGTGGTCAACCGGTCCAACAATTCGGAGCGGTTCATCCTTTGAATTAAAGCTTCCCGGGCGAACTCTGGCATCGATGGGGAAAACTTACAGCTAGTGCTTATGTTAGTGTCAATAAATGCGCTCTTATTCAACAGACGCGCAGCTTAATATAAGTAATGTTGATATGCTAATTGATTTAAAACAGAAATCATTATGAACGAGACAAAAGAAACACCCGCATTCCATCACCCGTTGATTGGATATAAGCTTCCTGAGACAGCCGAGCGCGTGCTCGCGCGTGCACCGTCTGTCATTGTGCCGGAATCATTTGACGATGTGCGTGCGCTTGCGGTTCGCGACGCGAACGCGCAGGGCTGGCACGAAGTCAGTTACAACGTGCCAGGCAAGGGGCAAGTCCTGGAGGCCCACGTTTGCCGGGTCAAAAACGGCATCGCTGCTAATTACGTTGAGCCTTACATGCGGCGCCGTGATCCGGACTGCATGGTGATCGGCGATTCCGATCCGACGGACAAACCGACCTACGAAGCCCGCTTTGGCGCGTCTTTCGACTCTCTGCGTGAAGAGTCGCTTGATTGGCTCGCCAAGCAGCCACTGGCTATGTTTCCCTTCCGGGCCGGGGTCACCGGGAAAGGAACGGATGCGATTGTGATCGCTCCGGACAACGCCGGATTCTTTGCGCTGGGTTTGGCACTGCTTCAAGGAATGTTGGTGCCGGACGAAGTGCCGGAAGACTTCGCACCCAGAGCGGTTATCTACGTCATGCCGCCCTACCGCCACACCCATTTCGAAGGGAAACAAGTCGTGGTGCACAATCGGCTCGAGGGTATGCATGAGCTTTTCAGCTACAATCTCTATCCGGGACCCAGTGCGAAAAAGGGTATTTATGGTGTGCTTCTGAATCTCGGCGAGCAGGAGAAATGGATCACGATGCACTGCTCGACCGTGGAAGTCGTAACCCCGTATGACAGTCGCATTGTCATCTCGCACGAAGGTGCCTCGGGAGGTGGCAAGAGTGAGATGCTAGAGCAGGTGCACCGCCAGTCTGACGGGTCCCTGCTCCTCGGCAAAAACACCCTGACAGGCGATAAGCGGGCATTGAGCTTGCCACAAACCTGCACCTTGCGGCCGGTAACAGACGATATGGCGCTGTGCCACCCATCGCTGGATCGTGGCACGGGTAAGCTGGGCCTTGTCGATGCGGAGGATGCGTGGTTCCTCCGCATTAATCACATTGACCGTTATGGCATCGACCCGCATTTGGAAGCCCTCACGGTGCATCCGCCGGAGGACTTGCTCTTCTTGAACATTGATGCACAGCCCAATAGCACTGCGTTGATTTGGGAGCACATTGAGGACGAGCCCGGATCCCCCTGCCCGAACCCGCGGGTTGTTGTGCCCCGGAAGGCGATTCCCGATGTGGTGGACGGAGCGCTCGAGGTCGATATCCGCAGTTTTGGTGTGCGTTGTCCCTCGTGCTCGGCCGAGCATCCGAGCTACGGCATCATCGGCATGTTTCACGTCCTGCCCCCTGCGTTGGCGTGGCTCTGGCGTTTGGTGGCCCCGCGCGGGCATGCCAACCCGAGCATTGTCGATAGCGAGGGTATGACCTCCGAGGGGGTTGGATCGTACTGGCCCTTTGCGACCGGCCGCCGTGTGGATCAGGCCAATTTGATACTTGACCAGATCGTAGCGACGCCGGGGGTGGACTACATACTGGTGCCCAACCAGCATATCGGTGCCTGGGAGGTTAGCTTTATGCCGCAATGGATCACCCGCGAGTATTTGGCCCGGCGCAATGGGGCCAAGTTCACAGGCAAGCAAGTCGTGCCCTCGCGTTGCCCCTTGCTTGGCTGGAGCCCGGATTCGATTATGGTTGAGGGGCGCCAAATCGGCTCCTGGTTCTTCCAGGTGGAGAAGCAACCGGAGGTCGGGCTGGAAGCCTACGATGCGGGTGCGCAAACTTTGCGAGAATTCTTCCTCAAGGAGCTCGCCCAGTTCGATTCGCCGGAGCTGCGTCCGCTGGGGCGCGAAATCATTCAGTGCTGTGTCGATGGTGGCAGCGCCGCGGATTACGACGCACTGCTTGGTCAGGGGACGCTCAAGGTGGACTAATCCGCCTTGAAATAAGTTTTTTCACAAAAGATTTCGTAGCGACTGGCTTTATGCCAGGAAAGAGCCCTTTCGCAATGCGAGCTTGTTCGAATCGAGGGATAAACCCTCTCGCTACAAAAGATGAAAAAATTTATTTGAAGCTCCACTATCCTGCAAATGGGTTGATTTCCAGCTTTCAGCCCGCTTTGTCACGAACAGAGCGGGCTTTTTTATAGTTTGCCGATGACGTTTCCCGCGTGATTGACCGTTTCGGTTCAGTCAGCAGATTTTCTCTCGTTTTTGTGTCGCATGATCGGTCGGGTCGCCTAGTTTGCTCCGTTTTCCCAAATTCGAAACTACTATGGAAAACATCCCAAACGTCCTCGCCGCTCGCTACGCCTCCAAGCCAATGAAGGCCACCTGGAGTGCGGAAGGCCGCATCGCACTGGAGCGTGATTACTGGATCGCCGTTCTGAAGGCACAAAAGGATCTCGGTCTGGAAATCCCGCAGGAGGCGATTGATGCCTATGAGCGGGTCAAAGGCACGATCAATCTGGACTCGATTAACCGGCGCGAGGCCATCACGCGGCACGACGTGAAGGCCCGTATCGAGGAGTTTTGCGATCTTGCTGGCTACGAACACATTCATAAGGGCCTGACCAGCCGGGACCTCACCGAAAATGTCGAGCAGCTACAGATCATCCAGGCGCTGGAACTCGTCCGCACCAAAGCAGTCGCCGCGCTGCTTAAAGTGGCCGAGCGGGCGGAGCAATGGAAGGACCTTGTGATCACCGCACGGACGCACAATGTGCCGGCCCAGCCCACCACCTTTGGCAAGCGCCTCGCCATGTTTGGTGAGGACCTGCTATGCGCCGCGCGGGAGTTGGACCGTATCATCGACAACTATCCGGTGCGCGGGCTGAAAGGGCCGGTCGGGACGCAGATGGACTTGCTTACACTTTTCGGGGGCGACGCGGAAAAAGTTTCCGCCCTGGAGGAGCGCATTCTCGATCACCTCGGGGTGGGGGCTTCGCTCGACACGGTCGGGCAGGTCTATCCGCGCGGGCTCGATTTCGAGGTCGTTTCGGTCTTCGTGCGCCTCGCATCGGGTCCCTCCAGCTTTGCCAAGACCCTGCGCGTCATGGCCGGGCACGAGTTGGCCAGCGAGGGCTTCGCCAAGGGGCAGGTCGGCTCGTCCGCCATGCCTCACAAAATGAACAGCCGCAGTTGCGAGCGCCTCAATGGGTTTGCCGTCATTCTCAAGGGCTATCTCACCATGGCGGCTGAGTTGGCCGGCGATCAGTGGAATGAGGGCGACGTCTCCTGCTCAGTGGTCCGCCGGGTATTTTTGCCCGACAGCTTTTTTGCCATCGATGGTCTGCTCGATACCTTTCTGACGATTTTGAACCAGATGGAAGTCTACCCGGCAGTCATCGACCAGGAAAATCAGCGTTACGGCCCCTTCCTGGCCACGACGACCGTTCTGATGGAGGCCGTCCGCGCTGGAGCGGGCCGCGAGGAGGCTCACGAAGCGATTAAAGAACACGCCGTGCAGACAGTGCGCGATTTACGTGCCGGCGAGATCACCGCCAACAATCTGGTCGAGCGCCTGGCGGGCGATGCGCGTCTCGGCCTTTCTCTGGAGGCCCTCTCCGAGATGATGGGGCGGGCGCAGGCGATGACCGGACTGGCTTCCTCGCAGGTTGAAAAATTCTGCTCCGCCGTGCGCGAGGAGGCAGCCAACGCGCCCTCCGCAACCGAATACACCCCGGGAGAAATTCTTTAAAGATTGCTTTCAGGAGCGGCCTACTTAAACCAAGCTGCAACGTCCATTTTAAACACCAAAACACGCATATGTCAGAACAACTCGAAGGAAACTGTCTCATCGCTCAATCCGGCGGTCCAACGTCGGTCATCAACGCCAGCCTGTCCGGTGCCGTTGCCGAAGCCCTCAACCACGAGTGCATCGAAGAAATTTACGGTGGGCTCAACGGCGTGCTCGGCATCCTGAACGAGCAGCTCATCGACCTTGCTGCCGAGTCGCAGCAGACCATTCGTGGTTTGCGTTACACGCCCGGCTCCGCGCTCGGCACCTGCCGCTACAAGCTGAAAAAGCAGTCCGATTTCGACCGCGTGCTGGAGGTCTTCGAGGCACATAACATCCGCTATTTTTTCTATGCGGGGGGTAACGACTCGCAGGATACCGCAGACAAAATTTCCAAGCTCGCACAGGAGCGGGGCTACGCTTTACGCGTGATCGGCATCCCAAAGACAATTGATAACGACCTCGTCACGACCGACCACACGCCCGGCTACGGATCGGTCATCAAATACATCGCGACGACCGTCAAGGAAATCGCAGTCGACAATGCCGCCATGGGTCAACACGATCTCGTTCAGATCATTGAAGTGATGGGACGCAGCGCTGGCTGGATCGCTGCCGGTGCCGCACTGGCAAAACGCCGCGACGAGCCCAAAGCTGCACCGCACCTGATTTATCTGCCCGAAGTCGCCTTCTCTCCTGAGAAATTCGTGGCTGACGTGCAGCATGTCCTGCAAAAAGAAAGATACTGCGTCGTTGTGGTCGGCGAAGGCCTGGTTGATGCCGATGGTAACTACGTTTCAACCGACAGCGCAGGCGCGGATGCGTTCGGCCACTCGCAACTCGGCGGCGCGGGAGAATACCTGCGCAACCTTGCAGAAGAAAGCCTGCAAGTCAAAGCGCGCTCGGTGAAGCTCGGCATGGCGCAACGTGCAGCCGTGCATTGCTCCTCGCAGGCCGACAACGACGAAGCCTACCTGGCGGGTCAAGCTGCCGTGCAGGCCGCTGTGGCAGGCCACACCGACAAAATGGTCACCCTGCTCCGCGGTGATGAGGATACTTACATCTGCGGCACGGGTCTGGCGGATCTGTCCGAAATCGCCAACGGCGTGAAAAAGCTTCCCGAGAGCTGGATCAACGAAGACGGGGTCAGCATGAACTACAACTTCTACAAATATGCGCTGCCCCTTATCCAGGGCGAAGTCAAGGTGCCCTACGAGAACGGCGTTCCGGCGCTCGTGAAGTTGAGCATGGACAAAGTCGAGCGTAAGCTCGGTGCCTACGCCGTCGAGTAAGCCTGACAGCTGAGAGTGAATTGTATCGAGCCCCGCCCGCTGAAAAGCGGCGGGGCATTTTTATGGTCAGTTGAGCGTCTTTGAAAGGGCTTCGGTTACTTCGGATGCATCGCTTTCCACGAGCTTCCCTAATCGGCGTATGACGAAGCGCGCATCAAGGGTGAACAGTTTGAGCCGCACCTTTGAAGGTTTTGGCAGCCCTGCATCGACCCACGCTGCAATGGTCGTGTCGCCCGGCCATTTTGATCGAGCGGCCGTCGTGACCATGGCACAGATGAGATGTCCGCTACTTTTTTGGTAATCCGGGTTGGACAGAATCAAAGCAGGCCGCCGTTTCATTGTGGAGCGATCCGTAAAAGGAAAAGGAAGCACCACGATATCGAACCGGTCATAAAACTCCGAGGGCGGATCCTTCATAGATCTCCGTAGGCCGCCTCGTCCTCCGCCGCGAGCCACTCTTCAGCCAGCCCCGATTCCTGTGCTCTGGCAAATTCTAGATCGATCGGGCTGATACGCTTGATTTCCACGCGTCCCAAGTGAATATGGAAGGAAACGCGGTCGCCTGAGCGAAGCCCCAATTCTTCCCGAATCGCTTTTGGAATGGTAGCTTGTCCTTTGCTGGTGAGTCTGGATGTGATTACAGCCATCCTTGAAAGATAGGATTCTTCGTAATAAAGTAAAGGAGTATTACTTTTTTATAAATCGACCGGCCAATTCCCATCTTCAATGCGGGAGGGGTGGTGCTTGGCGAAGGCAGCTGTGGTCATTTCATAGGCCCAGACGTCACCGAGAGGTTGGCCGTTTTCATCATAACAGGCCACGCGAACGCGGTTGTATTCGTTTTCCGATTCGGGCCGGTTGGGGACGTAGCCTTCCAGGTAGTCGAGGCCGTCGAGGTGAACCGGATCCTTGAGTTCGAGCAGGCATCCATGGACCCAATTCTGTCCCCGCAAGCGCAGGCCGGGGTATCCGACATGCAGATCGTAGAGTTCACCCTGGATTTTGGCTGGCTGGTGGCGGGCGACTTTGCCCTCACAGAACTGTGGCCAGTAGCGACCGCCGGGCTTGAGGGTGCCGTAGACAAAAACCTGCAATTCAATCGACATGGACTCGGCTCACAATCGCTGGCGCACCGTTTCGTAGAGGCAGACACCTGCCGAGACAGAGACATTCAGGCAATCGACCGTCCCGGCCATGGGCAGGCTGACCAGGCGATCACAAAGATCGCCCGTCACTTTGCGAACACCCCAGCCCTCGCTGCCGAGCACGAAGGCGGTCGGTTGAGTCAAATCAAGATCATAGAGCGAGTCGTTGCCCCGGTCGGATGTGCCCACAATCTGGATCCGTTGATCATGAAATTTACGCAACAGCATACCAATGTTTTTCACCTTGAGAAAGGGCACATCGTCGGCCCCGCCACAGGAAATATCGCGCACCGTCGGCGTGATGCCGCAGGCCCCCTTGACTGGAGCGAGCACCGCGGTAACCCCCGCACCCGAAGCCGTGCGCAGGCAGGCCCCCAGGTTGTGCGGGTCCTGCACCCCCTCCAAAACGAGGATGAGTGGATTTTCTGTTCGGCCAATCAGATCGAAGAGGTCGTTCTCGTTTTCCAGGTAGACGATCGTCGGCCCTCTGGAGTGGCGTGGTGGTCGTTTGATTTTATGAATGGAATTACGGCCCATACAACGCTTTGGGTTCAGTGAATCTGCGCTCTAGCGACCGATCCTGATGAGTTCAACATCGAAGACAAGCATACCGCCGGGACGTCCGCCCATGGGTTTCTCACCGTAGGCCAGATTCGCGGGGATCCAGAACCGGCGTTTTTCGCCCTCGACCATGAGTTGGAGGCCTTCGGTCCAGCCGGGGATGACTTGGCCGAGACCGAAGGTCGCCGTCTGACCGCGCACAACCGAGCTGTCAAACATCTGCCCATCCGTCGTCCAACCGCTGTAGTGCACCGTCACGACGGACCGCTTGGTCGGCTGAGTCTCGCCGTCGCCAGCCTTTAAGACACGGAAGGCCAGCCCACTCTTCCGAACCTCGGCATCCTCGGGAATGGCTGCGACATCTTCGGGCACCTTCGGCGGTTCCGGAGCCTTTTCGATGTCGAGCAGCTCGACGTCAAAGACAAGCATGCCACCGGGGCGTCCGCCGCCCGGGTTTTCCCCGTAGGCGAGTTTGGCGGGAATCCAAAAACGGCGGGTCTCGCCCACGACCATGAGCTGCAGGCCCTCCGTCCAGCCGGGAATGACTCGATTCAGCGGAAAGCTAGTGGGCTGTCCGCGCCGAACCGAGCTATCAAACATCCGCCCATCGGTTGTCCAGCCACTGTAGTGCACCGTCACGGTGTCGGCGGCAGCGGGCGATTCTGAGCCGGAGCCGACTTTAATGACACGTGAAGCGAGCCCGGAATTGGTTATCTGCGCATCCTCGGGGACAGCGCTTACATCAGAAGGGGTGTCCGTCATGGAATAGGTTGCTTCCCCTGCCGCTGGCAAGGTCAAGGCAAAAGCAAGCAAGGCGGTGGTCGAGGTGAGGCGGGATAGAATATTTTTCATACTAAAATATCAGTAGAGCAGGTGGCATGAATGACAATCGGAAAGAAAATTTATTGGCTCTTTATTATTGGTTATGGGCTCGGACTGTATGGGCAGGTGGCTCCGTCCTCACAAATCCCCATCGCCATGCTATTTTTCGTGGGGCAAGTCAAGTTGAGTGTTCTATGGATAAAGAGATTCCAAAAATGGTCCGTTGGAATGGCTCGTTCGCCGCTTTACCTATATTCGGCAAGGAAATTGAAGATATTCAGCAAAAACTAATTTTCTAACCCACATTCCTTAGCAAGATTCTGATTTTTTGATCAATTATAGAGGTCGGGCTTTTACTGTTTTCTGTATCGTTTTGACGGGCACTGTGAAGATGTCCTCCGGGAGTCCAAGGGCTTGGAGGTAGTCGCGTTGGTGAGGCAGTAGAGTTCGGGACATTCGGCGGCTTCGGCCTTGGTTCCACTTGAAAATGCTGTTGTGCTGCGGCGAATCCAGATTCGCATCGATCAGTGCGATTTAGGGCTGGTCGCCGGACGCGGACTCCAGCCAGACATCCTGGTAGGGATGATAGTCGAGGATGTTGGGGTGCCACCCGCGCACGGCCTCGTCGATCAGGGTGCTGCGGACGTAGAAGTGGATCGGAATGACGGGCATCTCGTCCATCAGGATGGCTTCGGCCTCCTGGAAAAGCTGAAGGCGGGATGTCGGCTCCTGTGTTAGAGCGGCCTCGCGCATTAAGGCGTCATAGCGTTCGTTGCCCCAGTTGCTGTGGTTGTTGCCGTTATCGCTGGTGCCGAGGCTGAGGAAGGTGTTGGGGTCCACGTAGTCGCCGATCCAGGCGGCCCGCACGATGTCGAAGTTACGCTCCTTGCGGGTGGCCAGGTAGACCTTCCACTCCTGATTATAGAGGCCGATGTCGATGCCCAGTTCCTCCTGCCACATCTGCTGGATGGCCACGGCTACAGTTCGGTGGGATTCGCTGGTGTTGAAGAGAAGTTCCAGCTTTGGGAAGCCGGCTCCGCCCGGGAAGCCGGCTTCGGCGAGAAGTTGGCGGGCGAGATCGGGATCGTAGGGTAGTTTGGCCTCGGCGGTGTAGCCCCCCGTGTTGGGCGGTGTGAAGTGGTAAGCGGGCTCTTGGCCGGCTTTGAGCACGTGCTTCGTCAGCGCTTCGCGGTTGATCGAGTAGGCCAGGGCTTTGCGCACACGGGGGTCGTCGAGCGGCTCGCGGGCGGTGTTCAGCATGTAGTAATAAACGCCGAGGTAGGTGTCGAAATGCAGGCGATCCGGAGCGTTTTTCCGATACCAGTCGATCCGCGGGATCGGGACGGTGCTGGTGACGTGCAGCTGGTCGGCACGGAAGGCCCGCTCCTCCGTGTCCATGGCGATGGGGAGAAAGTGTATGCCGTTGAGCCGGACGGCTTCGGCGTCGCGGTAGTGGGCGTTTTTCTCAACCTCGATGGAGTGATTCAGCCGCCAGGTTTTTAGAGCGAAGGGGCCGTTGCCAACGAAATTGCCCGGCTTGGTCCACTTCGAAATACGATCGGTCATGCCGCCATGGGCGAGCACGCTCGGCGGGTGGACCGGCCACCAGGTGTAGTGGGTGGATAGGCTGAGAAAGTAGGGGGTGGGCGACTCCAGTTCGAAGGTCAGCGTGCGGGGGTCCGGTGCTTTGACGCCGACCTCTGCAAAATCGGTCAGCTCGCCCTTGTTGAAGGCCTCGGCGTTTTTGATGCTGTAGAGCATGTAGGCGTAGGGCGCGCCGAGGGCGGGCGTCAGAATGCGCTCGAAGGAGAAGAGAAAGTCGCCTGAAGTGACGAGGTCGCCGTTCGACCAGCGGGCCTCGGGATCGAGTTGGAAGGTGTAGTGCAGCCCGTCCTCGGAGACCTCCCAGCGCTCCGCCACGCCGGGTTCGATCTCAAGCGTTTTCGGGTGCACGGTCGTCAGTCCCTCCAAGAGCGAGAGCAAGACGTAGTGTTCCGTGACTCCGGTCACGAGGTGTGGATCGAGACCTTCGGGCTCCGTGCCAATCCCGATGTAGAGTTTCTGTTCGGCGTTGCCGGTGCGCACGTTGCTTTGCTCCGGGCCACAGGCCGTCAGGGCAAGCAGGGCGATCACTGATAAAGGATTGAGCAGGCGGGACGACATGAGCAATGGTTTATAGCAAAGGTGAAATCAGGTGGACGAGACTTTCAGCCGTGTGGGAGGGGAAGATGGCCTTGTCTTGCGAGGCTTTCTTATAAGGAATGCAATCTTTCAGCAGATCATCGGCCCAACCAGTCAATTTCTCAATATCGGTGGGGGTGTAGTGAACTTGCGCGATCTCGAAATTAACGAAGAGCGAGCGCATATCGATGTTGGCGGATCCGGTAATGGCCAGTTGTCCATCGGCCAGGATCAGTTTGCCGTGCATCATACGGGGCGTGTAAAATTGGATGTCAACGCCAGCCTCGTCGAGCTTCCGGAGGAATTTGTAGCGGGCGATGTCGGTTAATCGCTGATTGGATTTAAGCGGTACGATCAAGCGAATGCGTCGGCCGGTATGGGCCTTCACGATGAGGGACTGAAAGATGACCTCATCGGGAATGAAGTAGGGCGTGATGATGGTCAGGTTTTGTTTGAATTCCTGAATGATTCGGACGATTTGCTCCCAGAGCGGGTCGTTTGCCACATCGGGCCCGCTGGTCAGTATCTCGGTGGTGCTGTTGCCCGCCTCTTCCGGGATATAGCGGAGTATGTCGGCATACCGTTTTGGGTCTTCCTTGTGCGCAAAGGCCCAGTCAGCCAGAAAGGTGCGGGTCAGCATGGCGACGGCCGGACCCTGGGTGACCACGCTGAAATCGGTGAACCGATCTGGATCCGCCCCGGCACCCATGAAACGGGTGTCGAGGTTTTGTCCGCCAGTGATTGCCCGGAAGTTGTCGAAGATGGCGATTTTACGGTGGTTTCGCAGATTCGAGGACGTATGGGTTTGGAGCGGCAGGACCGGCATAAACATGGCAACGTGGCCCCCGGCTTTACGGATTTTATAGCGCGATGTCCGGGTCTTGTTCCAACTTCCCAACGAATCGAGCAGGAGACGCACAGTCACGCCCTCGGCCGCGCGCTGGCTGAGTCGATCCACGATGGCTTGGCCAGCGGTATCGTTTCCTAAAATGTAGGTCGCGATATGGATGGTGTGCTCCGCACGATCAATCTCGCGGCAAATACGCTCAAATGCGAGCTCTCCATCTGAGAGGAGTTCGAAGTGATTGCCCTCGCGTCCGAAAGAGTCCTGCAAACCACGGTTTCGGCTTGGACCCTGTTGCTCGGCGATAGCTTCCGCGCTCTCTGCGATCTGTTTTTTGATTCCGGCCAACTTGCGGCTCTTGCGTCCACCAAACATAAAGTAAAGCGGCACGCCGATTAACGGGAAAAAAATGACGACGAAAAACCAGGCAAAAAAGTTACTCGGATTTCTTTTTTCGGAGAGGACGCGGCGGATGATTAGAAGCGCCAGGACAAAACCCAAAACGGTGGTGATATTTGTCAGGATAAAGAGCAATCCCCCTCCCATGAAATCAACCAGTGGATCGATCAGATTCTCGTTTATCCAAGTTGCCATGACTTTCATCATCGGGAAGTATAGGGTTCTGCCAATCAATATTTAAGCGCTTTGGGGGAGGGGGCGTGATCAAGCGTGCTGGGGGTGGCCACCTAAAGGAAGCCACATACGTATGTCCGCTCCCACCTCTGGCGGAGAGGGCGATAAACGAGGGGTGTGCCGACTCACCAAATTATCTTGCCAAGGTTTGCTGGTGAACCGACATTCCCAGCCCATGGCCAATCGGGCGATCAAACGCAACTTTAGACCAAAAGGTGATCGAATCACGCCTTCCATCCAGCAGTCGCTGCGTTTTTTGCAGCACTTCTTGAAATCGCCGCAAAGCGTCGGCAGTGTGGTTCCCAGCTCTCCCGCTTTGGTCAAAGCATTGCTCACAGAAATCGATTGGGAGGCGTCGCATGTGATCGCGGAGTTGGGGGGAGGAACCGGTATCGTCACGCGCGCGATCAATCAACTTCGAGTGCCTGCATCCAGCTTTCTCTGTTTCGAGAAGAATCCGAAAATGCGACGTGATCTGGCCGGACAATTTCCAGACGTATTACTCGAAGCGGATGCGTTCGCAATACGTGATTCTCTGGAGAGACATCAGTTGATGTCATTGGATTGCGTAGTCTGCGGGCTTCCTCTGGTTAATTTTCCCCGAGGCAAGCGGGAAGCGCTTTTAACCGAGGTGCATGATTTGCTGAGGCCCGGTGGCGTCTTTGTTGCTTTTCAATACACGCGGCGGCTGCGCCCAGCCCTGGTGACGACATTCGATCAGTTGGAGAGTCGGTATATCTGGAGAAATCTTCCCCCAGCCTACGTCTTTACCTGCATTAAGTCGCCATTCCGGCTTTGCCACTTTTAGACGTTGAATCGCTATTCCAGTGTTGTGCGATGGGCGGATCATGATTTGTCTAGGGGAACTATGGCAGAAAACTCAGCACCCAATGGCGGTCAGCCGCAGCAGGTTAATCTACAACAAATCGCGCAGCAATTCATGGCGGGCTTGCAGCGGCACTTCGATATGCTCGCTTTTAATATGGCGGCGCGTGCGAGCGTGCAGGAATCGTCTTACAACGAGCGGGTCAACGCACCGCGCGTGATGCCGGCGGCGCAGCACCATCAAAACTTCGAGCAGATGCAGGCCTATGCCCGCGATCTGCTGGTGCGTCAGGTCGTGGGCGACAGCATGAACCTGGCGGTGACGGGGCTGAACAATGCCCACTTCTTTCTGGCTTTGGTGAAGGCAACCAAAGCGAATTCGGAGGTTAGCCAGGAAGCGCAGCAGGCGGCGCAGGCATCGCAAAAGGCTTTTGTGCCAGCGGCGCTGGACTTGAAGTTTAATAAGCTGGAGGAAGACTACGGTATCATGTGCGAGCTGGAGGACTCCATCGTCTCGCTGGGTTTTCTGATGCAGATACTCCTGCAGCAAGGGGGCGTCGTGAAAGAGGCGCAGGTCGATGAAAACGGGGAGCTCGTGCTGGAGCTGAAGGCGGTTAAACTGCTCAGTCGCGAGTCAGAATCCGGAAAAGTTCAAGGTAAGCTCGTGGACCAGCGAAAGGTTTTTAAAGAGGGTGATGTGGTGAGCTTGACGGATTTGGAGCTCCAGTTGGTTCTCGTGACGATTGCTTCGTTTGCCGACGGTTTGTTCAAGTCGGTCTCGCATTATGCGAAGTCGGTCAAAGACGCCAACGAATCCTGACAGAGATGGCTGTGGGACAGCGACTGCTACGCGTTTTGACGCTGAACATTGCCCATGGGCGTGGGTTGTCGGCCTATCAGGGGTTTAACTCTCAAAAGGGGATCGAGCGTTGTCTGCGGCGGGTATCTGTGCTGCTGGCCAAGGCCGATGCCGACATCGTGGCGCTGCAGGAGGTCGACGAAGACTCGCACTGGAACCGCCGCATCCATCTACTGGACTTTTTGCAGGAGCAGGCCAGGTACGCGCACGCCTACCTCGGGGTGCATAATCGGCGGAGGGGGAAGATGCCACTGGCTTACGGAAACGGGCTTTTGACGCGGTTCCCCATCCTCCATGCGGAACACGAAGCATTCGGCAAAGCATCGCTGGGGGAGAAGGGTTTTGTCTGCGCGGAGTTGGAGACCCCGCATGGGGTTTTGCCGGTGATCAACCTGCACCTGGACTTCCGTTCGCGCCTGCGCCGCATCGAGCAGGTCGAGCGACTGATACGATTCCTGGATGAAAAGCACTATACGTCGGACGGTACGCCCCACCTTTCGCCTATTGTTTGCGGGGATTTCAACAGCCGTTCCGGAAAGCCGACCGATGCGGTGCGGCACCTCTTCCGCTATTTGCAGGAGCAATGCGCCTACCAACTGCATCCGACCGGGCGGGGCTCGCGCACCTTTCCGTCGATTCTGCCGGTGCATGGTCTGGATTTTATTTTCGTACCGCCCAGCTATGTGGTGCATTCTGCACGGGTGCTCCGTTGCTATGTGAGCGATCATCGGCCAGTGCTGGTCGAATTGGGCCTGGAGGATTAGGGGAATGTTTCGTTTCACCATCATCGCCATCGGCAAAATGAAAAACCGCTCGCTGGCGGCGCTTTGTCAGGATTTCAGCCAGCGCCTGAAGCGACAGGGCCAGTTTGCGTGCATCGAGTTGAAGGACGGGGATGTCGAGAGCGAAGGACGGCGCATCCTGGAGCTATTGAACAAGCGGAACGATGCGCGCATTTACGCGCTCGGCGAGGAGGGCACGACTTATCGCTCGAAAGAGCTATCGGATTCGCTTTCTGCGTTCCAGGGGCAGTCGGTCGTCTTTATTGTGGGGGGCGCCTACGGGCTGAGCGAGGCAGTGAAAAAGCGGGCCGATGTGCTCTGGTCACTTTCGCCGCTTACCTTTACCCACGAGATCGCGCGCATGCTGCTCTACGAGCAACTCTATCGGGCGGTCTCGATCCAAACCGGATCAAAGTATCATCATGAATAGCCGGGACGAAAAGTGCGGGGTAGCGGCTACCTGAAGGAAGCCGCATACGTATATCCGCTCCTTCAGGTGCGGAACGAGCTCAGGCAACAGTGACGGGAAAATTTACCCCGAATATTTAATCATAACGAACATGAATAGCCGGGACGAATCGACTTGCCAAACGTTGTCAACCTGTCGATAAGATTCCGGAGTCTATAACACATGTTAACATTCAGAGCGTGGGTAGCATCCGTTGGATCAAGTCATTTATTCAGTCAGGTGAAGTCGCAGACACGCGGTACTCAGAGCGAAGAAGCAGGTGGGATAGCCCTAATAAAGAAAAATAAATGAACACAAAGATGTATGTAGGCAATCTGTCCTACGACGCGACTGATAGTGACCTCCGCGAGCTTTTCGAAGCTCATGGGACCGTAAGCGACGTTTTCATCGTCAAGGACCGTGAGTCTGGCCGCCCCCGCGGCTTTGCTTTCGTCTCGATGGGAACCCCCGAAGAAATGAATGCTGCCATCGAAGGCTTGAACGGCGAGGAATTCCTCGGCCGTGCCTTGACGATCAATGAAGCACGCCCCCGCGAGGAGCGCCCTCAAGGTGGCGGCGGTGGCCGTGGCGGCTTCGGCGGTGGCCGTGGCGGCCGCGGTGGATTCAATCGTGGCGGCGGTGGCGGCCGTGGTGGTGATCGTGGCGGGCGCGGCGGCGACCGTGGTGGCCGCGACAGTTACTAGGCGACTTAGTTACCTGGTCTCAAGTCACACTTTCAAACGGAGTCCTGGAAACGGGGCTTCGTTTTTTTGCGTCGGCTGTGTGCAGGGGTTTTACAGGTTTCTATTGCAATTCCATTCGAGGTAAATTTACTCCGCGCCCTCTTATGAAAATTATAGTTGCAGACCGCATTTCGCCCATAGGTGTCAATTTGTTCAAGGCCCAGGATGGTTTTGACGTTGTCGAGGCCTACGGTTCCTCGCCCGAGCAGATTCTCGAGTTGGCAAAGGACGCCGACGCGATTGCCGTGCGTTCGGACACCAAAATTACCGCGGAGGTCATCGCTGCCGCGAAAAACCTGAAGGTCGTGGGTCGTGCGGGGGTTGGGGTCGACAACATCGACATTGAGGCTGCGACGGACAGCGGCGTGATCGTGATGAACACCCCGACGGGCAATACAATCGCAGCGGCTGAACTCACATTTGCCCATATGCTGGCGGGTGCGCGCCACATCGCCCAGGCAAACAAAAGCATGAACGAGGGCCGGTGGGACCGTAAAAAGTATACGGGCAGCGAGCTGAATCAAAAGACGCTCGGCATTCTTGGGCTGGGTCGTATCGGCACCGAACTGGCCAAGCGGGCCATGGCTTTTCAGATGGAGGTCGTGGCCTATGACCCCTATTTGACGGAGACCCGGGCAAAAAGCCTGGGTGTCAAGCTCTGCAGCCTCGACGAAGCGATCGAGGCCTCTGATTTCCTCTCGATCCACATGCCTTTAACGAAGGAGACGAAGCACCTGATCGGGAAAGACGCTTTCGCGCGCATGAAGGACGGGGTGCGCGTTTTCAATTGTGCCCGTGGCGGGATTCTTGATGAAGCTGCGCTGGCTGAAGCCTTGCAATCCGGAAAGGTGGCCTCCGCGGGGCTCGACGTTTATGAAAACGAGCCGCTGGCCGAGGACAGCCCGTTGCGGGGTATCGAAAATCTCGTGCTCACACCGCACCTCGGTGCTTCCACGGAAGAGGCCCAGGAAAACGTCGGCATCGATGTGGCCAAGCAAATGATCGACGCCTTGACCGGTGGCATGGTGGTCAACGCCCTGAATATGCCTTCGGTCGACCCCAAGGTTTTGGAAAAGCTCGGGCCCTACATGGAGCTCGGCGAGAAAATCGGCACGTTTTCGCAGCAGCTTGCTCCGGACGGGGTGGAGAAAATTACAATCCGCTACTACGGCAAGATCGTCGAGCTGGATACCTTGCCGCTGACGAACGCAGTGCAGCGCGGCTACCTTCGCGAGATTTCGGACAACGTGAACAACGTCAATGCACCGAAGAAAATCGAGCGTCTCGGGATTGCCTGCGACCAGGTGAAGAGCAACACCCACGCCGATTTCAACGAATTGATCGAAGTCGAAGTTTCCTGCAAAGGCGGAAAAACCCGAACCATCAGCGGCACACTGGTCGGAAAAGCCCAGACCCCGCGCATCGTCCTGATCGACGGGCACGGCGTCGAGGTGAGCACGGATGCTACGCTGCTCGTCCTGAAGAATAAAGACGTGCCGGGCATCGTCGGTTTCATTGGCCTTACGCTGGGCGAGGATAATGTGAACATTGCCAATATGTCGCTCAGCCGCGACAAAGGCGAAGGTTTCGCGGTTTCCGTGTTTGAGCTTGATTCGGCGCCTTCAGCCGCAACGGAGAAGAAAATCACGGAGCACGCGGCCATTGAAAAATATCGCGTGATCAAGCTGTAAACGGATCCTACGATGCCTTGGTTGACGGGCTAGCCCGATTTCCGGATGAGTTCGCGGCGGCGGAGTTGGAGCCAGAGCTGCCAGGCGTGCTTTTTCAATATACTGCGCGCGGTATCGATCTCGCTTTTCCGGGCTTGAAGATTTTCGTTGGCGATGGTGGAAAGGTCGTCGAGATTGTAGAGGTAGACGTTTTCTACCTTCTCGACGGCGGGATCGACATCGCGGGGCAGAGCGAGGTCGATGATGAAGCAGGGGCGCTCGGGGCGCTGCTTCATGGTGCGGGCGAGCACGTCGCGTGAGAGCAGGGAGCCGGGGGCGGCGGTGGAACAAATGAGGATGTCGAAGTGGTCGAGCTGCTGCGTGAAATCCGCAAAATCGATGGCGGCCCCGCCCAGGGTGTGGGCCAGCTTGTGGGCATTCTCAAAGGTCCGGCTGCTCACCGCGATATCGCTGACTCCGCGGCTAAGGAGGGCCTGGGCTGTTTTTTCGCCGACCTCGCCGCTTCCGAGGAGAAGAACGCGGCTGCGGTCGAGCTTACCAAAGATGCGGCAGGCCAGATCGACCGCGACATTCCCGATACTGACCTGCCCGCGGGTGATGCCGGTCTGCGAGCGCACGGCCTTGGCCGCCTGAAAGCTTTTTTCAAAGAGTCGGTTGAGCACGTTGCCGGTGCATTTGGCGGCGCGTGCGTTTTGGTAAGCCTGCTTGAGCTGACCGAGGATCTCGGTCTCGCCGACCATTTGGGAATCGAGTCCGGCAGAGACTTCCAGCGCGTGCTGCAGGGCCTCCAGATTTCGATGGCTGTAGGCGTGTTGGTGGAAAAGTTCCGGGGGAAGGCGTTGTTTCTGGCAAAAGAAATCGCTGACTTGCGCCATGTGTTCAATCGAGTCAGCCAAGGCGTAAATTTCGAGTCGGTTGCAGGTATTGAGAATGAGGCACTCACGTATGCCGACCTGCTCGCGCACCTGCTTTTGCAGCTCCTGAGCCTGATCCGCGCTCAGGGCAAAGCGCTCCCGGACCTCCAGCGGCGTGCTGTGGTGCGATATGCCGAACACAAAAAAAGATTCCAATACGTCACTCATACCGTGGCAGGGCGGGCTTTATGGTCGGGTGGGGAGTGAGTTTTCGCGGGCGGGGATAGCCGCTGGTTCGCGGGCGGACTCTACGGGCCAGAGAGTCGCCATGGCGAAGAGGAAGAGACTGATCGTAGCGATGGCGTGGCGGCGCGTGACGAGCTTCTTCTGTAGGCGTAGAACCAATACGATCAGGTAGCCAAGCCAAAGCAGGCAGGTCGCCGACAGTTTGAAGATGGGCACGAGGTCGTGGTTATCCAGCCAAAAGACCGCACCGAAAATGAGCGATGCGCTGAGCACGACGACACCCGTGATGAGCAAGCGTCGGGCCATGAGGTCCAACTGCTGGACCGAGGGGAGGTATTGGTAGAGCCCCTTGAACTGTTTTTTCTTAAGCCCGTGCTGCTGGATGAGAAACATGGCGGAAATGAGCGCAAGGATGGCGAAAACACCATAGCTGAAAATTGCGAGTGAGGCGTGCAGCTCGATCCAGGGATTACCACCGAAGATACCCGGTGGGTAGGGACAATCCCAGGCGGGCACGGCGAAGGAGCCCCCGGAGAGGAGGGCGGCAAGTCCGGCTGTGAAAAAGCCGAGCAGGCGGAGTCGGAAGGCCGGGCCGATAATGAAAAAGAGGAGCACGAGCGACCAGGCCAGAAACTGGGCGATCTCGAAGGGATTCCCCAGCGGGCAGGCCTTGATCGCGGCTCCGCGCAAATTGAGCCCGAGAGTCTGGATGAGGAAGCCGCCACAGAGCAGAGCGAACATGAGCGCCCGCGGGTAGGGCCGCCGCAACAGGAGGGAGACCGCACCCATGAGAAAGCTGCCGCCGTAGATAGCTGCAGCGACGACGAAGGCGGTTTGGTCGGTCATGGCGATTTGGTCGAGCATTACGGTGTTTGTGCCGAAGCGGTCTTAGTTAAATCGATATAGTGGAGGTGCAAGCCAACCTCGCGGGCTAGTTTCGCTTGTCTATGATCACAAGTCACGAATGTCTTCACCCCACTGAGGATCGCTGTCGCGACATGAATAATGTCCAGCGTGCGGCAAAGATATTCGGATGCATACTGTTTTGATAGTTGAAGGCATGTCGTCTCAGTCTCTACGGGATCCAGATGCATGCGTTGGAGGAGAGCGCTCGTGTCAAAATAGGCTCTAGTAGTCACCGCGGCCCTCGCTGACAATATCTGAACCGGTGTTGTCCATGGGTCGGGGGCGGTCCCCGTAGATGCGTTTTAACCGCGCCATGAGGTCCGGCCAAGGCTCGGGTTCTTTGGCTTCCCGGGCGGGGGTGATGTAGGCCACGGTGTCCTCGCCCATCACCCAGCGCAGCGATTCGCCCGCGACGATGCGTTCGCGCACGGCTTTGGTGTGCTTCTGTAGCTCGCGGGTGTTGATTTTTTCATGGTAGTCACGGTGTCTGACATTTGCGGGATGTCAATTTGGAACGCCTTGGCCGACCGGGTCGTTGCCCGCCGGGCCGTGCGTCTGTTACCGCCAAGGCTTGGCCGGGGCTGAAGCACCGGGGGCTGGAAGCACCATGGCGATGATGATCACTTGCGCTGGACGTAGGCGGGCGGGGTGGCCTTGGCGGTTTCGTAGGCACCCTCGCGCCAGGCTTGCACTTTACCCGCGAGGAAGTCGATGAAGGCCGGCGATTCGTTGAGGCAAGGGATTTGCTCAAAGTCTTCGCCGCCCGCTTCGAGAAAGCTGTCGCGTCCCTGCATGGCGATTTCCTCGAGCGTCTCGAGGCAATCGGCGGTGAAGGCCGGGCACATGACTTTGACGCGCTTGTGCCCATCTTTGGCGAGTTGTTCCAGCGTCTTGTCCGTATAGGGCTGCAGCCACGGGTCGCGCCCGAGGCGGCTTTGGAAGGTGAGCATGTACTTCTCTTTGGGCAGACCGGCGGCGGCGACGAATTTCTCCACCGTCATAGCGCACTGGTGGCGGTAGCAAGTGCCGTGTGCCGGGTGGCAGGTATTGCAGCAGTCCGGGGTGGTCAGGCAGTGGTCGTGCGAGGGGTCGCCCTTCACGAGGTGGCGCTGCGGGATGCCGTGAAAGGAAAAGACCAGCTTGTCGAAATCGCCGCTTTCGATGGACGGGCGGGCGCGCTCCAGCATGGCATTGATATAAACCGGGTCCTGATAGAAGGGGGGGAGGAGGGTGGTTTTCAGGTCCGGCTTTTGCTGGCGCACCGCATCCATGCAGGCGACCACCGCAGTCTCGTAGCTCGACATGGCGTAGTGCGGATACATCGGCATGATGAAAAGGTCGTCGACCCCCTGGTCGAGCAGGCTCTTGAGGGCATCGGGCGTGGACGGGCTCCCGTAGCGCATCCCGAGCTCGACCGGGATGTCGAGCTTGCCCGCGAGGGCGGCGTGCTGCTTGCGGGAGGTCACGATGAGCGGCGAGCCTTCGTCCTGCCAGACTTCGGCGTAGGCGGCGGCGGACTCGCGCGGACGCGTCGGCAGGATCAGGCAATTAACAATAAACCAACGAATGGGGAAAGGCGCATCGAGCACCCGTCCGTCCATGAGGAATTCGCGCAGATAGCGACGCACATCACTGACTTCGGTGGAGTCGGGCGAGCCGAGATTGAGAAGGATAACGCCTTGTTTAGACATGGCCTAAGAGAAGGTCCCGCGATGCAGGATTGTCAAATGCAAGCGTGCGAAGGGCGGGCGTAGTGACGAGCTTCCAGCTTGTCGGCGGTGGGGACAGGCCGGGTTCAGGTTGACGTTGGGGGCGTCCGACCATTTCGACAAGCTCAAGGTTTGAAACGAGCGGACACGCCACGGGAGCAGTCGACGTGGTGTGCGAGCTTGCTCGCGCCCGCCGAGTTGCCAGCGTAGTCGCTGCCGTTGGCTCGACCCGTTTTGGGTTGCACGACGCCTGGCAGGTGCCGCAGAAATTCCTGCGCGCCCCAGAGGCAACCACCTGCGAAATAGGTTTCTTCCATTGGATTGGGTTGGTTTGGGAAAAGAATTGTTTGTGCGGGAGCCGTAGGGGCTTCACTTGTGAAGACCGCGCCCTGTCGGCTTTGACCGGCCCGCGAAACCACGACGGTCTTCACAAGTGAAGCCCCCTACGGAAACCAACACGGTCTTCACAAGTGAAGCCCCTACGGAAACCACGACGGTCTTCACAAGTGAAGCCCCTACGGAAACCACGACGGTCTTCACAAGTGAAGCCCCTACGATTCCTTTACGGCCCAAACCGTCGGCATTTCGAAAGGAATCTTTCTTCCCGCGAATAGGAACTTGCTATTTGGCGTCGAGTCCCTTTCTCTCCACGGTTTTTCAAATTAGCAGCGCTATGGTAATTCCCGAAACATTCTCTCTCCTTCCTTTGGCTCAGGCGGCTCCTCCTGGTGGCGGCCTCGCTCAGTTCCTTCCGATCCTACTCCTTTTCGTGGGTATGTGGTTTTTGATCATCGCGCCGCAGCGCAAGCGCCAGAAGGCGCATGATCAAATGCTCAAGGAACTTAAGACGGGCGATGAAATCGTGACCAGCGGGGGCATTTACGGCACCATCACGAACGTGAAGGACGACTGCTTCGTGGTCCGCATCGCCGATAACACAAAAATCGAGCTGGGCAAGGCTTTCGTGGCCAACAAGGTCCCGGCGAAGGCTGCTGAATAAAAACCTCTGCTCAAGCACTTTCCCCTTAACTCCAGCGCTCAGCTACTCGACCCATGTCCGGAAACATTCTTTGGAAATTTATCCTCACCGCCGTGATCATTTTCTGGTGCGCGATGAGCATCACCCCGCTACAGGATAGGCCCTTTGAGGAATACATCCTGGCGCAAGCCACAGCCAACGAAGCGGAGTTCTCCGATCTTATGGAGCAGGCCGAAGCGCGGGTGGAAGCGGGCGATGCACCCACGCTCTTTATCGCGCTGCGTGATATCGGCGAGGCGGATGGCATCGACTACGCAAAATTCTTCCCGCAGATAAACGTCGCCGACATTGCGAACCAAGACAAGCGCAACGATATCCTGCTCAAGCATATCCTGCGCAAAGCACAAAGCCAACTCAAGCTCGGGCTGGACCTGAAGGGCGGCGTCGGTGTGACGCTTATGATGGAAGAGTCGGATGACCTGAACCAATTTCAAAAGGCCGAGCAGTTGCAAAACGCAATCGATATCATGGCCGACCGGCTGGATGGTATGGGAGTCGCCGAGCCCGTCATCCGCGCCCGTGGCGACAATGCGATCGAAATCCAGCTGGCAGGCCTGACGACCAAGGACAACCCGGAGGTGATTGATCGGGTAAAAAAGCCGGCCCGGCTCGAGTTTCGCCGGGTTCATCCGGAGTTGCAGCCCGATTCCACGCCGACCAACCAGTATCCCGTGGGCTACGAGGTGTTGGCCGAAGAGGTCGAAGACCGCCAAAGCGGCCAGATTTTTGAGCGTCGCCATTTCGTCAAGCTGATCCCCGAGGCCACGGGTGAGATCATCGCGGATGCTTTCCCCTCGCAAAACCAGGCCGGTGGCTTTCAAATCAATTTGGAGATGACGCGGGACGGGTCCGATATCCTGCGATCCGTCACCGAGCGCATGGTGGGCGAGCCCCTGGCCATCGTTCTCGACGGCAAACTTTACTCGGCGCCGACGATCAACGACGTATTGAGCAGTCGGGCGCAGATCACCGGTAACTTCTCCCAGCGTGAGGCAATCGAATTAGCCAATGTCTTGAACAACCCGCTCGCTGTCGAACTTCGGGTCGACGAAATGTATGAAGTCGGTCCGACCATGGCAAAAAGCGCGCAGGACAGCTCAATTAACGCCGCCAAATGGGGCGCGTCGCTGGTTGTGGCCTTCATGATTATTTATTACTTCCTCGGTGGGGTCGTCGCAGTTATTTCCGCTATCATTAACGTCATCATCGTGCTTGGCGTATTGGCCAGTCTCGGTGCCACGCTGACGCTTCCGGGCGTGGCCGCATTGCTCCTGACCCTCGGTATGGGGGTGGATGCAAACATCCTTATCTTCGAACGACTCCGCGAAGAGTTGCGTGCGGGCAAAAGCATTAAAAACGCCACGGCGGGTGCCTTTGATAAAGTGACCTCGACCATCGTGGACGCCAATGTGACGACTTTGATCACGGCAACGATCCTTGTCTGGCTTGGCACGGGGCCGGTCAAGGGCTTCGGTATCACGCTGGCAATCGGTATTTGCGCCTCGATCTTCTGTGCTCTGGTGGTGACGCGCTTCCTCATCGACCTGCTGGTCCACCGCATGGGTGTCTCCAAAGTGCTCGGCCTTGAGATACTGGGTGAACGTAAAATCGATTTCTTTAGATTCCGTAAGCCGGCTTTTGCGGCTTCGTGGTTGCTCGTGCTGGCCGGGGTTATCAGCATCGTCGTGCATCATGACAACATTCTCGGCAAGGACTTTACCGGGGGCGATGAAATGACAGTCAATTACACCGAGCGTGTCGAAACCGATGCGATCATGCAGGTCGTCAACGAGCAAAATCTCGACGATGTCACCGTGCTCTACCAGAGTCTGATTGGGGAGGACCGCGAGGTACTCAAACTGCAAACCCCCTTCGATCAGGCCCGGCCCACGCTGGAACTATTGCAGAGTGCCTTCCCGAATGCGGGGCTCGAGGAGGCGGGCATCAGCCAAATCGGTGCAACGGTTTCCAAAAAGATTCAGTGGAATGCCCTCATCTCCGTGCTCTGTGCCCTCGGCGGCATTTTGCTCTATGTGGCCCTGCGCTTCGAGGTCGGTTATGGGGTCGGCGCGGTTATCGCGACCGTGCACGACGTGCTCATGACAGTCGGCATCTTCGTTCTTTGTGGCGAGCTGGGTATTTTCGTCAGCGGACAATTTTCCGCGCCTATGCTGGCGGCGATCCTCATGATTGTCGGCTACTCGATCAATGACACCATTGTGGTCTTCGACCGGATTCGCGAGGAGCTGGAACTGAACCCCGGCACCGATCTGCGCAACATTATCAATCAATCGATCAGCCGGGTGTTCTCCCGGACCTTGCTGACCAGTATCACGACCCTGTTGGCCGCCACATCGCTCTACGTCTTCGGTGCGGGTGTGATCAACGATCTGGCCTTTGTTTTCATCATTGGTATTCTGACCGGCACTTTCTCGTCGATCTTCATCGCCAGCCCCGTTTTCTACTGGTGGCACAAAGGCGACCGCCGCCACGTCGAAGAGCGTCAGTTGACGCCCAAGCGCTACGAGTGGGAGAGCCAAAAAGCCGACGCTTAACCGGTAGATGCTTTGGAACCCCATCGATATTGATGAGCCGACGGCCCGGGATCTGGCCAAGCGTCTCCGTGTGTCGATAGTGTGCGCACAGCTCCTCGTGCAGCGTGGTATCACTTCTCCGGAAGCAGCGGAGGAGTTTCTCCGACCACGTCTGGCCCAGTTGGATGATCCTTTCGCCTTAAAAAACCTCAAAGCCGCCGTGGAGCGGATCGAGCAGGCGATTGAGGCGAAGGAATCGGTTGTCGTCTTCGGCGACTACGATGTGGATGGCGTGACCAGCACGGTGCAATTGGTCAGCATGCTGCGCAGCCTGGAACTGGAGCCGCGTTTCTCGGTGCCGCGCCGCCTGGATGAGGGCTACGGTTTGAGTCGTGACGCGATCAACCGCATCTTCGGCGGCGAGACTCCTCAGCTCTTTATTGCTCTTGACTGCGGGACCAATGCGCACGAGCCCATCGCCTATTTGCGGGAGTTGGGGGTCGATGTGATCATCGTCGACCACCATCAGACGAAGACCGAGGCCCCGCAGGACTGCATCTTCGTGAACCCGCACGTCAACGATCCGGAGGATGCGCCCTGGCGCGATCTCTGCACCGCCGGGCTTGTTTTTAAACTGCTGCACGGACTGCTCAAACAGCGACGCGAGGTGGAAGACCCCAGGGTCAAGGGCATCCAGCTCAAGGACTACCTCGACCTGGTCGCCATGGGGACCATCGCCGACCTCGTGCCCCTGCATCAGGAAAACCGCATTCTCTCCTGGTTTGGTCTGCGCCATTTGCGGGCCAACGGGCGTAGTGGCATTAAAGCGCTGGCCGAGATCTCCGGCATCGATAGCGGGCAGGAAATGGCGGGTGCCGACATCTCTTTCAAAATCGCGCCCCGAATCAATGCGAGCGGGCGACTGGCGGATGCCGCCCTGCCCATCGATTTGCTCCTGCAGGACGATTACAGCATCTGCCGTGGCATGGCACAGGAACTCGATACGATAAACAGAGAGCGCCAAAAGATCGAGCGGGGCATGGCCAAGAAAGCGGAGCTGCGGGCAGCCACCGAGTTTGCCGATGAACCGGGCATCGTGCTCTTCGGCGATGATTGGCATCCCGGCGTGGTCGGTATCGTAGCCAGCCGCGTCAGTCGGCATTTTCACAAACCCTGTGTGATTCTGGGGGCGGAGGGCGACGAAGCCAAGGGCTCCGGTCGTAGCGTCGCATCGGTCAACCTGGTCGAGGTGTTTCAGCGCTGTGCTCATTTGCTGGGCCACTGGGGCGGACACCCCATGGCCGCCGGTGTCTCGCTGAGAGCCGCGGATGTGGATGCGTTCAAGCAGTGCTACCTCGAAGCCTTAAAATCGCTCTACCCCGGGGGCTTACCCGAGCCCACCCTGCACATTTCAGCCTGGCTTGATCCAGAGGATTTAAGTCAATCTCTACTGGAAGAACTCGACCGGCTACACCCATTTGGCCAGGGCAATAGCGAGCCGGTATTCGGGCTGCGTGGGGTTGTCCTTGAAGAGACCCCGCATGTCTTCGGCGAGGGTAACTTTCGCTTTCGCTTACCCGCTACTCCACAAAGCCGCCGGGGTATCGCCGGCATCGCCTGGCGAATGGATGAGCCGCCGGGCATCGGCCAAAAAGTCGATTTGGCTGTCCGTTTCGCGTGGAACTATTTCCGCGACAGTCGTTATCCGCAGGTGACTCTGGTGGATTGGAAGCCGACCGAATCGTATTCCACCAGATAATTTTTCACGTAGCGGGAGCTGGTTTTTTCACGTAGCCGAAGCGCTTCCGCTTCGGTCTGGAGCCAGGCCTCGCTGCCCAGCCTTCCAAACGCGACCTGTCCGCCGAAGCCTTGGCGAAGGAGGAAGGCGTTCGGCTACCGACACACAGGTTTTTTTCACGTAGCCGAAGCGCTTTCGCTTCGGTCTGGAGCCTGGCCCCGCTGCCCAGCCTTCCGAACGCGACCTGTGCGCCGAAGCCTTTGCGAAGGAGGAAGGCGTTCGGCTACCAACGAATGGGGTCGATGAGAAAATTTCACTAACCAGCGCTCTAATCCACGGCGGCTGTGGCTCGCCCGGATCTCTCTAGCAGCTGCACCCAGTCGGCCATGATACGTGCGCTCTCCCGCAAATAGATATCGAAGGGGGGCTCGTCTTCATCGTCTTCTTCGATGGCGACTTCGGAGTCCGCTGCTGCTTTGGACGCATTGGCTTCTCCGCTCCCGTTTTGCCGGGCGAGGTTTTCCCGTGACTCGGCCTCCTGCTCTTCCGTTACCTTCAAAATGTATGGTGTCATCGCATAGTCTTCCGCGCTCAGTGCTTCGTAGGTCTCATCGAGTTCATCGACGTAAGTCTGCTCGGTGATCTTGCGCTGGATACGTTTTTCAAGATGGAGCGAGACTTCCTTTTCTTCGAAACGCTGGCGGCGCCACTCAATTTGCTCCTTGAGAAACTGAAACTCGTCGAGCTCATTTCGGCGTTGCTTGCTGGCCTCAACCAATTGCTCAATCAAGGCGGGATCCTGCGGGCTATCGACATCGAGCTTATTCCAGTCATTGACCCAATCGATTCCGTCAATCTTATCCCAGGGCAGGGCATGCGGGAGGTCGTCCTCGCCAATAGGCAGGAACTCGTTGACCGAGGGTAGCGCGATATCCGAAGGCACGCCCCGCACCTGAGTCGAGCTCCCATCCGGGAGGTAAAATTGCTTAATCGTAATTTTCGAAGCGACGGGCCGTGCTTGATTTTTGGCGCCGAAGAAGGAAAAGGCGGAGCGGTTGTTCATGTGATACACTTCTTGCACGGTGCCCTTTCCGTGTGTCGAACTGTTGCCCACGATGAGCGCACGTCCGTGGTCCTGTAGGGCGCCCGCCACAATTTCGGAGGCCGATGCGCTGAAACGCGACGTCAGCACGATCAAAGGGCCATCCCAAAGCATGCCGGGATCACGATCCGACAGCACATCCTTGCGTCCCGAGCTGTCGCGCACTTGCACGACCGGTCCGACGGGAATGAAGAGGCCGGCTGTGCGGACGGCTTCACTGAGCAGGCCACCGCCGTTCATGCGGAGGTCGAGTATCAGACCTTCGGCACCGGCTTCGGTGAGTTTGTTGATAAGTTCGGAGACGTCGTCGCTCGTCGTTGAGAGCGTGCCGCCCGCCCCGATGTTTCCGTAAAAGGAGGGAAGCTCAATTACGCCAACGGGAATAATTTCACCGGATTCATTGGGCACTTCGATCAGTTTGGCCGATGCCAGATTTGCGGTGAGTTTCACCTCGTCGCGCACGATGGGAATGACCTTGCGGACCGATGGGTCGCTCGCATCGCCGGGGCGGATGAGCAGGCGGACGGTCGTGCCTTTTTCGCCTTTGATCTTTCTCACGATGTAGCGCAGCTGCATGTCCACCACGTCTTCGAACTCCTCATCGCCTTGCGCCACGCCCAGGATCTGATCTTCCGGGCTCAGCAGGCCGGAGCGTTCGGCCGGACCGCCGGGCAGGATTTCTTTGATCGTGCAGATCCCGTCGTCGTCTTCAAGGAGGGCACCGATCCCCACAAAGGAGTTTTGCACTGCGGAGTTGAAACTTTCCAAAGTGTCGGAGGAGAGGAATGATGAGTGCGGGTCGAAGAGCTCCGTCATCGCATTGATAAAGGACTCCTGCACCTCGGGTGCTTCGCGATCCATGGTAAAGTTGAGATTGCGCTCGTAACGGCGGCGGATTTTTTCGCGGGCCGAATCGAGAGTTTCGGCGAAGAAAGTCTCATCCTCAAGCAGGCGTTTCAGTTTTGCCGGGTCGAATGGCTCATCGTCGTCGTCTGCATCCGGGTCCACCACATCCGGGTTCTCCATGTTGAGCGATGCGCTTCGCCCTTCTTCGGTCTCCGAAGCGAGCGAGAGCATTTCATTGAGCAGCTCGTATTTAAGACGGCGCTCCCACAGTGCGTCGGCTTCCTCCGCACTCGCCGGCCACTCCGCTTCGCGCCGGTCGGTCTGGAAGGTCTCGTCGACCGAGAAGTCAAAGTCCTGCTCCAAGCGCTCAAAGGTCCACTCGGTGCGGGCTTCGGCTTTCGCCTTGAAGCTATCGTAGATTTCGAAGGCGGCATAGAGATTTCCCTTTTTGAGGAATTCCTCCATGGCATCGGCGAAGCGGAAAACAAACTCGTCGACCTCCGGGCGCGTAAAATACATGCGGCTGTAGTCGAAGGATTGAATGTAAGCCTCGACCATTTCCTGACCATCCAGCTCCTGCATGCTGCCGCGCAGGTAGTGGCGGGCGTTGATCGTGTTGACGACCCAGCGGGTCTGGGAGGCCATTTCTTCGCTGGGGTCGAGCTTTGCGTTGGTCGATAAGATAAACGCAAAGGCCGCTGCAGCGACGAGGGCGATTTGGAAGATTCGTTTGTTCATACGTGCTTTGGAAGTTTTGTCTGACATTGAGGAAGAGGCCACGGTGCGATCCGAGCTCAGCTGCTGAGGATATCTTTGGCGCGGTCGAGGACCTTTTTTTCGTTTTCAGTCAGCGAGCCGAATCCGCTTTCGTTTATTTTATCCAGGATGCGGTCCACCTCGGTTTGCAATTCCTCGCGGTTACTGCGATTCACCTTGTAGCTGATGGGAACTTCAGTCTTTTTACGCCGTTTGAACCAGGCCGGTGGTTCGACGGTCGCGCTGGGTTCACGCGCGTTGAAGAGATTGACGGGCCGGTTATGGAAAAAACGGTAGTAAGCAATCCCGGCGAAGAGTCCCCCGAGGTGGGCTGAGTGAGCGACCAGGGACTGGTTGGGCAGTTCGTAGAGGAGGATGCCCCCCGCCGAAATGATCAGGCTGCCCCAAAAGACCCATTTGGGCTTCACGGTGATCGGAATAATAAAGAAGAGGAGCAGGGTGATCTGCCGTTCCGGATACATCAGACAGAAAAACGCCAGAATACCCATGACCGAAGCCGATGCACCCACCATGGATTGGAAAACAGGATCGCCGCCCATCCGGCCAATCGCCGGATCGTTGAAGTGAAAGAGCAGGTAGACGATCCCGCCCAACAGGGACGCTCCGAAATAGAGCAGGAGGAAGCGGTTGCGTCCGACAATCGGCTCCACGATACGTCCTATAAAAAAAAGCCCCAGCATATTGCCCAGGATATGTAAAAAGCCCGCCGTGCTGTGCAGGAAGGCGTAGCTCACAATCGTCCACACTTTGAGTTCTTTAAAATTTTGCCCGCTCAAGGCAAACCAATCGGTCAGAAAGCGGTTCTCCTGTCCGCCCGCTCCAGGGAAGAAGACATTCAGGATCTGCTGTAGCACAAAGACGGCCACAGTGATGACAATCAACGTCGTCACGATGGAGGTTTTCTGCTGGTCAGTCCCGTAGGGAGACTCACGCATGTAAGGACGGTCGTAAAGCATCGGGCGGGTTTACATAAGCTGAGGGTCGATCATTGGAAGACCCCCACAATGTCCGCCTGTTCCGCCGGGGCAAGGCCGGAGATGAGTTTCCGGGGGATTCAATCGTCGAGCCCCGACCACCAGTCTTCCGATTGGCGGAGTTGCTCGGGTCGGTGTCCGGCGGCCCTGAGCTCGCGTAGGGTGAGTGAGCGGTTGCGCTTGGCCAGCCGTTGGCCGCTGGTATCGCAGAGTAGCGGGGCGTGGTAGAACCCGGGGGGCGTTAGCCCAAGTGCCTCGTAGAGCAGGAGCTGGCGGGCGGTTGAGATGAGAAGGTCTTCACCGCGTACCACTTCGCTGATTTGCATGGCGGCATCGTCGACGACAACGGCCAGCTCGTAGGCCGGCACACCATCCTTGCGCCACACAAGAAAGTCGCCGAAGTCGCGCAAACATTCGAAAGCACAGGGGCCGAGCCGGGCATCGTCGAAGTCGACGCGGCGCTCGTCCGGCACGCGGAAGCGCCAATTGATTGCGCCGGGGCTTTCGGCGTCCCGGCCATGGCCGAGGGGTGGCCGCCAATTTTCCGGGTAAATCGGTTCAGCTGCCTCGTCCTCCGCGTGGGGAGCCCGCGCAGCACGCGCCACATCCTTGCGCGATTTGTCGCAGGGGTAGATGTAGCCACGATTCTTGAGTTGCTCCCAAGCTTCGAGAAAGAGCGTATCACGTTCACTCTGGCGATAAGGCCCGAATGGGCCATGGAGGTCTGGTCCTTCCTGCCAGTCGCAGCCGAACCAGCGGAGGTCCTCGATGGCACTTGCCGAAAACTCCGGTTTGCAGCGCTGTGGATCCAGATCTTCATCGCGGAAGATGAGTTGACCCCCTGCCTCGTTCGCCCGCTCCATCGCGATCCAGAACGTCCGCGCGTGCCCTAAATGCAAATACCCCGTCGGTGTTGGTGCGATACGTCCTCGATAAGGAGGTTTCATAAGTTTGTGCTTGTGGTGCTTAGGAGAGGGCGGGTGGCAAGCAAATGACTTGTTAGGCTGGAGGATTTCATGGCTGTAACGGGCTTTGGGAACGAATCGATTGGCAAATGCAGCTCCCTACGAATTTCGGATTTCGCTGATGAGCGTATCGGCGAGCGAATTGCAGGCAAGTGCAGACTTCCGAGAACGATCACTGCAGCCTGAGGCCGAAATTGCAATCGGCGAGGATATCGAAGGCCTTCTGGCTATGGTCGAGTAACTTTTCCAGATTCCGTAAGGTGAGCAGTTGGAAGGTCATCACGCTTTCAGTCACATGGATGTGGAGATCGAGCCTGGGTAATTTAAGGTCGAAAGCGCTCCCGTCCGGTTCGTAGCTAAGGGCATCCGCGAGCTCGGGGATGTCTTCGATCCGGTCAATCTTGTCCTCGACCTGAACGGGAGTCGCGAATTCGATGATCAATTGATCGCAGTGGTGGGTGAAGCAGGCATGAAAGCGTTCATCCCGGGCGATCGCATCGGTGTGCAGGGCCACGATTTCAGTCGCGAGGCGGTAGTTTCTCGGGTCATTGGGGCATTGATCGACCCGCAGCTCACAGTCGAAGTCGGGTGTTTTCATCCAGGCGAAGCCCTCCTCGCAGGTGTAGTCGAACTCCCGGCGCTTGTAGCCAAAAAGACCACGGATGTCAGCGTAGAGCGAGTCGGCCGCCGCCTTAACATCGGGGTGGCCCGCCTTCCGGACGAATCCCTGTGCGGCATCGCTATGCCCATCCGGCACATGGTGGTGCTTTTGGTAACCTCCCAATTTGCGGATGCGCCCGACCGCAGCCCCGACAATACGGGATTGGCCTTCGGGGGGAGGAACTGGAGCGTGCGTAGGGATTTCCGGAGGTTGGGAGGCAGGTTTGGCGATTTCAACTTTGTAAATCGTAAAATTCTTAACCGATATTTTTCCCTTTTCTTCTTTACACGGCCGCTGGAAAGGTCTGTTTTCTCCACCTTTTCCCAATTTCCCATGCAAAAGACACGTAAATCCATCGCAAAACGCTTCAAGAAGACAGGCACCGGAAAGCTCCTGCGTCGCACGCCAGGGCATCGTCACTTGCTTCGCAACAAGAGTGTCAAGCAGCGCCGCCGTGCCGGTAGCAGCAAACTGGTCGCTCACGGCCAGCGCGCCGACCTGATCCGCGGTCTGCCTTTCGCTTAAATCGGTCCAGTGCCGATTCGGAAAACGTTTTAGAAACCACAACTCACGCTCGCCGGGTAACATGAAAATGGGCGACCCGGCAGCCAATTAAACAAGAGATATCACAACATGCCTAGAGCCACCAATGGTCCCGCGACGCTCGCACGTCGCAAAAAAGTTCTGAAAAAAGCCAAGGGCTACTTCGGAAATAAATCCCGTCTTTTCCGCTACGCGAAGGACGCCGTCGATCGCGCGGAAGTCTACGCTTACCGCGACCGCCGCAAAAAGAAGTCCGAGTTTCGACAACTCTGGATCGTCCGGATCAATGCGATCTGCCGCAACAACGGCATCAACTACAGCCGTTTCATCCGTGGCATCAAAGCTGCCGGAATCGAGATGGATCGCAAGCAGCTCTCCGAGTTGGCGATCCACGACGAAGCCGCCTTTCTGCAGCTGATCGAAAAAGCCAAAGAAGCCAACGCCGCATAAGCGCGGAAAAATAAATTTCAAAAAGGCCGATCTCTCATGCGGGGTCGGCCTTTTTTGTAGCCTGTTGCGTTGTTTTCGGTCGTAGGCAGGTTGGCTCCGCCGCCTGCTGCGGATCGGGCGCGGCGGTTAGCTCCGCCAACAACGCGGGTCGGGCGGCAGAGCCAACCCGGCTACGGTGGTCGAGTCATGTTGAAATTCCTTCGACTGCAATATTGACAGCGGTCGTTTGATACCGATCATTTCCATTTCGCTTGATGCTCAGGTGGTGGAACGGCAGACACGCCACGTTCAGGTCGTGGTGCCCGCAAGGGCGTGAGGGTTCAAATCCCTCCCTGAGTACCACTTTAAATGCGCCTTCGGGCGCTTTTTTTATAATTCCTGACTGATTCCTGTCGGATTTGCTTGTCATGCTGCATTGATTGCTATTAGGTAGCAGTCAATGGCACGGACAAACAACAGCCTCGATCAGGATGGATCGATTATTTACCCGGAGGGTTCCGGTATTCGTCTCCGCCGGGTGGTCAATCAGCACGGAGGAAAGACCTTCGGCGGATCCTATATGGTGGATGTTCCGGCTGCGATCAGCGGGAAGCGAAGAATTCGGGCGCAGAGGAAATCCCTGGCAGAAGCTAAGCGCTTTGCCGACCTTCAGTATAAAGGTGCCAAGCAGAGCGGAGAAAGTTTTTTCCATCTATCCGAGGAAGACCGCCAAGAGATCTACGACTGGCTGCCTAAACTTAAGAAGGCTGGGATAACGCTGCCACAAGCGGCTGAATTTGCGCTCAGCAACCTAGTGGGTGTCAATGCGGGGATTACGGTAGCCGAATTCGTCAAACAGTTCCTGGTGGG
>JAAAPI010000390.1 GCA_009908325.1 Verrucomicrobiota bacterium | reverse complement strand
CGCGCGCGGAACTCAGGTGAATACGGCTTTGAGGTCTTCTTTCGATTCTGTTCCATAATGGGCAATCCTCCGAGAGTTTTGCCCTCCGGTAAACCCGGGGCGGTTCAATCAAAAGAAGCCGGAAACACGCGATCTCGATCCTGTTGCCGCTGTCGAAGCAGGCAAGCACCTTCCGAAGATGGGGTATGAAACCCAGAAGAAACGGTTCGATTTCTTCAAACGGTTTGTCGCTTGGTTGGTTGCCGAGGAATACCTTCCGAAGGTGCCGGGGGCCGACATCAAACTGTTGGTGAAAAAGCCATCGAAGGGAAAGCCCAAGAGGCTGCCGTATGACGCAGATCAGCTCCAGAAGATTTTCAAGACGCCGATCTACACTGGTCGCCAGAGTGTTGCACATTCGGGCATGCCGGGCGATCTGCTCCTGAAAGACGGACGCTATTGGGTGCCTGTGATTGCACTGTATGCCGGGATGCGGTCGAGTGAGATCATCCAGCTTTTGAAATCAGACATCCGCACCGAGGACGGCATCGCCTATTTTGACATCTCGAAATGGGAGTATGAACCAGACGAGGAGATCAAGAACATCAAGACCGGGTCCTCCTATCGGAAGGTGCCTATTCATTCAGTCATCTTGGACCTCGGTTTTCTTGCCTACGTCGCGAGCCGTGGTTCCGGGCGCTTGTTTCCCGATTTGAAGCTCGGCAGCGACGGCACCTACAGTCAGCCATGGTCGAAATTTTGGTATAATCTCGGGAACAAGTGGGAGTTCAGAACGCCACTCCAGGTGTTTCACAGCTTCCGCCACAACTTTGTGGACGCCTTGCATGATGCCAATGTGACCGACGCCATCGCGATGCAGCTCTGTGGCCACGCGGAAGATGCTGCGCACTGGGGCTATGGAAAGGGTGCATCTATGTCGCGGCTGAAAGAAGAGATCGAGAAGGTCGAGTACAATGGGTTGGATTTGTCACATTTGAAAAAAGGAGCCTGGTCAAAATGACTGAAATAGTTTATGGTTTCTAGGAAGGTTGGGGTTACAAAGTTGCCTGTTCTGGTGCCGTGTATGAACATGTCAGTTTGACGGATGATGATCCCGCGAGATTTGGTGGTGTTCTTTTACAAGACCCAAACCATGCTCAAAAATGATCAAGATAAAGTATGGAAAGGGGTACAGTCCCCGTCTCTTCATTGATCGTATCGTCGTCAAGCTGGACTTTCTGCCCGGTGAAGCCGCCCACTATACACACATTGCCTTGTTCCCTCTGTTCGACGACCCAGAGTGCTTTTCCGGGGCCAAGCCAGCCAACACCATGCAGATCGAGAAAAAGATCGTTCTGGCCAGCGTGGCAGATAGTAAGCACTACGCACATTTCATTTACCGGTATGCCGATCAGCAAGCGCAGTGGATGCGCCTGACGCTGCACCCCAGAGACATGGGGTTGCAAGGTTTCGAGGACTTGCACAATGTGCTCGGGCAGTTCACCGTTAACGGCTGGGGCAGCTTCGTGACTGGTGCAAAGGTCACTCAGATCGAGGTGTCCGTCGACTTGGAAGGGATCCCTTTCAACAACGTGCATGTGCTGCCCGACCAGGCCAAGACCGTCACCGTGTACAAATCTGGTCAACAGATCGAAACCTTCTACTTCGGCAAGTCGAAGAGTAACCAGACGGTCGTTTATGACCGAGGGGCAAAAAGAAAAAAGCAAGATCAGATCGACAAGGCTGGTCCCTGCACGAGGATTGAGCGGAAGAAATCGGGCCTTAACCTCAAGGTTCACGAGCTTGGAAAACTCTCTAACCCATTTTCCCACGTGAAGTTCATTGATATTCCCGCCATCTCTCCGCCTGACGAAGCCAAGGAGTATCTTTGGACTCTGTTCACAGACGCGGTTGCGCAGCGCGGTCTTGATCCAGCTTTGAAACTGCTGCCACAGGCCAAGCGCAGCGCATATCGCAAGTATCTCGCTGCCCAGAAGAAGAATTGGTGGATGCCAACCACAATTTGGCAATCTTGGCCAACGGTTCTTGACGATCTGAAACTGACAGACCCTAAGTTCTGGACTTAGCTAGGGACAAAACTGTCCCAAGGACAGTCTAAGCGACAAACATGGACACCGTGTTCAGCCAACCCCGGTTCGGTCCACCGAACGCGCACAAAACTCGGAAAAGCTAAGTTCTCGGGGGGCTTCTTTCTCATAGGATGCAACGAAACGGCTGATTTGCAGTTGATTGCACTGGATCCTAATCAATTTCCGACATGGGAATCCGAGCGAGGATTGAGACAGAGACAATCCCCGGGGATGTCCTGTCCAACGGGCTGACAAGAACCGATAGGCGTCTTGCCGGTTGGAAGCCCGACACGTTTAATCTCCTCAGCGCCGCAGCCGCTGCACTTCGCAGGCTGCATGGGGACATTTCGCGACCGACCGCGACAGGCTTCGAGAATTCCGAAGCCGGGGCGACTTCAGGCGATACATCAGACGGACAAACCGTCGGATTTTTCGGCGAATTCTCGACGCAAAAAACTCTAGCCTTGATCGCAATTTTCTTCCCTGCACTGCGCTAGCAGGTACGACGAACGAGGGCATCATCGTTCCAGCTCCCCTAGCTCAAGGAGGAGCCAATGCCATCAATTTCACCAGAAACCCGGTTCGAGAACCTATTGATCGAACGCGCACAAGCATGGCCCATGTCCGGCCCTACGACCCCGATACCAATGTCACGTTGGCAAGCGGCCAGCTTGTTGCAAAAAGCAATCCGCCGGGGAGATGTGGCGCGAACAAAGATTGCGGTTTCGTCCCTACTTACATCTGATCCCCCGCGATTATGGCGCAGACTGGCTGTTATCGCATTCGAAGATGTTGGTTTGGCCAACCTTTCGCTTGTTGGGCAGGTCATGGTCGCAGCGCGGGGCAAAACCTTCCGGCGCTCGTTGGGTGGAGAGACCCGCGTTGCATTGGGGTTGGCGGCAGACCTCGCATCGTCCCCGAAGAACCGAGCTGCGGATGATCTGTTCTGCATCCTGACCGAACACCCATCAACACACAGGCTGGCGAAGAAGCTGAACAGGATGTCAGAACGGCAAATGCTCAATGTTGTGACTGGCTGTCCCGACCTCATCACCCAAAGCTATGCCGTCCAGCAGATTGCAATTGATTGCAATCAGCCCTTGCCCGCAGCGGCAACACGATTGCTGGACGCCAGTGGTGTATGTCCATCGGTCGTTTGGCTGACCAAAGGAGGCAGTGCCCGCACGCAAACGATGCTTCCGCTTCTTGTCGGGCTACTCACCCAACACAACCAGCGTCGCCAGCCCAACCCAGACGACAAGTTTCCGGAGGAGGTCGAGATCGCAGGCCTGCCAAGTTGGGCCCTCGACATGTTTGTAAGGCAAGGCAAGGCTGCGATCCGGCGGCTCATGGCTGGTGACAGCGACGTTGCGCGGTATGTGCGGGATGCATTTCCATACGCAGGCAGAACGCGGCTTTTGGGTGAGGCGGTGTTTCGGGTGGAAAGCGGTCTGCTTCGCAACCGTCTAGATGGGCCAATGGGCCAAAGCTTACGATCCCAGATGGAGCGGGAATGCCTGGGGATCGACGCCGGTCAGGCGGATACGCTGCTCAAACTAATGCGAGACGCGATCCCCGAACTCAACGCCTGCCGAATTGCGATCATGGAGGGCCAGCGCCATGACTAATCAATTGGCCCTAACCCGGCATAACATTCACTTATCCGGGTCCACAAATGCCGCCCTTGCAGGGTCGGATGTACTGTCTGAGGCTGCGGAAACCTTCATTAGCGCCAGCATTTCCGAGAACACCCGCAAGGCCTATCGCTCCGACCTCGCGCATTACACGGCATGGGGCGGCACTCTGCCTGCGACGCCGGAACAGGTCGCCCGCTATCTGGCCGACCATGCCGACACGCTGGCCCCATCCAGCCTTGCGCGGCGGATCGCGACTCTAAGCAAGGTCCATGCCGCGAACGAATGGCCCAACCCCTGCCAAAGTGAGGTCGTTCGGGCCACGATACGCGGGATCAAGCGGGTCAAAGGCACCGCACAGGATCAGGCCAAGCCCCTGTTGCGCGAAGACATGTTTCTGGTCCTCGACGCAATGGGCAACACCCCACGTGACCAGCGCGACCGGGCCTTGCTGTTGATCGGTTGGGCGGGTGGCTTTCGCTGTTCGGAACTGGTCGGGCTTGATCACACTTATATTGACGAGGTGCGCGAGGGCCTGATCCTGACCCTGCGGCGCTCAAAACCGACCAAACCGGTCAAGGTCGCAAAATCGGCATCCCCCTTGGTCGAACCCGTCATTGCCCCGTCGCGGCCCTGATCGCGTGGCGTGACGTTCTGGCGGATGACATCGGCCCCTTGTTCCGCCCCGTTGATCGCCACGGCAACATCTCGACTGACCGCATCCGCAGCGATGCCGTTTCTACGATCCTGCGGGGCCGGGTTTGCGGGGCCGGGATCAATCCCGATGGCTACAGCGGCCACAGCCTCCGCGCTGGCCTCGCCACCAGCGCCATCAAGGCTGGGGTGCCAACGTACAAAGTGCGGGCGCAAACGGGCCATGCCTCCGACGCGATGCTGAGCCGCTATGTGCGTGAGGGAGAACTTTTTAACGGAAACGCTGCCGGGTGTCTTTTGTAGATGGCCCGTCGCAACTATGTATTAGCGAGACCGCGAAGCAGTGACTACCCTCTGGGATGTGTTTGCGCTTTATCAAACTGAATTAATTGTAGGTGCGCTGTTGCCCATTGATGAAACCGCTATAAGACAATGGGCAGATCGGCACGAGTGCCGCAGCAATCTGCCGATCCTTGTTCGTAAATTAATTAGGGAAACCAACAGTTCATTGATCTCAATGCGCTTTCCCGGGAACGAAGCGGTCGATTTGCCTGGGCTTGACGGTCAAGTGGAATGTAAAGCCGGAACAGTCTGGGTGCCGGAAGGCCGAAGCGTATGGGAAATGGGTTGCAATGTAGACCCTCGAAGTAAAGCCGACGGTGATTATCGAAAGAGAACTGAAGAAACGCCGCAAAATCAGCGCGAGAATAGTGCATTCGTCTTCGTGACGCCGAGGAGGTGGAACGGAAAAGAAGACTGGCTTGAAGAGCGACGTGGTGAAGGCGCTTGGGCGACCGTTGAGGCATTCGACGCCATAGACCTTGAAACTTGGCTGGAAGAAGCGCCTGCCACGGCCCGCTGGTTGGGTGAAAAGCTGGGTGTCGCCTGGCCTGGGCTGAAGACACCTCACGAATGGTGGAATAGCTGGGCGACAGCTTCGGTGCAGCCATTGTCCATCAAGCTTGTTTCTTCCAGGCGGCACAACGAGCAGAGCGTGTTGTTGCAGAAGCTGCGCGACCGAGAGCAAATAGTCCCGGTTCAAGCTGACGATAGAGGGGAGGCCGTTGCATTTGTCGTTGCGACAATGATCGAGGCCGATGCCCTCGATCTTCTTGATACAACAGTTGTTGCCACATCTCGCGATGCCAGAATTCCTACGAGCGCAAACCACCTTATTGTCGTTGCGGATGTTGAAGATGGGGAGGAGTTGGACTTTGGTGATCGACGAAATGTGACCATTGTCCGCGCCTATCCCAAGGGTCGTTTAGACGTCCGGGAGGCACTGCTGCTTTCGCACGTCCCCTCAGATATCTTTCGCGCTGAACTCGAGAGTATGGGGCTATCGCGTGATAAAGCGGATAACCTCTCCATCAAGGTCGGTCATTCTGTTCCTGTATTGCGGCGTCAGCTCTCTGGTGATCCTGAGGTTCGGCGGCCTCGTTGGGTTAGAGATCGCGCAGCGGCAAAACGTGTCCTCCCGTTCGCATTGGCAGGCTCGTGGGTTGAACGCGAGAGCATGGATGACAGCACAATTCTCCAGCTATTGGGTGATTTTCGGGTTGGTGAAGTAGAACCAGTTCGAGACGAACTGTTCGCTTTGAACGACGCACCAATTGCTCGCTATGGGCATGTGAATGTCGTTGTATCACAAATCGACGCACTTTTTGCCGTAGGGCCTTACATAGATCGAGACGATCTGGACCGTTTCTTTCAACTCTTGCCGGAGTTGCTGGGCGATAGAGACCCCGCCTTAGACCTGCCTCAAGATCAGTGGTACATGGCCAATGTTTTGGGTCACGCGAGAAGTTTTTCGGGTGCCCTGCTTTCCGGTCTCGGCGACGCGTTGTGCATTCTATCCGTTCATGGTGCAGAAATCTGCGGTGACAGGTTGGGAGTTGACCTTTCATACCGTGCCGCGCAAGTCGTTCGGTCCCTGATGCAAGGTGCTGACCACGAACGTTGGCTTTCTATTCGGGGGCACTTACGAACATTGGCGGAGGCATCTCCATCTGCGTTCCTTGATTGCCTTGAAGCTGAGCTTAGAGAGCCAGAACCTGCCATACGCGCCATCATGGGAACCACTGAAGGCTTGGTGAGTGGCGAGTGCTTGCGGACCAATTTGCTTTGGGCGCTTGAACTTTTGGCTTGGCACCCTGTCCACTTTTCTCGTGTCGCAGAGATTGTTTTTGGCCTTCGCCGTCTGGAGGTGGAAGACAACTGGTCAAACTCGCCGAAATCAACCGCCCGTTCTCTGTTCAGGGCTTGGCTGCCTGCCACCGCTCTCAGTGCTGCGGAAAGGATGGCTGCCTTGCGGCGCATGTCAGGGCAGTTTCGACATGCTGTGATGGACGTCTGCATCTCTCTTCTTCCAGGAGGTGGCCAAAGTTTCGCTTCACGCACCGCGAGGCCGCAATGGCGAGCACTGGATACTGAAGTGCAGTCACCGACAAATGCGGATGTCCGCGCAGCGGCGGTCGAAGCCAGCCGCCTACTGCTCGACTTGGCTCCATTTGAAAAGTTGGAGCTTGAACAGCTGTTAGAAGTCACGACACGTATTCATCCTGATGACCTGTCTCGCTTGGTCATCGAGGTCGAGAGTTGGTCAGCGACAGCAACCGATGAGGACAAAGCTGATCTTCGGCACAACCTTCGTCGGCGCGATGTTCTTCGTGCTTATCAGGAAGGTGAAGAGGACGAACAGTTGGCAGCCGCGCTTCAACGCATGGAAGAGGCTTTGTCCTCTCAGTCGCCGACTGCTCGCCACCGTTGGCTGTTTGAAACATCTCACGTTGAGTGGCGTGCGCTGGTGGAAGACGAAGGAAATGGGCGCTTGTCATGGCAGGAGCGAAACGCACTTGTCGAAGAGCGCCGCCGAAATGCCATCGATGAAATCAGGGAGCAATTGGGAGATCAAGCGGTTCTTCCGTTTGCGCTTAGCGTGAAGCAACCAGAACTGGTGGCTCAAGTCTTGGTCGCGCAAGATGCGGCAGTGGAAACGGCGACCCACTGGGTCTCGGCTGCGCTGCGCACCGAGGCAAATGATCAGTCCAATGCATTCCTACGGCAACTGCTATGGAGCACAGGTTGGATCGACCTTGCCGCAGTCGTGGCTGGCCTAGAGGCACAAGAAATTCTGAACAGTGAAATGGAGCGCCTGAGATTCGCCGAGCACCTTCCTGGTCGTTCAATTGGCTGGCAGGTCGCAGAAAGTTTGGGCGAAGACGTGGCTTCTGCATTTTGGAATTCGGCATCAATTCATATTTGGGATGACACGCCGTCTGACGAAGTGGAGTACGCCGTTACAAAGCTTCTTGAATATCAGCGGCCGAGATCAGCGTTCTCAGCCGTTTCTCTGTGGAGAAACAAGCTGCCAGCCAACCGTTGGCTAGATATCCTACAAGCTGTTGCTCGCGGCGAGGAAGTGGAGGGGCCTTTTCCAAGTTCGTACAACCTAGATGAGGTGTTTCAGCTCCTCGATGAAGACGAAGCGATCTCCGACGACCAAATCGCCAATCTAGAACTGCCCTTCGTCAAGCTCTTGTGCTCATACGGTCATCGAGATCACGAGCGAACGCTGGCTTTGCACCGGCAGCTTTCTCGGGATCCAAATCTCTTTGTTGAGTTGCTCTGCTGGCAATATCATCGGCGCGATGGCGCGGACGAACCCGAGCGAGAAAAGCTATCGGCGGAGAGGCGCAAGTTCCTTGCCGAGCTAGCCTATCACTCTCTGGAGGGTTGGAAAAGAGTTCCCGGATGCGATGAGAACGGCGTAGTGTCTCCGGATGAATTCACCACATGGGCAGATAGCGCCCTTCGACTTGCGGCGGAAGCTGACCGCAAGGAAGTAGCTGAAATCCATTTTGGGGCTTTGCTGGCACGAATGGCGAGGAGACGGCCATGGGATGACTGGTTGCCTGACGTCATCTTGGGTTTTTTAGATCGCTCTGAACACGCTGGACTAAGGGAACGGTTTTGTATGGGGGTCAGAAATGCACGAGGTGTAACCACGCGCAGCCCCTATGATGGCGGAGAGCAAGAGCGCAGACTTGCAGAGCGTTATCGAGACTTGGCAGCTAGATATGGTAATTCCCACCCACGCTTGTCGGAAAGCCTGATATCCATTGCAGAAGGATATGAATGGGATGCCCGCCGTGAAGACGAGCAAGCGGCAGTAGGCGAACGCTGGCATCCATAGTCCTCAAAAGCCAGAGGGTAGGTCAGCTCATGAATTTCGGAGCCGGTTGGGGAAAACGAAAGTAACGGAACCGCTACGCGCACGAAATTTGGTGGGTTTTCTGGCGACATCCCCTTCCCATGGTCCAGTCATCTGGTACAGTCCATGCAAGTACTTCGGGCGTGGTCCAAGCTAACCTTCTGGTATCGTTATATCGGCAGATTGAAGTAGGATATCCCTTCGTCTCCGCCACCCACCATTTTCTTTCAGTTCTGTTTGGCCGTGTTCAGCCCCTTATGGGGCTGTTTTTGTTGCTTTATCTGCATTCGTTATTGCCATTGAGATTTCTTCGATTACACTCGTTTCTGTTTATTACGTGGTAGGAATTGTGGTATTTTTGAATGAGCTATCATAGCGGAAAGCTAACCAAGAACCTTGTTCGCACCCTTGGTGCGGGTCGTCACGGGGATGGGAATGGTCTTTACCTTGTCGTCGATCCATCGGGCGCACGGCGCTGGATCGTGCGCGTCACGGTGAAGGGGCAACGGAATCGCGAAGGCAAGCCGCTCCGCACCGACTTCGGCCTTGGCGGCGCGGATATCGTGACGCTAACCCAAGCTCGCGACCGTGCCCTTGAGTATCGCCGTATGGCCAAGCAAGGCATCAACCCACGCTACAATACACGGCAAAAAGTTCCCTGTTTCGAAGAGATCGCCCGGCAGGTTCACATCGAGCGCCTGCCGACATGGAAGAACCCTAAGCATGGGCAGCAGTGGATCAACACGCTGGCCGAGTATGCTTTCCCCAAAATCGGCCGCCTGCCTGTATCTGAGATCGAGCAACCCGAAGTTCTGCAAGTCCTGCTGCCGATTTGGACCGAAAAGCACGAGACAGCCAAGCGGTTGGCGCAGCGGATGAAGGCCGTCCTGGACGTGGCGAAGTCCAAGGGCTTCCGCGAGGGCGAGAACCCCGTGACCACGATCCGAGATGCGCGGGTGCTGCCGACCGTCAAACAAAAGGTGCAGCACCACAAGGCGATGCGCTGGCAAGATATGCCCGCCTTCTATTCCGAGTTGGCAACCAAGGATGCCATGGCCGCGAAGGCGCTGATGTTCACCTGCCTGACCGCCAGCCGGACGAGTGAGGTTTTGCAGGCGCGGTGGGAGGAGTTCGACTTTGACGAACATCTTTGGACCGTTCCCGCCAAGCGGATGAAAGCAGATAAGGAGCATCGCGTTCCCTTGACGGCAGAGATGATTGCGATCCTTGAGCCGCTAAAAGCGCTGCGCTCCGAAGTCGTGTTCGAAGGGCAGAAGCGGCACAGACCGATGAGCAACATGGCAATGTTGATGCTGCTACGCCGGATGAAGGTTGAGAACATCACTGTGCATGGGTTCCGGTCTGCGTTTCGGGACTGGGCGTCTGAGCAGCCGAACGTGTCGCGTGAGATTGCAGAGTTGAGCCTTGCACACACGGTCGGAAGTGAGGTCGAGCGGGCATATGCGCGGTCTGACCTGCTGGAGAAGCGGCGCGAGTTGATGGAAAGGTGGGCAGGCTATGTTGTCTCCAAAAATCCGCATCGGTGATCGTGTTTACGACTACACAGGGCCGGAGCCTTCTGAACTCACCTACGGCATGTGCCTATTCGAAATCTGGCGAGAAATTGGGTGGTGCCTAGAACATTGGACCCAAGTCAGCTTAGATGAGCGGCGTCGAAATCAGGCCGCTGGGCTAATCTTCAACCCAGTCACCCACCCGATGTGGACGAACATTGGCAAAGGCTACGGCGCTGGCCTGACAAAATCTGTGTTGCGGACGCTCAAATCCTCGAAGCGCTTGCTGAAGAAAGCAGAAAAATGCAGGGATGACGAGCAGTCCCAGAGCTATCGTCGTTCCGCCATCACGCCATTGGACGACCTGCCGAGCCCCTTGTTCTTTCTATTTCAAAGCGCGAGGCGAGCTGGGGACGACGAGGTTATGCGGACCCTGAGCTTCACGATCCCATTGCTGAAAGAATATCTGAATGAGCCGACTCAACCGGGAAATGCGCGGGCGCACTGGACTGCTTTGTCCCTAAGGGCGATCTTTGAGCAATATACCGACATTCCGATAACTGTGGGCCGCATGGAGCAAGTTCCCAGCGGTGTTTTCTGCAAGTGAACC
>JAAAPI010000060.1 GCA_009908325.1 Verrucomicrobiota bacterium | reverse complement strand
CACGTCGCCGGGCACGCCGGCCGCGAGGTCGCCGCCGCCGGTTTTGCGCAGGATGGCGAGCATTTCGTCGGAGGCGGCGCGGCTGACGAACGTGCCACGGTGCAGCATTTCCATGATCTGCGCGGCCTCGGCAGGTGTTGACAGGTTTTCGTCGCCGCGGGCACGGGCGGCCGTGTCCATCATCTTGCGCTGCAGACGCGTGTGCTCCAGCCCGAGGTCGGCCATCGTCTGGTTCACGCGGTCCATCCCCACGAGGTCGATCAGCATGTTCGTTGCCGTGTTGTCACTGATCGAAATCATCAGCACGCAGAGGTCGTAGATCGTGAGCTCCGAGCCGGTGCCGAGCGTCTGGAGCCGGCCGCTTCCGCCCACCTTCACCGCGTCGGTGAGCGTGCGGCGATCCGACAGGGCAAACGTGCCCGACTCGGCTTGCCGGTACACTTCCATCAGGATCGGGATCTTGATCGTGCTGCCCTGGGGAAAGACCTGGTCCGCGTTGATCAGGAAGTCGTCGTCGCCCACGAGGTCGAGTGCGGCGACGCCCATCACGCCGGCCGTCGTGTCGATGATCGCGTGCAGGCGCGCGCCGGTCTGCGTGCGGATCTGCTGCCGCTGCTGCGCGGTTGACTGGGCGAAGACCGGCCCGGCGAGCCAGCTGCCGAGGAGGAGGGCGAGGAGAAGGCGTTTCGTCATCGGTCGAGGCGTTGGTGGGCAAGGCGAGGGACAAGAAAAGTAGCGGCGGCCGCGCTCAGGTACAAATCGTCGTTGACGATCCGCGGCCTGCATGCTTTCTTGGAAGCAACCGTGTACGCTCATCATCGAGGGGGAGCCGTCGTGGAAGAATCGAACAACGAGCCATCGTCCACTGCACTGGTGCTCTCGGGGGGCGGGTCGAAAGGTGCGTTTCAGCTGGGTGCGCTGGAGGTGCTCGCCGAGCGTGGGGTCACGTACGACGGCGTCGCCGGCGTCTCGGTCGGCGCGCTGAACGGCACGCTGGTCGCCTGCGACCGGCTCGACCGGCTCGGCACCATCTGGCGCACCATCGAGCGCCAAGACGTCTATCGGGGCCGGTGGCCGTGGGTGCTCTTCAAGGTCCTTGCCGGGCGGAAAGGCCTTTACAACAATGCCCCCCTCCTGAAGCTCATCCGCCGCGAGGTGGATCCGGACAATATCGACATCCCACTGGAGATCGGGGTCGTCAAGCTGGAGAGCGGAGAGTACGTGGCGATTCGCCCCGACAGCCCGCGCTTCAATGAGCTCGTCTTTGCCTCTACGAGCATTCCCATCATCTGGCCGCCGTACGAGACGGGCGGCGACTCGTTCGTGGATGGGGGCCTGCGCAACATCACGCCACTTGGCGACGTGATCGACCACCACCCCGACCGGATCATCATCATCACCACGGAGCCGCGCGACAAGCCGCCCGCGTCGATGCGTCCGGGCAACATCATCGACGTGGCACAGCGCAGCCTGAGCATCCTGCTCGATGAGACGTTCGACAACGACATCGACGCCTTCCTGCGCATTAATCGCTTGGTGAAGCAGGCCGAGCAGGGGGGCGTTACGCTGCAGCGGCCCGACGGCGGCACGTACCAATTCTTCGACCACCTTCTCATCGAGCCCGACGACCCGCTCGGCTCGGGGTTGGACTTCAGCCGCCGCTCGCTCGACGCCTGGATCGCGCAGGGCCGCGCCGCCGCCGAGCGCGCGCTGAATGAAATGGATCTGCCGGCGTAAGGGGGAGCTGGTGCCGACCCCGAAGAGTAACCCATTCGGACCAACATTCGCCGGTACGCAATGCACCAACTTGGGCCTTGACGAGCGATCCGTCTCGGACGCAGAGACCGTACCCCGGCCAAAATTTGGCGTGCCTGAGCGTCCTGAGCGGAGCGAGGCACGCGAGTTGACCAAACTTTAGGGGTGGCGGTGGATGCGTCAGGTGCGCTCGTCACCGCCTTGATCTAATATGTTCGATGTAGTTCGAAACTGGTAGTTCGTAACTTGCTCCGGGGACGCTCGGAGCAGGAAGGCAGGGCAACCTGTGCCTTGATTCCGGCTTGGGAATTTTTCCCATGAGCCCGAGAAAAAGATCAGTCCCTGCCTTCCCTTCATTGCGTTCGAATCCGAACAGCATCTGAGCGCCTTCGATGCCTCGATGGTTTGAGCCTGTATCGTTGAGCCTGCACCTGATCGTTCGAATCCTGATCGTTCGAATCCTGATCGTTCGAATCCTGATCGTTCGAATCCTGATCGTTCGAATTCGTCTGGCTCAGTCCCTTCTGCGGATCCCCACGTGGGCATCGACGTGAGCAAGGCCTCCCTTGAAATCGCCCTGATCGGACCTGAGGAGGGAGCCTCCGCTTCCCAAACGGTGCCGAACACCGAAGATGGATTTGAGGAGCTTATCGGATGGCTTGAAAAACAGACCGATGCTGGCCTGGAGAAACGTCCGGAGCAGGTTCACGTCTGCCTCGAAGCCTCTGGAGGCTATCAGCGCCCCGTTGCGCGCTTTTTGCACGAGCGCGGGTTGACCGTCTCGGTCCTCAACCCACTGCGCACAAGCGCCTACGCTGACAGCCAGCTCAACCGTTCGAAAACCGACAAGGTCGACGCTCGCCTTTTGGCTCGGTTTTGCAAAAAAGAGGAGCCAAGCCCCTGGGAACCATCGTCTTCTGAGCAGAAAAGCTTGAAGGAGATGACCCGCGGTCTCGAGCAGCTCAAAAAAGAGCGCGACCGCTTGAAGAACCAGATTGGCCAGTCGGAGAATCCGACGGTCACCGGCGCGCTCCAGTCGGTCCTTGAGAGCGTGGGCGAGCAGATCGCCCGGCTCGAAGAAGCGATCGACCAGCACGTTCAAAGCACCGATACCCTCGCCCGGAACCGCGACCTTCTGGAAACAATTCCCGGCATTGGCCGGGCGACGGCTGCGCTCGTGCTCGCCGAACTCGGGAATCCCGAGCGCTTTGAGAGCGCCCGCCAGGCGGCCGCCTACGCCGGCCTGACGCCATCGCATCACACGTCGGGCAGTTCGGTTCATCGAAAACCTCGGCTTTCGAAAGTCGGAAGTTCTCGGCTTCGAAGAGCCCTGTACTTCCCCGCCATTGCGGCCCTTCGATTCAACGCCGCCGTCGAGGCCCTCGGTGATCGGCTCGCCGAGCGGGGAAAAGAAAAGATGGTGATCATCGGCGCGGCCATGCGGAAACTCCTTCACATTTGCTACGGCGTGCTGAAGAACCAGACTCCGTTCGACGCGTCGCTTCACCCCGGAACTTGACACTCAGCAACACAGCATCTTTTTCTATTCAGCCTGCACTTCTACACAAATTTAGGGACTCAACCCTGACCGATCTGAAGAACCGGGGCGCTCGTGACATCTTTATCGCCTGCATCGACAACCTGCAGGGCTTCGCCGAGGCGGTGGAGAGCATCTTCCCGCGGACCGAGGTGCAGCTGTGCATCATCCATCAGATCCCGGGCTCGAAGAAGTACATCGCCTGGAAGGACGTGAAGGCCTTCATGCAGGATCTGAAGCAGGTCTACCGCGCCCCCCGCACTAAAGAGATGGCCGAGGCGAACCTGGACAAGCTGGAGGCGCGCTGGGGCGCGAAGTACCCGGCCGCGGGTCGCCTCGTGGCGACGGAACTGGGACCGCCTGTCGGTCTACTTTGCCTACGCCCCGGAGATCCGGCGGGTCATTTACACGACCAACATCATCGAAGGCTTCCACCGCGGCCTACGGAAGGTAACCAAGACGAAGGGCGCCTTTGCCTCGGACGAGGCGCTCATGAAGCTGCTCTACCTGGTCCAGGAGGAGATCACGAGCAAGTGGAAGCGCCCGATCCACAACTGAAATCGAAGATTCATGAAGTAAATCAGACGCTCTCCCAGCTGTCGATTATCTTCGGAGATCGGCTTCGCCTGGACCTATGACCCATGTCCCGTGACACACTTTTTCTAACACTCCCGGAAGGTAGAAAATTGAAGTGATCTATGCGATCCTCACATTAGTCTATATTTTCAAGAACCCTCTGGGCGCGAATATCCCAAGTATGATTGGCTATAAAATCGTCCCTTGCTCTTTTCCCAATTTGCTTACTGACCTCAGGGTGCTGTTTCAGGTAATTAATTGATGCCACCCACTGTTCAATTTTCTCAGGGTCGCATAGAATAGCATTCTTTTTATGGGTGAGCACTTCTTGAAGCACCGGAAGATTGGAAGCCACGATTGCCTTTCCCATCGACATATACTCAAACATCTTCAGAGGTGAAGTAAATCCTCCGATCTCGGTGCCTCCACGAGTCTCAACACGTCTCTGATTTGGAAGCAGGCAGACATCAAATGATTGAATGTAGCAGGGAACTTTTTTTTGATCCACGAAGCCATGAAAATGCACGTTCGATGAGTCAGACCTTTTCTTCCATTTGAGAATATCCTCTACAAGTCCCCCCACGACGTGGAAATCCACTTCAGGCATCAGTGATGCCACTTCAACAATCACTTTCATTCCCTTACCGGGATACAAGTTACCGACATATCCTACTTGTAGAGTCTTTTCTCGGCCCGCGGCCCTGACTCTCTCAGAGGAAGAAACCTCTGCAGGCAGGTCTGTTTCCGCAGGCGCATCAGCCGCGTCTGGAACTACCTGCAATACCTCTTGCGACGTGGACTCATGCTTAACATATGATTCCCGTAGCGCCTCAGTGATGAGTATCAGCTTCTGAAGGTTTGGACTGAGCCTCAGAAGCCTGAAGGATAAGTATTTAAAAGAAAGATACTTGCGCCAACCTGTGTCCCAGATTGGCGAATGACGTTCGTAAATAGTTGAATATCCTATCCAGGCGGCCAGAGCACAACTGTGCACATGGCGCCCGATAACGAGATCAGGATTAATTCGCCAAATTTCAAGGGCCGCAGCGACAGCGTATGCTGCCGACTGCCCTCTGAAAAACTTCAACTTCGGCCAAAAGAGCTTACTGATCTTGAAACCATTGTCTACGTTGTAAAAGTCAAATATATTCGCTACACCGGTTTCACAGTCTTCTGGTCGGTTGGGGGCGAGAAGAAACACGTCATTTCCTTCCTTCGCCATTGCCTGACACATTTTCATCACGTGTATGCTGTTAGCCAATCGTGACGGAAGAATGGAGCGCGAAACATACACTATTCTCATTAGATCCTGCACTGATCAGATTATTAATATCCGTACAACTTGTTTAGAGGACCTGCGAGAATATTAAATTTCACCTTTTGGCTAAATGATAATTCTTCCTTCCAGCTCTCATCTAACTCGATCTGAATGTTTTCACCGTACCTCATTCTATTTCCGCCTATACCACGAAATGAATTAGTCTCAGGATGCAACATTACTTCACTGTATTCGAGCCCCACTATAGAACATATCTTGTTTAGTTCTACGTTGGTTCTATCGCACATATCTTCGTATCGGACTCTGATCGACTTAGCCGCTTGTAATTCCATACCCGCCCCCATCAAGCACGATTTTACCCACTTCTTTATACCTCTACTGTCGTTATATTTTTTTAAGTAGGAATTGTAAACTCCCTTCCCATTTCTCACCAGATTGATAAGGTGCAGATCAAAATAATCCGAAGCATGAAATAGATAGCATCTTGCGAAATTCTTTGAGGAGTCAACAACGACGCTACATTTTGACTCCTTTAAGGCATACTCAAATAAAGTTTTATTCGCCAGAGCCCATTTATCCAGGCTCTCCCTCTCAATCCAGAATACATCTCTGTAGGTGGAACCGGAGTCCAAATCGTCCAATTCAAACCGACGCACTTCTTCGCAACGTTTAATTACTTTGCCCCAAAACGTATTTTCTCTTATTTTTGCTTTATTTTTTGATATATTTTTTACTTCACTTAGAGATAAAATTTCTGTGTGCCCGTCTAGTAGCAAGCTCAAAAGGGTTGAACCACAATGACCAGGACCAAATATGTAAATAACTTTTATTTTATCTTTCACTATGCCGTTTATACAAGGTTAAATATATTTCTCATTTGTAGGAAATCACATTAAGCATGACATCTTTGTACTACTAATAAGAAGAGGTGGCATCCTGCGCTTTCAAAAAGAATTCTAAAGATACGAGTACATGTATCTCGTCTGTAAGGTCTTTACCTGCCAAATGTTTTTTCCAGATGTCTCCAACATCGATCCACTCAACAATCCCTCGATCTTTCAAATCACGAAGCTGCTGGATAATGAGTGGTTTCATCTCTTTTCTCAGCGCAACTTCGAAATCCAAGTAGTTTGTGGTACGCCGCAAAGATCTTATCCCCACAACTTTTAATACTCGTCTCTTGATTGCCTCCGCATAACGAGTGGCCTCAACTTGCCACCTTGGTGCGGTGATTTTCAATCCTTGGCTAGCCTCAGTTGGAATTGAAAAAAGGTTTGGGTACGCAGCCGTTACAATATCTTTATAAAGCCTGCGACGGACGCGCTGCCTGCGCGGTACACGAAGGATAAAAGAAACCCACTCCTCGCGCAGAAAAGGTGTCTGTGCACCAGGATTTATTACGGTGGGTTTGATATAGCAAGGCTGTCGGACTCCGAAGTCAAGCTGTTCTACGAATTCAAGTCCTTCATCCAAAGGCTCCTTAGGCAACACTGACAAAGGATCAAACTCATTTGAAGTGAGATTTGATGCGACTGCCCTGTTATTAAGAGCAAAGCGTTCCAAGGACTTCTCCCAAGTATCAATTGGAGTTACTGGCAAATGTCCGCCAGCAAGTGGGTCTCCCATATACCCTGACCAGTACACCACGTTATCGCCAGAAAACTGGTCCCACGCATACGCATTGATAGCTCGCTCAAATATCAGCGTCGGACGTTTACACTTCTTGGCACAAGACAATAGCTCCTGCTCCGACCAGTCAAACTCGTTTAGGTCAATGACACGACTGTTAACTCCCGCTCTAGACGCAACTCGCTGACCCAACTCAAAATCATAGGTCCCGGGTATACCAAACGTAACAGTCTGGATCCTTGACGGGTCGACATGCTCTAAGAGTGCTGCCAGAATTGTTCTGGAGTCAAGTCCACCGCTTAATGGTAGCACATGTAGGGCGTTGATCGGCGTTTCCTTAACGGCACTTGCAAATGCTGACTTTAGTGCAGTGACCCCATGTTTTACGAGATTTTCGGTTACCTCCTCCTGGCGCGCTGCCCAAAGGATGTTCGGCGAAATCGATATCTCCGACTCCGGAAGGTAACCGTACTCAAGGAATGCGTTTATTTCCTCGCTGCTAGATATTCGAGCCTTTTCACTCACACTAGTGTTCATAATTACCAATCCTATACTTGATGTGTCACTGACTATTTTCAAAGATCATTATATTGTCAGATATCCATGTCAGATCCTTCAACTCTAGCTCCTCTCTCATGTATTTTGCCCTCTCTTCATTGTAGATCATGTTTTTCGTTTCAAATTTTTCTATCCAATATTCGAATGGCTGTTCGTTGACATGATGTGTTCCACCTTGGCCCGGTCTTGCAGAAGTTATGATTGCAACCGGTGCTGAATCTGAGATAGATGAGACAATGATATCAGAAGCACTAGGCGGGAGATGCTCTACAACTTCAATGCATAGAGCAATATCATATGTCTCGGAAGCAGAATATGGCTTTGTCAGGTCATGACTCTCAAGCCTGGAATCGGGGAGTTTCGAAATCTCCTTTGCAAAAGTGCTCAACTCTAATCCTTTTACGCTAATGCCTCTTCTATGATATGGATATAACAGTCTCCCGGTACCGCATCCGAATTCGATAACACGCTCTGGGCTATATCCGGAAATAATCACATCCGCAAAATGCTCTGCGTCTTTTAGGGCTGATTCCCGATCCATATTTTTATAATAATCTGGACCATAGATCATATCATGGCTCAATATACCCAATCTGTATAGCCAAAATGCCAGATTAGTTTTTCTTATTTTACGTCCCCACGTTCTAATGTCCCTGTTTTCCATCATTTTCCTCAAAGCGCTTTTCTTTTGCATGTTAGCATGATCAATTTATTTCTATTTCGCTTGTCACATATTACCTAATATAATGCCATCGATTTAAATTTGGAATGCTCTCGTACTAGCTCACTATATATTCCCTCTCCCACCTTTTCTCCACCTTCAAGCATGATAATATTGTCAGCCCTTCGAACTGTGCTTAATCGATGTGCAATCATAAGAATTGTGTGATCTCCCTCAAGCTCGTAGATCGCCTTCATGACATTCTCCTCAGTTGATTGATCAAGAGCACTGGTCGCCTCGTCAAGAACTAGTACCGATGGTTGATGGTAAAGCGCACGAGCAATACCGATTCGTTGCTGTTGTCCACCGGACAACTTGATGCCTCGCTCGCCAACGGTTGTTTCAAATCCATATGGCAACTCGGATACAATGAAGTCGTAAATTTGAGCCATACGTGCTGACTCCCGTACCGCGTCCATATCGATGTCGTCATAGGGCACGCCGAAAGCAATATTCCGAGCTATAGTGTCGTCTGACAGATAAATATTCTGAGGCACGTAGCCTATTTCTCGCTGCCATTCACGCAGATTATCCCCGTGAATTGGTATACCATCTACTGAAATATTTCCTTTCTGTGGTCCTAGGAGTCCCAGAATAAGGTTTATAACAGTAGTCTTACCCGATCCCGTTTTGCCCACGAAGCCTACTGTGGTTCGGGCAGGAATCTCCAGTGTAAGGTCTTTAATCGCAGGCTTTTCAGCGTTCGGATACGTGAAATGTACTTTCTCTAAGGTAAGCTGGTGACAAAGGGTTAATGGTTCATCCATGTTTTTTTGTCCCTCATCGCAACTACTCGTAACTAGGGGCTCCGTCCGTACCCGAAGATCACGATGAAGCTTCTGTAGAGCTGCTGTATTGAAACGAGCGCTAGCAAGTCCTTTGAACGCTTGCTGCAATGCCGGCATGAGACGGTATCCTGCAAATGCATAGAGCCCTAGCATCGGGACCACTTGCCGGATATTGTTTTGCACAGCGATCAGATAGACGGTAATAAGGATTATGCCACCAAATGCCACTGCCTCAAGGATATATTGCGGGACTTTGCTAATAATTCGGTAGAGTGCTTGAAATTGAGCGTATCGCTCGGACGGAAAATCAAACTGCTCGAGGAAAGTCTCTTCTTTGCCTCGGAGCTTGACTTCCTTGATCCCACCAAGTGCTTCGCTCACAAATTGATACCGCAGTGTGTTTGCAGCTACTCGCTTCGAACCGGCCTTATCGAGTCGGTCCCGTGCCACGAGGTATATTCCGCCGTAGGCGCTTCCGAGCACGAAAGACACAGTGAGAGCAACAATCGGGTCTACAAATATCAAAAAAATGATAATGAATAGTGCGACGATTGTCTTCGCCAGACCATAGAGCGCAGGACGGAGCATATGATCTGTTACTTCTTTTACCTCCTCGAGAATATTTTTTCCTAGCTCCGCACTGTTCTGTGTCAAGAAGTATTCATACGGCCGATACAAATAGGTCCGTAAAAGACGACGTGATAAACTGTGATTCCTTTCCCATACATAGCGCTCCAATGCCCATCGTGTGAAAACAATGAACGCATTACTAATCAGGAGCACGGCAAGCGCCCCTAATCCCAGTGCGATGAGAAAAGAATCGATATCTGCGAATTCAAATGTCGTGTAAGTCCAGTACAGGTATTTGTTTTCCTGGACCATGGTCGGCTCCGAAGCCACTGAGAGAAAGGGCATGATGGAGGCAACACTGACCACCTCTAGACCTGCCATGACAAAAACCGCAACGAACAGCAAATATAAGTTGCGACGCTCCCGCTGCGTGAGTAGGTCGAAGATTTTTTTCACAATGCCCATCATATAGATATTTATATTACATTAAACTTATACTTTGTAACTAAACCACCCTCGACTGGAAGTCGAGGGGTTTTATGGAGGGTGTGACGACTGGAAGTCGGCTAAAGCTCATTCCCCGACCGTAAAGTCCGAATCGGGCGGCTCCCGGTCGTGGCCCTCGATGTAATCGCGAATCTGCTCCTCCGTCACCCGGCCGCTCGTCGCACAGAAGTATCCCCTGGCCCAGAAGTGCCGTCCCCAATACCGCTTTCTCAGATGAGCAAACTCCTGCTGCAATTTGCGCGACGACCGACCTTTTATCTGCTTCATCAAGTCGGAGGGGCTCAAGGTTGGCGGAGCCGACCCCAGAATATGCACGTGGTCCTTGCCGACGTGCCCTTTCTCGATCCGAACGTCCAGGCCGAGGCAGGTCTGGCGGATCAGCTCCCGCGCCCGATGGGCGACTTCCCCCTTCAGCACGTGATATCGGTACTTGGTCACCCATACCAGATGGTACTTGATTTCGTAGATTGTATGCGATCCGCGTCGGTATCCGCTCATCCGCACGTTGGGGAAGTTCGCTCTCTGCGCAAGACCTCACTCCCCAGAAGATACGTGCTAAAGCGGCTCGTCTGAAAGACGAGGGTTTAGGACCGGGTTCGTGGAAATCAAAGCACGCACAGCATGCGGGATCGATTTGGGGAAAACGTTACACCCCCGACGGGCCCTCCACAGGATTGGGATGCTGAAGCGTGTATCCCAGCACGCGCTTGGCCTTCGCGTTACTGACGATTTTGTTGACGCCGCCCTCTTCGAAGGTAGGCGGCTCCATGCCGAGGCGCCGGGCCGCCGCCGTGTACAGCACACGCCGCGTCGGGTGCTCGTCCGCGCACGCGTTGAAGACCTCGCCGCGTATGTCCT
>JAAAPI010000070.1 GCA_009908325.1 Verrucomicrobiota bacterium | reverse complement strand
GTGTACACCGCAGGAAAGGGAGCTGACAGAAATTCAAAACGGCGCAGGCGCTGACGATTTCTCGCGCGCTCAATTCGCAGCAGAGCACACCTGGACTCTCGGCGGAAAAAAGAGACCCTGGATCCAGCTGTAAATCGAGTGGGTTGGCCCGGCCACGCCGGTGACGTAGAGCCAGCAGAGCCAACAGCGGACAGGTCCATCGACGGTTGGCCGAGCTTTTGGGGATGGGGCAATCACTCGGATTTTTAACAATTGCAAGGTCGGGGATCGTGGCGATCGAAATTCTGCAAAAGCGCACGAATTGGCGATTTATCGTCCAGGTATGATCGGGTTGGCCTTTGGAGCAGGATGCTCCGGCTACTTTGGGCCTTGGAGCAAGATGCTCCGGCTACTTTGGGCCTTGGAGCAAGATGCTCCGGCTACTTTGGGCCTTGGAGCAAGATGCTCCGGCTACCATAGTAGCGGGAGCTTCCAGCTCCCTGGCACGCGCAGCCACGAATCGGAGTAAATATCATCGCAGCATGCCGAGCCTCAAAGCTTTGAAGAGCTTAAACGATCAGCCTCCAATCCAATGCTTGGAAAGCGGTCTGAGTGGAATTTCTGGTGCTTTGGAATTGCCGTATAACCAGGAGCTCAACGTATTGGCTACACCCAATAAAGACGATCCCTTCGTGGGCTGGGTTGAATATCCGGGGCAGGGCGAATGCCCGCTCAATCTGGGCTCAACGAGCGATCTTACCCTGACGTCTTCTAAGCTTACTGGTCGGCCACAGCTTCGGCGTAGACCTCGTCGCCGTCGAGGTAGAAGTGGACGAGCATGGGGCGGCAGCAGATCTCGCAATCGTAGTCCCACTCGGTGGGCACCTCGTTGGGAGCGGGACCGGGGATCGTAAAGGTCTCGAAACAAGCGGGGCAGGTGATTTGGCAGTGCATGGTGCGCTTAAGTAATGCCTTCGCGATTGGTTTCGGCGCGGTAGTAGACCCAGAGGAGTCCGGCGGCGACGCTGCGCCAGGGGGACCATGCTTCGGCCATGCGGCGGAGGGCGGCCTCGCGCGGGCGGTCGGGCAGGTTAAAGAGGCGGCGGGCGGATTCCTGCAGGGCGAGGTCGCCGGGAGCAAAAACATCGGCCCGGCCGAGGCTGAACATGGCGTAGATCTCGGCGGTCCAGCGTCCGATGCCGGCCACGGCGGTCAGCGTGGTGACGACCTCGGTGTCCGGTGCCTCACGGAGCCGCTCGAAGTCGATGCCCGCTTCGGCGAGCGCACGGGCATAGCGCAACTTCTGCCGCGAGAGGCCCGGTGCGCGCAGGGCGGCATCGTCGGCGGCGAGAATCGCCGCGGGCTCGGTTAGACCGGCGGTCTCCATGCGCTCCCAAATCGCCCGGGCGGCGTGGGTGCTCACTTGCTGGCTGACAATGGCCTGGAGCAGCTGGGCAAAGCCATCCGGACGCCTCCGCAGGGGCGGGACGCCGCATAGCTCGATGGCATAGGCAAAGCGTGGCTCGGCCCGGGCGAGCCATGCCGCGCCCTCGGCCATGCAGGCTTCGCTGGTCAGAATTCGACCGCGTTCCGCCGAATTCTTCGACTTGGTCGCAACTGTGCGTTTCGGCTGAGATCTCATGAAAAGAAAAGCTACTAACATGTAACCGGAAGTGAAGTAAGGCTTTCAATTGGCAGGTCGTGGGCTGAACCACCTCGACTACGTGATTGCGGCCACAAGCTCAGGGCAACTGTGCGAAAAGAGTGCGCGCCGGTACTAGAACAGGGCTGTGGTGCGCGAAGCAGTCCGCCTCGACGTAATCGGCCTCCGTGGCGATTTGAAAGGCGTGGGGTGCTTCGGTTTGCTGTTGGAAATAAGCTAGACTTTTGGACAAGCGGGTATTGCGGTATTTGGCTTCAACCAGAAACCACGGTTGACCGTCGCGAATGACGACGAAATCCACTTCCCGCTTTTGCAGGTCGCGTAGATAGCAAAGCTCAAATTGGCCCATACCGAGATCGGTCCAAGTTTCGACGGCTTTCGATAGGTGGCACGCGCAAAAGGTTTCGGCCCGTTTGCCGGGGTCATCGATTCCGCTCCAATCCCGGAGAAACCACCTGGGTTCTTTGCGTAGGGCCTTGCTTACATTTCGAAACCAGGGCCGCACGACAAACCCGAAGTGAAACGCCCTTAGGGTGGTGACCCAGCTCCGAATCGTGTTTTCGCTGACGCGTATCTTTTTAGCCAATTCAGAATAAATTAGCGGATCTCCGCTACTGGCGGCAAGCAAGCGCGCCAAGACGGACAGTTGGTCCAAATCCTGAATCGAGGTGGCATCGCGAATATCCTCGCGCAAAAGTTGTTGCCTCCGTAACTTTTGCCACCGCCCTGAAAAGCGACTCGAGCGCTTTAAGAATGGTTCCGGGTGACCACCAAACTGCCAGAGGGCTTGCCAGTCTTCATCGGGCAGTCGAGACGGAGTCGGCAATCCATCCACCGCAGGTTCGTTCCGGCAAAGTTCGCCCACACTCAGCGGATGCATCCTGTAGAGGAAATAGCGCCCCATTAAGCTATCCCCGCCCTGGCGATAAACATCAAGCCGGGACGATCCGGTAACCATTATACGGAAACGGGACTCATAGGTATCGAAGAAACCTTTTAGGAACTGCTTCCATCGCTTATATTTGTGGAGTTCGTCAAACACGATTCGAACGGGTGCCTGGCTCAAGCGCTCCACCCCCGCGTAGGTGGCCACCGCGCCGGGTCCCTGCAAGATCAGCGTTCGGTGGTCTTCGTTGTCCCAGTCCAAATAAACGTCGCCCAAATCCCGGCAAGTGGTCGTTTTGCCCACTTGGCGAGGCCCACTGATCAATGCCATTTGCCGATGCTCGCGAAGTGATTCGTCGATCATGGCGCTGTAAATTCTGCGGATCATTTTCATTTTTGATAAAAACGCATGTTACTGCGGAATAATCAAGATAATTCCGCAGTGGATTGCGTCTTTATCTCCTTCGGTTAAACCCAAAAAAATTATGCAGAAGAATGCGAGGCGCGTCATACTTTGTTCGTGTCAATAATTACGCAGGCTATTTAATGTCAGGTAGCACTGCGGGGCGCGAGGTGGCGTGCCCGCTCGTCGGGCGCCTTTGGGATGATGGGCTGCGAAAAGCGGCTTGTGGAAATGGGCAAAACGGGTTTCGCTGTGGGTATGGCTTCCCGTCCCGATCTTCAGTTTGAACTCAGTTTTTTTGAAAGCCTGCACCGGCGGATGCCGCGCGATATTCGTGTGGCCTCGGTGCTGGCCAATATTTATACCCAGGTCGGGCAGATCGATGCGGGGTTGAAGATGGACCGTAAACTGGTGCGCCTCGATCCGGAGGACCCGACGGCCCACTACAACCTGGCCTGCAGCTTGAGCCTAAAGGGGCGGTCGGCCGATGCGGTCAAGGAGCTGCGCACCGCGATTTCCCTGGGCTACGAGGATTTTCATTGGATGCAGCACGATCCGGATCTGCACGACCTGGCGGACTATCCGGGCTTTGTCCGGCTGATGGATGATCTAGGGTCCGGCAATTAGGTGAAAATTTACCTGGTTTAATTAATTCATATGCATCCGCATCAATCAATCGGTCTCCACCGTGAAACGCTACGCGGCTTCATTTGGAGTCAGGAGCGGAAGCTGCGCGGTTATATGTTCTGGCGCATTTTTAGTGTGCTGGCGATCACACCATTTCCAGTGCTGTCGCAACGCATTGTGGATATTTCTATTCCGCAAAAAGACCTCGAAGGGGTAATTTTTTATACCTTGATTTCATTTGGTTTGCTTTCGATTCACTTTACCTCGATGCGTGTGGCGGTGGGCTGTCTCTCCGTGAAAACTCAGGAGATTTTTCGAGCTTTGCGGGCGCGTATTTTCCATAAGTTGAATTTTATGCACTTCGGTTTTTTGGACTCGGTGCAAACCGGACGACTCCTTTCGAAATACGCATTCGATAGCAGTAATATCGAAGCCACAATGATCCAAATAGTCACCGGGATTATACCCGAATTACTGCGTTCAGCACTACTCATTCTGGCCTTAACTTACATCAATATTTGGCTACTTCTGATCGTCGCCATCAGCATACCGATTTTTGCGGTCGTCCGGGTCTATTACTTCAAACCGATTGAAGATAATAACCACGCTGTGCGCGTCGCCCGCGAGCGGATGACGGGGCAGGCCAACGAATTTATTTCTGCCATCAAGCTGGTGCGTGGCTACGGACAAGAGCATGAGGCCAAGAGGCAAATGAGCATGGTCAGCGATGAATACAGCCTCGTCCGAATTACACAGATGCAGCTCAACCAGTCGGTGGGATATATTTTGTTTTCGGTGGTAACCGCGCTGTCGCTCTTAGCGGTCGCCTTCTGCGGTTGGCTGGTCATCAGTGATCGGATGTCGATGGGTGCTATGGTGGCGCTGGTCGGCGCGCTGCCGGTATGTCTAGCCCCGGTGAATATGATTACGCAGTTTAGCATGCAATATCTCCTCGGTGCGGAGAGCTACAAGAGCATCAAAGAATTAATGGATTCCGCGTATGTCGAAGCATGGCAAGGACAGCGCCGGTTACCGGGCATGCGGGGGGAGGTGGAATTCCGCAAAGTAAACTTTGCCTACGATAAGGAAAAAGAGCATCGAGCCATTCGGGATTTTTCGATCAAAATTCGCTCTGGGGAGCACGTCGCATTTGTCGGGCCCAGTGGCTCGGGGAAGAGTACTCTGGTTAGTTTGATGCTGGGCTTTTACGCAGCCAGCGAGGGAGACATTCTGGTGGATGGAGTGCCCCAGTCTGAACTTGATATTCGCGATTTGAGGCAGGCCTGTGCCATCGTGATGCAGGACAATTTGCTGCTTTCCGGTACAATCCTGGATAATATTCGCTTTGGTCGACCGACTGCCACCGAAGAAGACGCGCGCGAAGCAGCCCGTCATGCCAGCGCGCTGGAATTTATCGAAGCCCTGCCGGAGGGCTTTCAGACGAAGGTCGGTGAGCGTGGGGTCACCCTTTCGGGCGGCCAGCGCCAACGCATTGCCATCGCCCGTGCCCTATTGCGAGATCCACGCATCCTGGTGCTCGACGAGGCGACCAGCGCGTTGGACTACGAAAGCGAAAAATCCGTGCAGGCCGCAATTGATTACCTGGCCAAGGGGCGGACAACGATCACGATTGCCCATCGTTTGAGCACAATCCGCAGCGCGGACCGTATTGTCGTGCTTAAAGAAGGCCAGCTTGTTGCGGAAGGTAGTTGGGATGAGCTTGCGGCGCAGGACGGAGCCTTTAAGGATTTGCTGGATGCCCAAACTTAAGTCGAACCGCGACACCGCCGTTGTTGAAGTCATCGCCTTCTCGGGCTTCGACAAGGCGCTGGCCTACGCGGTGCCGCCGACCTGTCAGGACAGCCTGCAGCTCGGCTCACTGGTGCGCATCCCGCTGCGGCGGCGCAGCGAGCTGGGGGTGGTCACGCGGCTTGGCACCGAGCAGGTCGTCCCCCCGGGTAAGTTGAAGATGCTCTTTGAGGTGGTGCAGCCCTATCCTGTGCTGCCGCCCGACCTCATGGCCCTTTTCCGCTGGGCGCAGCAATACTACGCGGCGACCCCCGAGGCTATCCTGGAGACCATGATCCCGTCAGCCATCCGCAAGGGAATGAAGCCGAAAACCCGCCGCTATATCGCGAAGGGTAAGGCCCCCACCGCCGGGGAGTTGGCGGCGCTGACCAAGCGGGCCCCGAAGCAGGCGGACCTCCTCAAATTTATCCGGCAGCAGGTCAAGCCGCTGCCGCGCGCCGATATCCTCAAGGCGATGAAAATCAGTGCCTCGGCCTGCGATGGGCTGGTGGCCAAGGGCTTTCTCCACGAGACCGATACGGAAGAGGCCCGGGTGGCCTACGAGGATGCGCTGGGCAGCGAGGAATCCTTGATCACCTCAGAGAAGCCCGTGCTGACGGCGGAGCAGGATGGGGCGGTCAAGGCCATCCACTCGGCCATCGCGGCCAAGGCCTTCAGCGTGCGCCTTCTCCACGGGGTGACGGGCTCGGGGAAGACGGAGGTCTATCTGCACGCCATCGAGACCATCGTGGCGGAGGGCGGGGGCGTCATTTTTCTTGTGCCGGAGGTGGCGTTGGCCCCGCAGACCGTGGGCCGGGTGCGGGCTCGGCTGGAGGCGCGGGGGGTGCATACCGTGGTCTGGCACAGCCACCTCTCGGAGGGCGAGCGCTACGATGCGTGGAAGGCGCTGGCCAGTGGGGAGGCCCACGTCGTAGTGGGAGCCCGCTCGGCGGTCTTCGCCCCGGTGCGGAATCTCAAATTGATGATCGTCGACGAGGAGCACGAGCCGTCCTACAAGCAGGAGGAGTCCCCGCGCTACAACGGGCGCGACGTGGCGGTCTATCGGGCGCACCTCAACCAGTCGGTCTGTGTGCTCGGCTCGGCCACACCTTCGCTGGAGTCGCTCTACAATGTGGAGCGGGGCAGATACGCCGTCGACCGCATCCTTAACCGCGTGGACCACCGGCAGCTGCCCAGGATCCACCTCATCGATATGCGCCGTGAGGATATGCAGGGCAAGGGACCCTCGCCCGTCTCCCGCACGCTGGCGGACAAGCTGATCGACCGCTTTGAGAAGAAAGAGCAAAGCATCCTCTTCCTCAACCGGCGCGGATTCTCCACCAGCATACTGTGTCCGGATTGTGGATACGTGGCCAGTTGTGAACATTGCAGTATCCCCATGACCTTCCACCGCACCGACGGCAAGCTGCGCTGCCACCTCTGCGGCGAGACCCGCGAAGCGCCGCACAAATGCCCCGAGTGCGGGTCGGTCAATATCCGCAGGAAGGGCCTCGGCACCCAGAAGATTGAGGACATCGTGCAGAAAATCCTGCCCCGTGCCAGGATCGTGCGGATGGATGCCGACTCCATGGCGAAGAAGAATCTCTACCGGAAAATTTTAAATGACTTCCGCATCGGCAAGATCGACCTGCTCGTGGGCACGCAGATGATCGCCAAAGGGCTGGACTTCCCGAACGTTACCCTGGTGGGCTTGGTGGATGCCGACAAATCGCTGCACGTGGAGGACTTCCGCGCGGCGGAGCGCACCTTCCAGCTCATCGTTCAAGTATCGGGGCGCTCCGGGCGGGGCGACCGCGCGGGTGAGGTGGTCATCCAGACGCACACGCCGCACGCGCCGCCCATTCAGTTTGCCCGCAAGTCGGACTTCGATGGCTTTCAACTGGAAGAGCTGGAGCAGCGGCGCGAGTTTAACTACCCGCCCTTCCGGCACCTCATCCGCCACCTCTTTCGCGGGCGCAATCCGGACAAGGTGAATTTCTACATCGAGCAGTGGCTGAAGGTGCTGGAGAATGAAATGGACGGCCAGCTCGAGATCCGCGGCCCAGCCCCTGCGCCGATTGAAAAAATCCGCGACGAGTATCGCTTCCAGCTCTGGTATTTCGCCCCCAGCGCCAGCCGGGTGATCGGCCGGATCGCCGCGCTGCGTGAGGCCTTCAAGATGGATAAAGACGTGATCGATTTGATCGACGTCGATCCCATGAATCTGAGCTGAGGGAGAAGCGCTACCCCGTATTCCGCATGGCCCCGGAGAGGGCGTTGATGGTCATGAGGAGTTCCGTCTGGATGGTCTCATCTTCCGGCTCACCGGCGGCTTTTTGTTGGCGCCAGGTGCGCAGGAGCTGCACCTGCTTCTGGTGGAGCGGGCGCATGAGCGAGGCGCGGAGCAGATTGGAATAGTAGTGCCCCTTGCGGCGCTCTTCGATGGGCTTGTTCAGGAGGGTTTCCAGGTGGCGGCGGGTGAGCCGCAGCTCGTCCATGAAGATGCCGGTGAACTTTTCGCGCAGGGCGGTATCCTCGACGAGGTCGAAGTAAAGTTTGAAGATGTCCTCGTCGGTGGCGGCCAGACTGGTATCGATGTTGGTGAAGACGTAGCGGACGAAGGGATCTTCCTTAAGCGCACCGCGTAGCTGTTCGTAGGCCTCCGGGTCTTCCGCTTGCAATTGATTGAGGGCGCTGCCCACGCCGAACCAGCTGGTCATGTGGACGCGGCACTGGCTCCAGGAAAAGACCCAGGGGATGGCGCGCAGATCGTCGAGCGTGTTCACGCCCGTGCGCTTGGCCGGGCGCGAACCGATCTTGCTCATCTCAATGGCATCGATCGGGGTGGCGCTGCGGAAGAAGGTGATGAAGCCGTCCTCGTTGCGCATCTGATCGTAGTATTGCTCGGAAGTTTCGGCCAGCCGACCGATGACGTCGGCGAGCGGGTGGAAACTGCGTTCGGATCGCTTGTCCCGACAATATTTGTTCAAGGCGTTGGCGGCCAGCAGTTCGAGGTTGTAGGCCGCATTGACCGGGTTGGCGTATTTTTGGGCGATGGTTTCGCCCTGTTCGGTCAGGCGGATGTCGCCGTTGGGCGCACCGTAGGGGAGCGCTTTAATGAAATAATGCGTGGGTCCGGCCCCGCGGCTGATCGAGCCGCCCTTGCCGTGGAAGAAACGGATTTTCACGCCCGCTTCATCGCCTACCTCGCTGAGCGCATACTGTGCTTTGTAGAGGCCCCACTGGCTGGCGAGGATGCCGCCGTCCTTGTTGCTGTCGCTGTAGCCGACCATCACCTGCTGAACCGGCTGCTTCAGTTTGTATTTCGTCTGCTGGTGGGCCAGCGTGCGTTGGGTTACCGGATGGGCGAGGAAATCGCGGAGGATTGCGGGGCCGTTTTTGAGATCATCGATGGTTTCAAGCAGCGGCACCACCGGGATTTTGGCATACATGCCGTCTTCGGTCGTTTCCGTGAGCCCGACCTCGCGGGCCAGCAGATAGACGGCGAGCAGGTCGGAGACGGAGCGCGTCATGCTGACGATAAAGGAGCCGATGCAGTTGGTGCCGAACTTTCGGGTGTGCTTAGCGATCACGCGGTAGCTCTCCACGGCTGCCTGCGCCTCCGGACCCAATTTGGCCTTCAAGGTGGTAAAGGGGCGGGCGGATTCGAGTTCCTCATTGATGAAAGCGAGGCGTTTTTCCTCGCTCCAGTTCCCGAAGTCGGTGTCGTCCGTGCGCGAGGCTTCCAGGAGTTGTTCGATTGCTTTGTCGTGAAAGTCACTGTTCTGGCGGATGTCGAGCGCTGCGAGGTGAAAGCCGAAGGCTTCGACCACCCGCATGACCGTGACCACGTCATCGTAGGCGATACTTTTGGCACCGTAGCGGATGAGGGAAGCTTGAAGCAGGGCGAGGTCCTCCTTGAGCTGTAGCGAATGAATGTAGGCCCCCTCGACATCGAGGAGGCGGGTGGCGTGGCCGCGCACCGAGTCGACCGGCAATTTATGGAGCATGAGGCTGATGAACTGGCGGAAAACTTCGCCCTTGTTCCGTTCGAAACTTTCCCGTCCCTTTGGACCGGTCTCGCGCAGCATTTCCTCGATACGCGCGCGCAAGGCTTCGTCGCCCTCCTCGTAAGGAATGCTGAAACTGGTGCGCTGCACCAGGCGGTTGAGCTTGCGGCGGATGACGACAAAGGCGCTCAAGCGCAACTGGAGAAGCGTCTCGCGCGTCACCTCAGCGGTGACGAGGGGATGGCCGTCCCGGTCGCCGCCCACCCAGTCGCCAAAACTGATTTTCGGGAAGCTGTGGTTTGCGCAGAAGGCCTCGAGGTCCATGCCGCTGAACTGCACGGCCTGAAGCAGGCGGCGGTCGAGGATCGCGATCACTTCGGGAAAGACGTTGACGAGGTAGTGCAGGATATTGCGCAGCTCGTCCTGAATGTCCGGCTTCTCCAGATAAATTTCGCCGGTCCGCCAGAGCCGGTAGAGGGCGAGCTCAATGTTGTGGTTCACATTGCGGATCTCGTTCTGCGTATACATCCGGTTTTCCCGCTGCACCAGGAGCAGGTAGAGCTCGCGGTGGTGCTCCAGCACGGTGGCCCGCTTGGCCTCCGTGGGGTGGGCTGTCAGGACCGGTTCGATCGCCACTTCGCGGAGGGCTTCCATGATCTCCTCCTGCGAGAGCCCGGCCTCGCGCAGCTCCTTCAGGTTGATCCCCCAGAGCCCGTTGACCGAGTCGAGCGAAACATCCTCCTTCGCGCGCCGCGCCTGCACCGCCGCATTGATCTCCACCATATTGACCAGGTGGAAAATCATCGAATAGAGTTGGATGTGCTTCGGCGTGATGGCATCGACGACCGGTTCCTCATCGCTCAACCAGGGGATGGCGGCGGCGATTTCCGCTTCGCCATTGGCTTCCAGTATGTTTTTCAGGCTCCGGAGTAAAAACTCCAAATCCTTGTAGGGTTTGCCCAGAACGCGTTTGGTGGTTAAAAAAGATTCTCGTAAGCTCATCGTTAAGAATGGGAGACAAGCGTTTCGGGACGGTCTGTCAACCAAGCGCCGCAGTCGTTACGGCTACCGTCCGATCTACCACCACCCAATCACAGCCCCCTCACTCCGAAGGGACACAGTCCAAGCCTATCGGCTTGCATCAACCGCAACCATAACCTACATCACAACTAAATAACGGAACCCCAAGTCCACCAATCTTAGGCCGCCTCAACATGAACACAGAAACCTCCAGTGAGTCCTTCCACGTCATGGCCAAAGCCATCGGCCCTATCTGCAATCTGGACTGCAAATACTGCTTCTATCTGGAGAAGGAAAAGCTCTATCCCGATAACGAGAAGTGGAAGATGTCAGATGAGCGACTGGAGACTTTTATCCGGGACTACATCGCGGCTCAGCCTTCGCGGGAGGTGAATTTCGCATTTCAAGGCGGTGAGCCCACGCTGCTTGGGGTCCAGGGCACATTACTGATAAGTGCTAATTAGTTGCTAGGTAGCTTTTTAAATTTTGCGCTAGACAATCCCATAAAGTTCAGTATGTTAGGCTTGGATGAA
>JAAAPI010000069.1 GCA_009908325.1 Verrucomicrobiota bacterium | reverse complement strand
GTCGGGATCTCCGGCACTCGCCTCTTCAATCACTAGTTCGGAAACATAGAGATCAAACCCGCTGCGCCGGGTTTCCCACCACTCGTGGGTCAGGAGTTGCTCGCCGGCAACGACCAAATTACCGGATGGCCGAGAGGCCAAATAGCTCGGAATTGTTGTTTCCAAGTAAACTGAGGAAATATCTCCCATTAAGGATCCGCCTACCGGGTGATAGTGTCGTAGATTGCAATGATAAAGGTATTGAGCACGAGGTTCCCTACCGCCACGGGCAGAAGGATCTTCCAACCGAGCGACATGACTTGGTCGTAGCGGAAGCGTGGCAGCGTCCAGCGCATCCAGATGAAGAAGAAAATCATGAAAAAGACCTTGGCCATAAACCAACCGACGGAGAGCAGCGTGCCGACCAAACCATCCCCCCAGGGATCGGCCAGCCAGGGCAGGAAGTTCCAGCCACCGGCAAAGAGCAGGACAAAGACCGCCGAGCCAATGATGATGTGGGCATATTCGGCCACGAAAAAGAGGCCAAACTTGAAGGCACCATACTCGGTATGAAAGCCGCCGACGAGATCGGTCTCGGACTCGGCCATATCGAAGGGCAAGCGGTTGGTTTCGGCGAAGAGCGCGACCAGAAAGATGAGGGCGGAGAGCGGCTGCCAGAGCCCGAGCCAGGCGCTTTGCTGTGATTGAACCACGCCGAAGAGGCTCATCCCGTAGTCGGATCCCGGGGCGGCGGCCCACATGAAGACGGGCAGGAGCGCCAGCCCCATGGAGAGTTCAAAGGAGATCATTTGGGCCGAGGCGCGGATCCCACCGAGAAAAGGGTATTTGCTGTTGGAAGCCCAGCCCGCGAGAACGATGCCGTAAACACCGAGCGATGAAATCGCCAGAATGATAAGCATGCCCAGATCGACATTGGCCAAAACGACCGGCTGCATGACGCCGTCCGCATCGACATAGCGGCCAAAGGGCACGACGACCATCGTGGTGAGCGCCGGCGCGAGGGCGAGAATCGGAGCGAGGTAGTAGTAGCCTTTTTTCACATGCCCGGGCGTGATCTCTTCTTTGAAGAGAAACTTCAGCCCGTCCGCAGCGGGCTGAAAAAGACCGAGGCCGGTCATAAGGTTTCCGAGGATCGGGATGTGCCCGAGGAGCGGCAGGCGGGTGCGGTTTGGTCCGACCCGACCCTGGATCCAGCCGGAAATCTTGCGCTCCGCCAGCACCGAGTAGGCGCAGAGCCCCATGAAAACCGCGATCATAGCCACGGCGTAAACGACCGGCATAAAGTATGGGAGCGATGCGTCTAAAAATTCCATATTGTTAGCGATTCAACCTTGATTGGCTCAGACACCAGCGGGTTCGGCGGGTGCGGATTCGGTCGCAACAGGGTCGTATTTCAAATTCTTGCTTTCGACAAATTCAAAATCCTGAAAAGCAGACCCATCCAGAGCCAGTCCTTCATCCGGCAAAGTACGCCAGCGAGCCTCATCGGGGAGGATCCCGAGCTTATCGGTGAGACGCTCCCAAATGGCGTCGATGGTAACGGGCGCCGGTTTTTCCTGTGCGAGGGGTGCGCAAATCTTTTCCAGCACATAGAAATCGGGCTGAACCCCGCGCGGTCCGGGCACGGCGGCCTTGAAGCGCTGGACGCGAAAATTCTGATTAATGAATGAACCGTCCTTCTCAAAGACCATGAGCGAGGGGATAACCAGATTAGCGACTTCGCTGGTCCCGTTGGCATGCGTGCCGACGTAAATGACATTTACCTTCGTGAGAAGCTCTTTGCTCAGCCCCAGTTGAGTCAGGTCTTCGTTGACCGCAAAGATCGTCTTGATCTCGCCGGCCTCGACCGACTGCGCCAAGGACTGCAGGTCGGGCGATGGCAAAGCTTCGATGAGACCCGTCACAAGCGCACCGCGCAAGTTGGGCGTGCGGTCCTCCGAGAGAAGGAGGCCGTCTCCTTCCCCGTAGTGGCTAACCATTGCCGACTGGGCACCGCAGCGCTCAGCGATGGTGCTGTAATAAAACTGTTCTTCAACCGAACTGTGTGCCGAACCAACAAGAGCCACATCGCCCGCTTTGAGCAAATCCACCGCAGCGGCTGCCACTTCGTCGGCGGTTTCGTGCACGCCTTCGATGGTGTAGTGCGTGAGACGGTCGTCCGATTCGACAGCCTTATAAAGTGCCCGCCCGGAGTCGGTCATCCAGGTATCGTTGACCGCATCGTTGCGGCGCGGCGTGATGCGGTAGATCTTTCCCTCCCGGCTCCAGATTTCGGTATTGGCCCCGACGCTGCTCTCCGTGCAGATGCTCGGGGTGCGCTTGAGGAACCAGACGCGCATTTTGAAACGGAAGTCGGTGCTAGTCAGCGCCCCGACCGGGCAGATATCGACCGTGTTGAGCGAGTAGTTGTGCGCCAGCTCCTTGCCCGGGTAGCAGGTGAGCGTCGAATAGGTGCCGCGATCCACAAAGCCGAGGACATCCTCGCCAGCCACTTCCTGCGTGAACCGCACGCAGCGCGAGCAGAGGATGCAGCGCTCATCGTCGAGCATGACGCGTGGCCCGAGCCGGGTGCGCTTGGGCTTGACGTTCTTGTCCTCGATGAAGCGGCTGTAGCCACGCCCGTGCTCCGCCGAAAACTCCTGCAGGCGGCACTCCCCGGCCTGATCACAGATCGGGCAGTCGAGCGGGTGGTTGATCAAAAGAAACTCCGTGACCCCGTTGCGCGCACCTTTAACCATTTCCGAATCGGTGCGGATCTGCATGCCGGGAGCAACATTGGTGGCGCAGCCGATCGCCGGCTTCGGCATCCAGCCGATTTTGGGCGAACCGTCATCTTCCAGAATGGCTTCGCCGGTCGCCCGGTCGCGCATCGGCATGCCCATTTCCACCATACACATGCGGCAGTTTCCGGCGATGGAGAGCTTCGGGTGGTAACAGTAGTGAGGCACGACCTTCCCTTTGCCCGCCAGCTTGACGGCTTCGATGACGTTGATGCCCTTCGGCACCTGGACGTCCTGCCCATCGATCTTGATGGTGATGTGTTCGGCGATGCTCTCAACTTTCATAATCTAGATCAGTGTCGTTTCCAGAGCAGCTTCCTTGCCCTCTTTGCGACGGGCCGCCTGCTCGCGGGCCTTTTCCACAAATTCGTCTTTAAATTTCGCGATAAAACTCTGCACGGGCCAGGAAGCCGCTTCGCCGAAGGCACAGATGGTGCGGCCGGCAATCTGATCGGCGATCGAGTTGAGCAGATCGGCGTCCTCCTCGCGGGCCTCACCGTTGACCATGCGCTGGGTGACTTTTCGCATCCAGGGAACGCCTTCCCGGCACGGGGTGCATTGCCCGCAGCTTTCATGGGCGTAGAAATAATTGATATTGGCCAGAGCCTCCACCATGTCGGTGGTGTCGTCCATGACGATCACCCCACCCGATCCCGACATAGACCCAACGGCCATGAGGCTGTCAAAATCCATGGGAATGTCTTCGATACCCCAGTCAAACTCGGTGCCGTCTTTTAATTTGCCGGTAAAGCGTTCGTCTGCCCGGAGGATTTTTGAGGACGATCCGCCCGGGATGACGGCCTTCAGCTCGCGTCCCGGCTTGAGGCCACCGCAGACGTCGTAGATCAGCTGACCCAGCGTGAGATCAGCGCAAGCGAACTCGTAATAACCCGGCTTTTGCACGTGCCCGGAGACGCACCAGATGCGCGTACCGGAATTGTTCGGGGTGCCGATTTCCTTGAAAGCCTCGCCGCCCATGTCGATGACGTGCTTCACATTGCAGAGGGTCTCCACATTGTTCACAATCGTCGGACACTGATAGGCACCCAGCGCGGCGGGAAAATACGGCGGCTTGATGCGTGGATTCGCCCGAAAGCCCTCCAAGGATTCAATCAGGCCGGTTTCTTCACCGCAGATGTAGGCACCGGCCCCACGGAATACGACCACGTCACAGGAGTAGCCGGAGCCGAGAATGTTGTCCCCCAACAAATTATTTTCGCGCGCTTCTTCGATGGCCCGCTCCAGTATACGGTAGCCTTCGAAAAACTCACCACGAATATAAATGAAGGCCTGCTTCGCTTGGATAGCGAAGGCGGCGCACATCATGCCCTCGATCAATTGGTGCGGGTCTTTGTGGATGATCTGGCGGTCTTTGAAGGTGCCCGGCTCGGATTCGTCGGCATTGCACACAAGGTAAATCGGCTTACCTGACTTTCGGTCGAGGAACTTCCATTTCATCCCGGCGGGAAAGCCAGCCCCGCCGCGCCCACGCACGCCGGAGGTCAGCACGTCCGCGCAGATGTCTTCGGGCTTCATCGTCACCGCTCTCTTGAGCTGCTCGTAGCCGCTGTGCTGCATGTAGCAGTCGATGTCGTTGGTGTAGCCCGGCTCGTCGATGTGCTTGAAGATCAGTCTGGTTTCCTGAAGTGCCATTTTGGAGAATTAGGATTTAAGCGATGAGAAAGAGGAACTAAGAAAAAGGAAATGGAAATGCGCAATCAGGACTCAAGTCCGGTGGGCAGTTCGCCGCTTTTCATTTTCGCGGCCATGTCGGTGGCTTTCTCGGCGTCGATATCCGTATATTCGGTTTCGCCCACCATAACGACCGGGCCCTTGCCGCAATCGGCATGGCATTCGACGAATTCGAGGGTGACTTTACCGTCTTCGCTGGTGTGCCCGACTTTGCAATCAAAGGCCTCTTCAAAGCTTCGGCAGGTTTGGTAAGCCCCCGCCAACGCACAGGGCAGCGTGCGGCAGACCCGCACGTGGTATTCACCCGTCGGCTCGGTGCGGAGCATCGGGTAGAAGGTGACCAACTCCTGAATATTGATCGGCTCGAGTTCGAGCCGATCCGCAATCCACTCAATCGCCTCATGCGAGAGGTAGCCCTGATCCTCCTGCACCAGATGGCAAAGCGGCAGCGCCGCGCTGCGCATCGTCGGGTAGCGCGGCACGAGCTCGTCTATTTTTTCTATCGTTTCTGGTTTTAAATTCATTGCTTTCAATTACTGGGAAGCTTTCAGTCCTTTTTCCTAATACAATCCCTTAAGTGATCGTAGCGAGCGGGTTTATCCCGCGATTTGAGCTATTCGGCATAGTCAGTCCAACTCCTGGCGTAAAGCCAGTCGCTACAAACAAGTCTTTTCGGAAAATTGTCATTGTGGCGTTCATCTTCAGCGGTCGCACTCCCCCATGACGAAGTCGAGGGACCCCAGGATCACGGTGATATCGGTCAGGTAATGGCCGGGTATCAGTTTATCGAGGATGCTCAGATTGCAAAATGAAGGGCCCCGTATTTTTAGGCGATACGGCACGCCCCCACCCTTGGAGACAATGAAAAAGCCGAGCGCCCCCTTTGGATTCTCCGCCTCGAAGTAAACTTCACCCGCCGGCACCTGCGGGCCTTCGGTGACAATCATGAAGTTTTGAATCAACTCCTCCATGCTGGTCAGGATTTTCGATTTTTGTGGGGCGAAGATTTTTTTGGCGTCCTCTGCGTAATAGCTACCTTCGGGAAACTGGTCAATGCACTGGCGGATAATGTTCACACTCTGCCGCACCTCTTCGGCGCGCATGAGGTAGCGGTCGTAGCAATCGCCATTTGTGCCGACCGGCACTTCGAAATCGAACTTCTCGTAGCCGAGGTAGGGCTTGTCCTTCCGGAGGTCGAGATCGACGCCGCTGGCGCGCAGGTTGGGCCCGGTCAGTCCGTAGGAAATGGCATCTTCTTTGGAAATTACGCCGATACCGACCGTGCGGTCCATAAAGATCCGGTTGCGGGTAAGCAGCTTGTCGACTTGATCCAAAACCGGCAGGACGCCCTTGCAGAATTCGAGCACACGGCCCAGCCAGCCCTCCGGAATATCCCGGGCCACGCCGCCGATGCGCGTGTAACTGGTCGTGAAACGGGCACCGGTCAGTTCCTCGAAGAGGGTGTAAAGCTTCTCGCGCTCGGTGAAGGTATACATGAAGACCGTCCAAGCCCCGGCGTCCATGCCATAGACGCCGATCCCGAGCAAATGGGAGGAAATGCGGGCCAATTCCGAGCAAAGTACGCGAATCGCCTGACAACGTTCCGGGACTTCCAGTGCAGCCAATTTTTCGACCGCCATGGCGTAGGCCACATTGTTGGCCAGCGGCGCCAAATAGTCCAACCGATCCGTGTAGGGCACGAACTGGTTGTAGGTCATATTCTCCGCGATCTTCTCATCGCCACGGTGCAGGTAGCCCAGCACTGGCTCGCAGCGTTTCACAACATCACCGTCCAGCTCCATCTTGAGACGGAGCACGCCGTGCGTGGTTGGGTGGGAGGGCCCGACGTTGAGCGCCATGGTGTCTCCCTGCAGTTCCGGGCCGGTATCGTGCAGTTTTTGGCCGCCTTCGCTGCTACGGGCACCGAGATCGCCGACTGAAATTTCTTTGGTCGTTGTCGCCATTCCGTTTATTACCGTGTAAGATCAGTTGAAGGTTCACTTTTTTCGTCGCGGGCGGTCGGCTTTTCCCGATCTTCCGTCCAGCTCTCGTCGCGGGCGCGAGGCTCCGTCTGGTCCATAGTGCCATCGCCCGAAGAGACGAAAGGACCGCCCATCATCGGAGCCGAGATAACCTTGGCCTGAGTGGACTCCGCCACGTCAGCTGCCGGGAGGGGCACTTCGATGCCAGCCAGAGGAAACTCCTTACGCAGGGGGTGGTAGGGGTAGGCGTCCCACATCAGGATGCGGCGAAGGTTCGGATGCCCCTCGTAGTGAATCCCCATTAGATCGTAGGTCTCGCGCTCGTGCCAGTTAGCGGCGGCATAGACCCCGCAGAGCGATGGAAGCACAGGGTGAATGTCGTCCGTGCAGTCCACTGCGATGCGGAGGTATTCGTGCTTTGTCGTGGAAAGAAGATGGTAGATTCCCGTGAAACGTGGACTTTCCGCATCCCAATCGACCGCCGTCACATCGATCAGCATGTCGTAGCCAAAATCCTCGCGCAAAGAAGTCGCCAGTTCGACCAGCTTATCGGAGGGGCAGTTGACAGCCAAATGGTCAGAGGACGGGCGCTCGGTTAAATATTCGAAGCGCTCTTGAAATTGAGCCAATTCGCTCTTTGCCATAGGTCAGCTTTCGTTTGCAGCTCCAGCCAGCGCTGCTTTTGGGGCAGATGGAGCGAGCCGGTGCTTTCGGGCAGTCAAATTCTTCAGGGAGCGTTCCCGGCCGATCTTGTCTTGCAGTTTAATCATTGCATCGAGTAAAGCCTCCGGGCGGGGCGGACAACCGCTGACGTAAACATCCACCGGAATGATCCGGTCAACCCCCTGCATGGTCGCATAAGAACGATACATCCCGCCCGTGCTGGCACAGGCCCCCATCGCCACAACCCATTTCGGCTCGGCCATTTGCTCGTAAATCCGGCGCACAACCTCCGCCATTTTGTAGGTCACCGTGCCCGCCACGATCATGCAGTCCGCCTGGCGCGGGGAGAAGCGCATGACCTCCATACCGAAGCGCGCCATGTCAAAACGCGAACCGCCCGCCGCCATCAGCTCGATTGCACAGCAAGCCAACCCCATCGGCATCGGCCAAACCGAGTGCTTCCGAATCCAATTAATGACAGCATCCGCCTGAGTGACAATGACCTCGCCCTCTATCTTGCTGTCGTAGGCTAAATTTGTGTTTTGCATAGTTCGTTCGATTCCGGGCGATGCCCTTTCTCAAGTGATCGGAACTTACGTTGAGACCTTTCTCATGCAAGCTACAATTTGAATTTGTCGAAACACGGCGGAGAATCGGAAAGGGCACAATTATAGGAGCGGGGCAGCTACCTAAAGGAAGCTGCTTACGTATGTCCGCTCCTTTCCCGGTCCGCCGTAGCTCCGACACCTTCGTGCCGGGAGCGAAGGCGGAAGGTGCGGAACAGGCTGAGACAACACCAGCGGTTCAATTTCACCCCGCACTCAACACTGCACCCTACCGGACAGGTTCCTCGATTCAAACTTGCCTTCGGCCGACTTTCCATATTGTCTAATAGGAACAATCGCTCTTTTTTATCCGTATCACTGACGACGTGAAACCCCATCTTTCATCGACCCTTTACACACTGGGATTAATCTTTTTTCTGGCCACGCAAGTTTCAGGGCAGGCGGTCGGTAGCTCCCGTGATTCGGTTACGGAGGCGCTGGGGCAACCAACCGGAACAGCCAAGATGGGCAACCGGGAGATTTTGAGTTACGGAGAGCGCCGCTTTATTTTGGTGGACGGGGTGGTGACGAGGATCGAAGAAAATTCTCCACAAGCGGCCTCCAACGAGGCGACTGCGACCAATTCGTCGTCCACGGTAACGTCGAACGGCGTAAAGACAAAGGAACGAACCGCTCGACCGATCACCGGATGGTTGACCGACTACGAGTTGGCAAAAAAACAAGCGAAGCTCCACAACCGACCCATTTTAATTTTATTCACTGGTAGCGACTGGTGCCCTCCATGTATTGCTTTCCAACGCAATATCGCCTCCAGCCCCCGATTCCGGAAATTCGCCTCAGACAATTTAATTTTGTTCAAAGCCGACTTTCCCCGGAGTTACGCGCTCCCGCCTGCCGTCAAAGCACAAAACGAGGCGCTCGCCAAGAAATTTGGCGTTCGTGGTTTCCCTACAATTCTGGCGGTTGAAGCAAAGGGAAAGCATCTCGGCACGCTTGACCGCGCCAAAGCAAACCGCGGCACTGACCCTGTGGCCCTCCACATCGAGGGGATCAAGGAAATCACCGGGGGCATAGGAAGCGAAATTACCGTAAAACAAATTACCGTCGGGGCCGTTCTTCTGGGGCTGGTTTTGTTCATTTATCGATGCATCACTTGACTTCCCTGCGGTAAAGAGTTCAAGCCGACAGCTCACGACGCCCAAACCGAAAACGGTGCAGCCAAAAGACCAGCACCACGGTAAAGAGAAAATACCAGGCGAAGCTTTGTAGCGAGTCGATAAATACCGCATCCTGAGCAGGTGCCCCCGTCGCCGCAGCTCCCGACTGCGTTTCTATCCAGACGATCAGGCCGGAATACATGAGCGAGACCGCGCCGTAGCTGAAGTTGGTGGAAAGACCCCTAAAGCTGAGGACCGTCGCGCGTTGCTCCGATGGCGCTACCTCATTTAAATAACGGCTCACAAAATAACCCGTAAATTGAATCGCGGCATAGAGAAAGACTGCCGGCACGATCCCCCAATACGGAATCGCCAACCCGAGGCCGTAGAGTCCGACAAACACCACCGTCGAAATCAGCAGAAAGTTCTTCACCGGCGTGCTATGCTCTGTCAGCACGCGCGCAACGGTGGGGACGAATAACCCCATCAGCGCCATCCCCGAGCCAATCAGTCCGTAGCTGGCGATGGGCAACTCGATCACTTTCCAATACTCGCTGGCCAGGGTCAGGAACTGACGCACGATGCTGTCGATCACCATCGCGGCCAAAATAATGCCAAAGGGCAGCGGCGTCGCCCAAATCCAGCGCCCGGCGGCCAGCGTCTGCTGCCAGCTTTCCGCCATCGTCTCTCCAATCGAATCACGCTTCGGCTTCGCCGTCTCACGCATACGCAGCGCCATGCTGAAGACAACGATTCCCGAGCAAAACGTCAGCAGAATCGGCAGCTTAATCAGCTGCGAGGCCTCCACCATGAACGAAGCCCCGAAGAAACTCAGCACCGCGTTGATCATACGCGGATCATAGACCGCCGCCCCGATCGTCATGGCGAAGAAGAAGGCCAGCGAGGTGTCGCGCTGCACCCGCTCCAACACCCGCCCCCACTCTTTTTCCAGCCCGGCCGCCTTGAGCGAATCGTAGGCGAGGGCCTCGTCCGCTCCGCTGGCCGCTGCCTCTGCCGCCCCGCTGAGCACCCGATTGAAGACAAACAGTGCAAAGAGCAGCGCCCCACCGCCGATCGGCGCGACGAGCAGCACCGCCATTTCCAGCAACATGCAGACGCCTGCCACGACCAGCAGTCGCCGCCGCCCGATCGTATCGGCCAGCGCCCCCGAAGGCACCTCCAGCAGCACGATTGTGACCGCCCAAATCCCGTTGAGCAGGGCGAACTGCCCCAGCGTCAGCCCAAAATCCAAAAAGAGCACCGCATAGATCGGGTAGTAGAAACGCGCCGTGAAAAAGACACGAAAGAGCGTAAAGCTGCGCACATTGCGCCGGGCGGTTTTTTCGAGATCGGTCGTGCTCATTCTGAATAGTCGTGACATTTGCCAGGCGCCCGAATAGGCTCGCCCGTCTCGTAACAGGCGTTTTTTCGGCGAATGTAAAGTTCATGTCTCTAAAAGTATCAAAATACCCTCAAATTTTTCTGATGGCCCCGCTCTGCCTTTTCACAGCCTGCTCGAAAAATTCCGAGCTGGCCGATTTCACCAGCGACGCCTGCTCGCTTTTTCCCGACCGGTCCCTCATCGACAGCAAGGATTGGTGCGCCTGTTGCGTCGAGCATGACATCGCCTATTGGCAGGGCGGGACGGCGGAGCAACGGCTCGCGGCCGACGAAGAACTACGCGCCTGCGTCCTCGAGAAAACCGCCGACCCGGTCCTCGCCGATGCCATGTTTAACGGCGTCCGCTTCGGCGGGAGCCCCTACTTCCACAACTGGTATCGCTGGGGCTACGGTTGGAGCGATGGCCGCACCTATCAGGCACTCACTCTTGAGGAAGAACGCTTGGTGACCGAGAAACTGATCGATTATTATCGCAGCGATCCACCTTCACCCTGCGGCAAAGTCGAATAACCAAGCAAACCCGAATGGCGCTAACTTAAGGCGGATTCGGGCATGATCTCACTCCTAATCTTTATTCCGGGTAGAGCGGCCGGTTGCCCGACCGCGCCCCCGCAGACCCGGACGGGCGCGATTAACGCATCCGGTTCCTCAGTGACATGGATTCGCTAAAAGACGAAGCGTGTTTGC
>JAAAPI010000003.1 GCA_009908325.1 Verrucomicrobiota bacterium | reverse complement strand
ATGACCGCACAGGCTAACTTTACTTCCAGCAAACCGGGATTTTACGAAAAATCCTATGATCCTAATCCGGCAAATTTACACCGCTTTAATTTGAGCGGTAACACGTAAACTTCGCGCCATGCCTTTTTCATGATCCTCCAAGTTCACGACGCAAGCTAATAATATAGAAATATACGGAATGATCCCTTTTGTGCTTTCCCACCACTGCAAAATCGCGGGGCGCGCTCGGCGGCGGGGCGGTCAGGGGGCGGTGACTTGGAACCGGTGGTTGTGGATTGCCCAAAGTGGTTACGTAGTTGTTTTGTTGATACGGTAAGCGGCTAAGGATCAGGATTTATGATTTCTCGGCCTGACCTTGTCTCGCCTACGTCTCCTTCAAAATCCACAACTATTAATCTAGATTCGCTCACCAAGTAGGTTGCACCGATGGTTTCTAAAAAACTCTCCATCCCCTTGCTCCAAGCTATGAACACAATGATATTAACCTCATTTTCTAAACCGTTTGTGCCATTCAGTTCGTTCGCGTCTATGAAATCCCTAATTTCGAGATACTTATTTCCACCCGTAAGGCCAAATACTCGATCTAAAATCTTTCTTTTTTCTCTCGTTTTAAGCAGATTCACACCATCACGAAGTTGAAAAAGCTCAAGTGCATTAGATGTTGCAATCGCTTGCACTAACTGCAGTTCACGGAGTCTCTCTAGCGACCGATAGGATCGCTCACTGCCCTCACCGAAAGAAACGCCGAGTTTAAATGAACCTACTGAAACAACACCGAGCAAAAATAGGGCAAATATAAATATTCGTCTTTTCATTAATTACAGTCGTAAAACTCACTTTTTGTTTCGGGATCTGGACAAGAAAAAGATCTTAAAACAAGTCTTTGCGTTTGCTTAGAACCACCTTGCATTGGAATGCTTTGCCCTAGGGAACAGCTGTTGCACCCACCTGAGGCACTGGAACTATCTAACGTCTGACAAGTGTATGTGCAGAATCTCCAAGCGTATAGATTTCCCCCTCCCCAATCTTCCGATGTCAATTCGCAAGACCAAGTGGCATCACAACCCCTACGAGAACAACCAAACAACCCCAATACGTCTAATTCCATGATCGGACTATTGTGCATTGCTGCATACAGATTTATTGAAATCCCTTGTTCGAACTCCCATTTCTCAAATATACTCATCCCTTCTGTAAACTTATCGAAGAACTCTTTACGTTTTATCGGATCCCTGGATGGCCAACGCCCGGTCACGGGATCATAATATCTGAAGCCGTAGTAGTACCAATCGAGGTCGTCGACTAGTGGTTTGGTGGAAAAGCCATAATCCCCTACTAATTGGCCGTTGATGATGTTGCCGAAGGGATCGTAATCGACGGACATGACGGCGGTGCCGGTGCCGTCGAGCTTTTGCATGATGTTGCCGTTGGCGTCGTAGAGCGGGTAGCGGTCACCCTCTTTGAGTAGGCCCCCTACTCCGCCGGCTCCTTGCATGGAACCGGAGAGGTCTAGGCCCCAAAGGAAGAAGGACGAAGCACTGAGGACGGATGACGAATCTTCATCAAAGGTGGCGATGCGGTTCCAGCCGTCGTAGACGTAGACCTTGATATCGGTGCCGTCGTCTTTTTTGACGAGGCGACCTTGGTAGTCGTAGGTGAAGTCGATAGTGACGGTGCCGTTGGTGGCGGAGGACAGGCGGTTTTCGTTGTTCCAGGTGTACTGCCAACTGCCGTCTCCGATGAAATTACCGTCGTCATCGTATCCCTTTGTTGGATCGATGGGATCATCCCAAAGGACTCCTCCTACAGAATCATACTGGTTTAGTTCGTCAGGAATGTAATTTGTCGTTCCGTTTAGATCGACGGTGTCTCCGCTGCGATTTCCGATCTTGTCGTAGCTATAATTCGGCTCGTACTTCGGATCATTGTAAACATCGTTTAGAACGTAATCAATCTGTCCCAGCTTGTCATATTCAAACGACTCCGTGCTGTTGGAATCCGCAGTGCCGTCCAGATCGAGGTCTATGGTCTGCGTGCGTGCACCGCGCTGACCGAGTTCATTATACTGGTAGCTGTAAACCGACATCGATATGCCAGACACTTTATTATCTACATTGGTCATCAGGTTGCGGTCGCCTTCGTAATCGTAGCCCACAGAATGCACCGGACCGGTGAGAGACGCAAGCAGATTGGCGTTGTTTTCGTAGGCGTAGGTAAAAGTGTCGGTGCCGTCGGAGACGGTTGATAACCTGCCGGACGACTCATACGAGTAATTAACCGCAGAGAGCGCGGAGGACGCGGAGTCGTTGAGGGAGTAACCCGTGCTACGGCCGAGTGCATCGTAGCTGCGGGTGAGTTCGAGGCCGTCGTAGAAGGTGGTGTCGAGGGTCTCGGTGTCGAGCTGGAGGGTGGCGTCGTCGTAGTCAAAGCTGCGGGTGCCGGTGGCGTCGGTGACGGTGAACTGGCGGCCGAGGCGGTCGTAGGTATAGGTGATGTCGGCGGTGTCGAGGTCTTCGTAATCGACGGTGAGGAGCTCGCCAGTGGCGGCATCGTAGCCGTAGGTGGTGTCGAGACCGCCGTCGCGTGCCCAGGTGCGGACGGCGAGGCGGTTGGCGCTGTCGTAGGTGTAGTCCGTCCCGTTGGTGTCGGCGTACTCCTTGCGGTTGAGCAGGCCGGTGGCGGCATCGTAGGTCCAGGTGGTGGTGTCCCCGCCTTCGCTTTCCGCTTCGGCGGGCCAGGTGGCGGTGGTGAAGTCGATACTGTCGCTGGCGTCGCGCCAGGTGGTGAGGGTGGCCAGTTCGCCGTAGGCGTTGTAGCCGTAGGCCTGCGGATAATCGGTCTCGCCCCAGGTGTGGGTTTGTCGACCGAGATCATCGTAGGCAAAGTAGCTCTTTTGCAGGCGGGCGTCGGTGACGGCTTTGACCTGTCCGGCTCCTGTTTCGCCGTTGTCGTAATACTCGAAGGCGGTAGTATTACCGTCGGCATCGGTTTGGGTGAAAATTTGGCGTGTACTTGTGTAGTAGTCGGTGGTAGCGGCGTTCTGATGGCGGGGGTCTTTGACCGAGATACGGCGCTCGAGGGCGTCATAGTCGAAGATGGTGGGCTCGAGAACGGTCGGACTGTTGCGCGAGACTAAAAGTCCATTTATAGTAACGGATTCGACGTCCCAGGTGAAACCATCGCCATTATTGTCTCCACTATCGACCGAATCACCAAAAGCGTTATTTTGACTTTCCGGATTGTCTTCCAATTGAGTAACGGTTTTGGCATCATGATCGATCCAGGTTTGGCGAACAGTTTCGTTGTCGTGGACGTCGACGGAGATTTGCTCGGAAGCGAGGGTGCCGAGGGAGGCATCTGTGATGAAGCCGGAGAGGCGGCGCTTGTTGGTCGCCACTTTTACGGCTGTGGCGCTACCTGTCTCGGGGTAGACGGTGGTGGTAGTGACCGCGAACCAGTGCCCTGCCCCATCCTGTTGGTGAAGTGTCTCGGTTTCGGTGATCCGGTCGGCGGAGGCGAGATTGAGACTGCCGTTGGCATTGATGTCGAGGCCGCTGCGGACGAGATTGGCTAGAGAATCGTATTCAAAGAGTGTATCGTCGCGGCCGGTCTCGGTCTGCTTGGCAAGCAGGCCACGGTCGTTGTATTCCATGGTGTGGGTGATGGTGCCGCCGGTGAAGGCGGGGCTCTCTTCGCGGATCATGCGCCCGGCGACATCGAAGGTGGTTTTGCGGTAACGCAGATCGGTGGCAGTGGAAATATTCTCGATCGTGTGAAAGGTGGCATCGGCGGTATCGACTCGAGTCCACTGGGTGCCATCCGCATGGACGCCGTAAGTGTAATATTCGGGAATGACGCCTGTGCCAGTGATTGATTTGAGTCGACCGTCGAGGTGTTTTTCCGTAACCACTGTCGAGCCGTCTGGACTCGTCCGAGTGGTCACCCGCTCGTTGTCAATGTAACTGAAGTTGGAGGTGTAGCCGTTCTCGTCGAGCGTCTCGGAATGACGGCCCACAGAGTCCGTTTTCTTGTGGGAGGTCAGTTCGAGTCCCCCGGCTGTGCGGGTCATAATACGCTCACCGTCGCAGCCGCAGTCGAGGGCACCAAGGGATCGGTCATAGGTGGTGAAGATGTCGGGGCGGCCGCCGTGCCCGGTTTTGACTTCGAGTTCAAGGCGGTCGAGTGGGTCATAGAAGAAGCTGGTGACGGTGCCGAACTCGTCGGTCCGGGTGGCGATATGGCGGCCGTTCCAAGTCTGGCTGAAAGATATTCGGCCATTTCTACGGGTTTCCAATAACTGGAATTGGCGAAGGGCGACTTCCGCAGTGTAATCCTGCTCCATGGTATCAGAAATCTGCCAATCGGAACCGTCGTAGACATAGCTGGTTTGACTCACTAGATTTGCGCGTGGGTCTTTCGTTTGTACGGTGCGTATGCTCTTACCTGCGACAGGGGTGGGCGTGTCGGCGACAAGAGCGAGCCGGTCAATGGTTTCGACGAAGTCGGCATCAGCGGAATACTCCCCTGTCGGATTATTTTGTGAATAGCTATGCGTCTCAATAGTCCCGTCGGGATATTCGATGCTTTTGAGGCGTCCGTTCTCGACCGGAGCTGTTGCCGCGCCGTAGTAACGGCGGGTGGTGCGGAGGTTGGCGGGTGCGCCGTAAGCGGCGCTTGGCTGAACGGTACGCTCTTCGATTTCAACATAGTCTCCGGTGAGCGAATCGATGAAATAAGCGTAGTAGGTACGGGCGACTTCCACCCCGAGGATGCGCTCGGTTACCGTTCTCGGGCGCTGATCGAAGTCCTCAACGCTGTCACTGGGTTCGAGCGCTTGATAGGCGTAAATGGTTTCCATTGCCTGATTGGCGGGAGCCGAAACGGAACTGTCGAGCCAAGGCTCGATCTGGCTAATTTTTCTGCCCTCGGCGTCGAATGTGTATCGCGTCCACGAGCCATCGGGACTGATGATTTCGTTTTTTTTGCCGTAGCCGTCGGCCGTAGTGGACTCGACGAAGCCATAGGTCGTAGTGAGTGCGATCCCATCTGGATCTTCCGTTTCCTGAACAACCTCTTGCCCCCATGGGAACTCATGGATAATCGAACGCTTGCGGGAGACGAGTTCATCGTTTTCGTTCCGCAGTTCGACAGTTTTTACCTCGTCTCCAGTGGCCGTGTCCTCGGTGATGATGATTTGCTCAGTAAGGAGTCCGCCACCCCGGGTCATGGCCCAATCTTTGGCTGCGGGAACGTAGCGCCAATCGGTGGTTTTCTCGTAAGGGCCTTGGGTATCGACGATGCGGACCCAGTCGTTGTCGAGGGGATCACCGGTGGGATTAACGACTTGAATCGTGCGGTAAGGATCGCCCGTTGGCTCGTAGAGACCTTCGGTCCCTTTGATGCCGCTGTTGTCGGGTGTGTAGAGACGGATTTCATAGCTAAAATCATCGATGACGACAATATTTGCGAGGCCGGAGACAGATTTAATCTGACGAAAAAAGCCCTCCGAAAGCTTGACTTCCACGGCGGATCCAAGGGTGGTGCTCAAGTCGATGAGTCTTCCCTGCTCTGTGACAAATCGCTGCGGGGTTCTCCCCTTGAAAGCGGGATAGTCAATCTGGCTTGAATCCTTGCGGATCACTCGAAAGGAAACAGGGTCGGAGGCCACCGGTTCGCCCGAAGCATCCAGCAATCGGACACGGTAGTCCTCGTCGGTTCCGGCCACAGTTCGCCCGCTGGATTCCCCATCTTTGACCTGAAATCGCATGGCCTCGTTTTTGACATTCGTGATTTCGAACTCATGGGCGATTCCTACGGGCAAATCTGCGGCATCGGTGATGGAGGCGACATAGGTGAGGACAACCGATGAATAATCGAGACCTGCAGGCGTGAAGAGCGAGGGCGACGGCTCCCTTTGAACGATGCGAAACTGCTGATCGCCCAAGCCTTCCTCAAGGGGAAGGATGGGGAAGTAAAAGCCGAAACTCACACAACCAGCGGACTCGTCGACTTCTGTGCAGGGATCGTCATCGGGCTTGTCAGGGTCTGGATCACTACTGCGATTAACGGCGTGCAACGGTGCTGCGAGGCAGAGAGCGGTTAGAGCCAGCAGGCGTAGCCAACGTGCGGATTTTACGAAAATTGAGGTTGTTTTGATCATATCGTTTCGTTGAAAAAGTGCTTCTATGGGTTCAGTCGGTGGCCAAGCGGTCAAACGCGGTGCGGGCTGCGGCCCGCAGGCGGACATCGGGGGAGCGGCGGTGCTGCTCGACGAGGGCAAGGTAGCGGGGGTCGCCGACAACGCCGAGTGCGGCGATGGCGGACGTGCGCAGCATGGCGGGCACAGCTGGCGAGGATTCGCTCTGTTTGCTATGCAAAAGTGAGGCTGCATAGGTGGCGGTGCCGCTGTGGCCCAGTCCGGCGGCGACCTGGAGGGCGGTGACACGGTCAATGAGCGGGGCGCCCTCCGTGCGGGCACAATCGAGGGCGGCGGCACCGAGGTGGCGCGCGGGCGGTGCCCACTCGGCCATAGCCCCCTCACTCAAATGCAATGCGGCGATCAGGGCGGTACCAGTCAAGCCCGGGTCGTTCCCGGCAATGAGGGTTTCCAAGAGTTCGGCGGCCGGTTGCCGGTCGGCGGCCTCCAGCGCATCGGCGGCCATGAGTTCGGGAATTTTCTGCAGGCAGTAGTCGCGCCAGACGAAGTCGCGGTCGCGGTCGCGGATGGTCCGCAGGGCGAGCCGCAAATGTTCGGACGGGTGGATGGCGTGGATGATCAACCGGTCTGCCACATCATTTTTGAGGGAGAGAAAGTCGTTGGGTTCCATCTCTGGAGGTGGGGTATCCTGATTCAGGAACTCCATCAGGCGCGACGCACCCGCTTGCAGTGCCGTTTCATCCATGGCATGCAGGAGCGCGTGACGAACGGGAAAATCGGTCTCGGCAGACCGGCTGGTGAGCCGGGCAATGGGATCGCTCGAGAGCGTCTCGGATGTCGCGTACGCCGGGGCAAGTGCGCCCGAGACGATCAGGCAAAACAGGCAAAAGCGACGAACTGGAGACAAAAGAAACACCTTGAACACAAACATTAGCCGGAATTAAAGAGTCGAGAGCACTTGGCCGTCCTGACGATAGGTGATGCGGTGGCAGTTGCCTCCACGCACACCCGGGGAGCGAAGCATGAAAAACTGGTAGCGCCCGGTTTCATCAAAATCAGCGGCGGTGAGATGGCGCGAGATGGTACCGTCCTCGAAAGTGACGCCGGATTTGAATATATTGATTTGAATTTCCAGATCGTCCGGGACATCACCGAGTTGGATGGCAGAGCGCACCATCACAGTGCCATCGGCAAAGGTCTCGACAATCTGGTCGCGCAGCAGTTCGCGGGTGCGGTCGACCACCGCCTGGACGGAGGTTCCGCCTAGGATGGGGCCCGCATCGGGCAGACGGGCGAGGATATTACCGCCGGAACGGGACGCAGCGAGTTGAAAACGGCGGAGAGAGGCGCCTGGATCGGTTTCAATCAGGGAAACGCCCGGATCTGCTTCTAGTTCGATATCGGGACTGGAAAGCGTCGGCTTCCAAGTGCGGCTTCGATTTTCGAACACAATGGGGGCTGGATTCAGACTGCCGGCATAGACCTTAATCTCGGTGACAAACTGAATGGTGGCACCCGGGTCCCCGTCCGGATCCGGAAGTTCAGCGCTCGCCAGCCAGAGTCCCGCGTGATCAAACAGTGCCTGCAAACGGGCACCGGGTGCGAGGGAATGCACTTCCACCGTTCCATCCGGGGCGGTCAGCTGCAGTTGCACAGTCTGTGCGGAGGCGTTGGTATCTTCGGCCATGAGGAGAAGCGAATCGTCTAAGCGGATATCGATTGCGTCGTGTTCGACGACATTGAAGGCCGCCCACTCGAGACGAAGTTCGTGCTGGCCGAGGCCATTCTGGTCTTCGATCCGCACGGTAGTGGCGGCTTCCGGATCAAGCGGGGCATCGAGGAAGTAGCGACCGGACAAGCCTGGATGCACCTCAAGATCGACGGATTCGGACGGCTGGTCATCCGGTTGAGCCTGCGCACTTACCGTTTGGGCTGCGAAACTGGCCCCCTCGATATTGACCGGGGAAACGTGGATGGCCTGCGGCAGGGTGTCGATTTGCGAGGTAAGGGCCAGACGGTTTTCGATCCAATCGGCTTCGCCATTTTCATTGGCGTCAGGGCCATTGAAACGGACGAGACGGATCTCCCTTACGCGGAGGAAGGAACCGGATGTGGAATTGAGCCAATCGAGCCGCAGGGGATGGACACCGGCGCTCAGATGGGGGAGATCAAAGTGCACGGTAGCGGTTTTACCATAGGCGGCGGTATTCCGGCGGGTGCCCAAGCCCAGACCCGCGAAATCCGCCCGCAGGTCGAAGATGCCTCCCGCCGCAGGCGCAAGGGAGTTATTTTCGGTAAATTCGACGATGAGCCGATAGGTACCGGGCTCGGCGAGGTCGACATCGTAAAAAAGCGATCCGACGGAATCGGTGGCATACACCTCTCCGTTTTGGCGCGTCCACGATCCGGTCGAGCTATGGAAATCCGCACCGGAAATTGCGTTGGCATCGACGGCCTGTAGCTCCGTATCGGAGGCGAGCGGGTCCAGATAAAATACATGTGCTTTTTCGTAATCGGATATCCCGTCGGCGCTGGTATCTGCAGAATACGGATCGGTGCCAAGAGCGAGTTCCTCGTGATCCCAGAGCCCGTCGCTATCGGAATCGATCAGTAGCTCCTCCACGCTGACAACAGCGCGCACGGTATCGTGAATGCCACGTCCATTAAGGGAAACACCCAGTTCGTAAGGGCCGGGCTCCTCATGAATGATTTCCCAGATCACCTCGTAAGCAAGACCGTCGCGGGATGCAGACGCCGTCCAAACATCGCCGGACTTGCTAAGCCGAAAATAGCGGTTGGGCGGGTCCGCAAAGGCAACCACATTTTTGTTTCTGCGGGTCCACGAACCGCCATCCTGCGGGCGGGAGAACAGTGAATAGGCGCGCTGGCGGTTATCCCCCCGGGCGGCAAAGGAAACCAGAGCCGAGCGGGAATCGGTCGAGCGGCGGGCGGTCAGGGAGATGTGCGCATTGGCGTGCGGGTTATCGAATTCGTGGATTCGCAGCGTCATCGTGAAATCGCCTTGCGCGGTTTGATGCAGCAGAGAGAGGCGGTCGGTTGCGGTATTGTGTAAACCGTAACCAGCGGCCTGCAGAGCGATTTTACCATCGACCGTGAAAGCAGCGGCTGGCGACGACTGGTTGATATCAGTCAAAACCCAGTCCAAATAACCCCGCGCATCAGGTGAATCCGAAACTTCTAGAGCATCGGTCCCGGCGATCACTTCTTCGCCGTCAAGATAGCCGTCGCCGTCGGTATCGGGATTGGTCGGGTCGGTGGCGAAGGCATATTCGTCGGCCATGCTCAACCCGTCGCCGTCGGTGTCGGATTGGGGGTCGAAGCTTGTCAGCGGATCAAAGCCATATTGAACGAGCCAGACATCGGGGAAACCGTCGCCGGAGTTGTCGTTGAGCCAGGGGTCGAGGCCGAGAGTGCGTTTTTCGGCATTGGTCATGCCGTCACTGGAAAAGTCGAGGTCGGCGGGCTCAGCGGTGGCGAGGGTGATGGAGTCGATTTCGGTGTCGGCTCCGGGCTCATCAAGGGCCGCCTCCAGGGCGTCCCGAAGTAGCTGGATACGGGTAAGGGCCATACCGTCGCGGTTGAAGAATGGCAGATCGACGGCGACGAGGCCGCCGTTGAGCAGGAGCATGGCGCGGCCTGTCGCATAGTCGAGATGAACGGTATAATCGTTCCACTCGGCAAGGTCGCTGTCGACTGAGAAATCGCTCCAAGCAGCAGTGTTGGCATCATAGGTGGAGAGGAAACTTCCTGCTGAGGCACCGAAGACGAGGGAGAGCGGTTGCCCACCGTCGGTGATGACTTCGGGCAGTTTGCCGGGGGTGAGCCGGGCGCGGAAGCTGAGCCAGATGGCAGTCTGTCCTGAGCTCCCGAAGTAGCGCTCCATTGAGCTGGAAGTCATCGGGTCCGAGAAGGCAGCGGTTTCGCTGCCAGTCACCCCAACCGCACTGGCGTTCCAGTGGTTCTGGCCGTGAAGGTCGCCGGAAGTGAAGCCCTCGGTGGCGGTAAATTCGGTCTCCCACAGGTAGCCGCCTTGCCCATCTGCTTGTAAGCTGGTGATAAAGGCATCGCTGGCCAGGGGATCGAGACCGTGGGCAAGTTTATCCCCATCGCTCATGCCGTCGCCGGAGGTGTCGGTGGCTTCGGGATCGGTGCCGAGCGCGAGTTCTTCCGCATTGGTGAGGCCGTCGCCGTCGTTGTCGAGGGCGGCGGGCTCGGTGGCGGCGACGGAGACATCGTCCAGGGCGTTGAGCTGATCAAATTGCAACTGGCTGAAGGCGGGCACAGTGTCGCGGAAGCCGAGGCTTTCGGCGCGGCGGCCGCCGTCGATCCAGACCGACCAGGTCTGCGCGGCGTAGTTGTGGTGGACGGTGAGGCGGGCCCAATTGCCTTCCGGGATTGGCGGGTGCTCCAGGGCGAGCCACGCTCCCCCGCCCTGCCCGTTGCCGTCGAGGGCGCGGAGGCGACCGTCGGGGCCGAAATAAGAGGCGGAGGCGGCGCGGGGGGCGGAAAGTTCTACGGGTGCTTCGGCGCGGTGGCCGACTTTGAGTTGGAAGTCGATCCAGACTTCGCTGTGGCTTTGCGGGTCCTCAAAGAGGCGGCTGAGAACGGTGGGGGTCTCTCCGTCCGTGGCCTTCAGATACTGGTTGCCTGCGGGTGCATCGACTTCAGCCAATACTTCGACCGTGCCGCCGGTCAGTGACCATTGGCGGGTGCCGCTGGCGAAGGTGCCGGGGGCGTCACTCTCGAAACCGTCGGTGAAGGGGACGGTGCCGAGGGCGGGCGCATCGGCGAGAAGCGG
>JAAAPI010000286.1 GCA_009908325.1 Verrucomicrobiota bacterium | reverse complement strand
GTTGAACTGGTTTGTAAATGCAAGCTTTAGAATTCCGGTTGTAGCGTTTCGGATGCAATTTTAAGTGCGGGGTGAAATTCGTCCGTCGGTGTTGCCTTAGCTTGTTCCGCACCTAAAGGAGCGGACATACGTATGCAGCTTCCTTTAGGTAGCTGCCCCGCATCTAAAATTGCGCCAGCACCCTAGCGTTTCCACATTCGCGCCTTGTCTGTTCCGGAAAGCTTGGTTTTCCTGGTAGGATGACGGATCAAACAAAAATACGCTGCGGCGTGGTGGGGACGGGGTATCTTGGGCAGCATCATGCGCGCATTTATGCGGCGCTGGAATGCTGTGAGCTGGTCGGCATTGTCGAGTTTGACGATGTGCGTGCGGCGGAAATCTGCGAAAAATATGGGTGCCAACGGTTCGACACGGCAGAGGCTCTGGCGGCGGCGTGCGATGCCGTCAGCGTGGTCGTGCCGACGGACAAGCACTGTGAAGTGGCGGTGCCGTTACTGGGGGGCGGTTGTCACCTCCTGATTGAGAAACCGCTTTGCACGGGGTTGGACGAGGCGGAAGCGATACTGGCGGCGGCGAAGGAGAACGGCTGCATCGTTCAGGTAGGACACATTGAGCACTACAACCCGGTCATGGGCTATTTGGAGAACGCGGTCACGCAGCCGCAGTATATTACGGCAGACCGGTTGGCACCCTTCAATCCCCGCGGCACTGAGGTGGGGGTTGTCCTTGATTTAATGATACATGATCTCGGGGTCATCCTGGCGCTGGTGCGGTCGCCGGTCAAACAGGTCGACGCGGTAGGGGTGAACGTGCTTTCGAACTCGGAGGATATCGCCAACGCGCGGATCACGTTTGCAAACGGTTGCGTGGCTAATATCAACACCAGCCGGGTGAGTGAGAAGAAGGTGCGCGAAATTCGGGTCTTTCAGCCGCAGAACTATCTATCGCTCAATTTCCAGGAGCAGAGCGGGCACTTTTTGCGTAAGGAAGGCGCGGAACTCGTAAGGGAAGAGATTCCGATTGAAAAAGATGAGCCGCTCAAACTGGAGCTGGAGTCGTTTGTCGAGGTGGTGCGTGAGGCGGGGAAGCCGAAGGTGGGGGCCGAGCTGGGGAAATCGTCCCTGGAGTTGGCCATTCAGGTAACGGAGTTGATTCATGGGAGATAGGTTGGATGTTGGGTGCGAGCTTGAGCGTAGGGGCTTCACTTGTGAAGGCCGCGTATGCGGGGCCGTGGCTCGGCGGTCTTCACAAGTGAAGCCCCTACGTCAACGGCTGCTGCGGCGGTCTTCACAAGTGAAGCCCCTACGAATCTAGCGAAACATGTCGGACGCAACTTTAGTCACAACGAGATTCCCCGAGCCTGTTGACGGGCGGCCGGATCTGCTTATTATCGCGGGCGAGCATTCGGGGGATGAGCATGCGGCGGTCTTGCTCGCGGATCTGCGCCGGATGCATCCGGAGCTCAAGGTAGCTTGCCTGGGCGGGGTTCAATTGCAGGCGGCGGGGGCGCAGTTGCTCTATGATCTGACGGCGGTGTCGATTGTCGGATTCGTCGAAGTGGTCCGGCACTACAATTTTTTCAAAGGTATCTTCGAGCGAACACTGGATTGGGTCGAGCGGTATCAGCCAAGGCACATCTGCTTTGTCGATTACCCGGGATTTAATCTGCGGCTGGCCGAGCAGCTGTCGGCGCGGGGGTTGAGCAAAAAGGGCGGCGGCGGGATCGGGCTAAGCTACTATGTGAGTCCGCAGGTCTGGGCGTGGAAGGCGAAGCGGCGGTTCAAGATGGCGCAGCTGCTCGATCGGCTCGGGGTGATTTTCCCTTTCGAGGTTGAATGCTTCGCGGATACAGATCTGCAGACGGAATTTGTGGGGCATCCTTTCGCCCGGGCCGATTGGGAGCCGCCGTTTCGATATGAAGCGGACGGGCCGGTTCTGCTTCTACCGGGGAGTCGGAGCGCGGCGGTGGGCCGGATTTTTCCGGTCCTGCTGGCGGGCTACCGCAGAGCGCGTGTGGCCAGGCCGGACTTAAGAGCGACGGTGGTTTACCCGAGCGCAGCGATACGCGAGCAGTTGCAGGGGATTCTTGAGAAGGAGCCGGACTTGGCCGCCAGTATTGAGCTGGTGCGCAACGGTTCGCCGAATCTGGAGGCCGGCGCGGTATTGATGAGTTCCGGCACGATGTCGCTGGCCTGCGCGCTGTCGGGTATCCCGGGGGCGATTGCCTATCGGCTCAATCCTCTGAGCTATTGGCTTGGGCGAATGCTCGTTAAGGTGAAGTATATTGGTATTGCCAACCTATTGCTTGATCGGCCTTTGCATCCCGAATATATCCAAGGGGCAGCGAGCGCGGGTCATTTGGAGCGGGAGCTGTTGCGGGCGATTGATAAGAAGTCGGCTGCTGAGGAAGCGGTTAAGAGTGCGGTCGAGCTGCGCGCGTTGCTGCATGCGGGGAGTGATGCGAGTGCGGCCAAGTGGTTGGCCCGGGGATTGTGAATGCGTGGGTAGAACCGCCGACCAACAACGGCTGGGGCGCTCGGTGAGTTGGCACGCCACGTAAATCAGCTTTGCAGGGGAAAGCAAAGTTTTCGACCAGTAACCCTTGGGGCGCTCGGCGAGCGAGCACGCCACGTGGCGTTAGGCGTCGACGACTACGTCGGCGTCGCCTTTGGGCTGGCTGCAGCAGAGGAGGGCGTTACCTTCTTCGGGCTCGCCGGTGTGGCCGTTGGGATACTCCACCTCACCGGAAACGATGGGTTGCTGGCAGGCGGTGCAGTTGCCCATGCGGCAGCCGAAGTCGAGGTCGAGGTCGTGCGCCTCACCGAGTTCGAGGATACTTTCCTCATCCCCTGTCCAGGGAGCGGTGACGCCGGATTTTTTGAATACGATGTTAGGCATGCTTGGAATACAAGCCAGCTTGACCCGAAATGCAAACCGATAGTCGGAAGTTTTGCCGTCCCTCAATCCGGGCGCTTAAACCGGCGGGCGGGTATTTTATCACCGGTGGAATGATTCCCCGGCTTTTTCTTAAACTTGGCTCCGGCGATTTTGCTTTTTGTCTTAAATGGGCGCTTGGGTTTGCCGGGGCCGCTGCTCCATTGGGACTCGCCGCCAATCGCGTCGTTGCCGCGCTTCTTGTAGCCGGCGCCTCCACGCTGTTTGAAGCCGCGTTTGCCTTGAAAACCTCCTTTTTTCTTGCTGCCGCCTCCGCCGCTTTTCCGTTTGGGGTTGGGATCGAACGCTTCGCTGTCCTCGGCGATTTTTTCGCCGTCCCGGCCTTCACCGCTGCCGAGCAGATCGAAGAGGGCGCTGGCTATATCGGTCGGAGTGTGGCCGACGTCGAGGAGGCGATCCACGAGATCGTCGTGCCGTTTGAAAGTGCCCGCTTCGAGGGTTTCGCGAAGTTTGTTGAAGACCTTGTCGGTTTTGCGGCCCTCCACATCCTCGAGGCTGGGGATGGGCATGCGGCGCACGACTTGGCGGGTGTAGCGCTCGATGGCTTCGAGGCGGTAGATGTCGCGCCCGTAAACAAAGGTGATGGACTTGCCGGAGCGCCCGGCCCGGCCCGTGCGGCCGATGCGGTGCACGTAGTCCTCGGGGTCGTGTGGCAGGTCATAGTTAAATACGATGCCCACATCGTCGATGTCGAGACCGCGCGCGGCCACATCAGTCGCCACAAGCAGCTCGACGGAGCCGTCTTTGAATCGTTTGATGACGCGTTCGCGGTTCGATTGAGTAATGTCGCCGTGAATTCGGTCTGCTACGTAGCCGCGGGCGCTCAGTGCCTCGGTGGCATCTTCCACCATTTGCTTGGTATTGCAAAAGACGATGCCTCTCGGGCTGGTCTCCAGATCCAGCAGGCGGCAAAGCACCTCGATTTTGGAGCGGTTGCGGACTTCATAGTAGGTTTGCTCGATGGTATCGACGGTGAGCGATTTGCGCTCGATGGAGATGGGTTGGGCATCGCGGCTGAAGGTTTTTATCAGCCCCTCCACGGCTTTATTCATGGTCGCCGAGAAAAAGAGCGTCTGGCGGTCTTCCGGCATGTCGCCGAGGATGATTTCCATGTCTTCGCGGAAGCCCATGTCGAGCATGCGGTCGGCCTCGTCGAGAACGCAAAGGCGGATGGAATCGGTGCGCAGCGTTTTTCGTCGGAGGTGGTCCATGATGCGACCAGGGGTGCCGACGACGATATGGGCACCCTTGCGCAGGGCGCGCATCTGGCGGTCGAGTGGAGCCCCGCCGTAGACGGGCACGGCCACGAGGCCTTTCAGGCAAGCGGCCAGACGGTGGATTTCCTCGCAGACCTGCACGGCGAGTTCGCGGGTAGGGCAGAGCACGAGGACCTGCGTTTCGTCGCGCTTGATATCAATGAGATTGAGGGCGGGTAGGCCGAAGGCCGCAGTCTTGCCCGAGCCGGTCTGGGATAGGCCGACGATGTCGCTGCCCGAGAGGGCGAGCGGTATGGTTTGCGCCTGGATGGGTGAAGGGGATTCGTAGCCGAGGCGCTCGATGCCCTCGATGAGTTCCGGGCGCAGCCCGAGGTCGGTAAAATTTGTGTCCATAATAGCTGTAAATGTGCCCGTTGAACGGACGTATACCGATACTTGAGCGCGTGGTGGCGTGAGACTGTTTTGTCGAAGTCACCGCCGAAGTGAGGCGGAGGGCTTTGACAGGTCGCGACCACATGACAAGGCTTAATTATAGAGGATCGCAGGGAAGTCACTCGCTTGAGTTGGTGACGGCCAGTTCATTTCATCTTGATTTCCGTGTGCGAATCAGTAGACCGCCAGGGCAATGTCCGATGCTTGGAAAATCGCCGCGTTTTACCATTTCACCGACCTGCCTGATCGCGATGCCTGGGCAGACCGCATGGTCGACCATGGTTTGGAGGTCGGGCTGCGGGGCACGGTGATCTTCGCACCGGAGGGAATTAATTCGACCTGCGCCGGCTCACACGAGGCGGTGGATAGCACCATTGCTTTGCTCAAGTCGGATCCGCGTTTCGCGGCGATGGAAGTGAAATATTCCTACGCTGATTTTAACCCATTCCCGAAATTTAAGGTGAAGAAGAAACCGGAAATCGTGACCTTTCGCCAGAAAGGGGCTGACCCGCGGGCGGCGGTCGGCACCTATCTAGAACCGGAGGCGTGGAATGAATTGATCGCCGATCCGGATGTTATCACCATCGACACGCGGAATGACTACGAGGTGGAAGTCGGGCGGTTCAAGGGAGCCATCAACCCGCAGACCGAGGATTTTACAGCCTTTGCCAGTTTCGTGGATGAGCATTTGGCCTCTCAAAAGGACAAAAAGATCGCCATGTATTGCACTGGCGGCATCCGCTGCGAGCGCTCGACGGCCTACTTGAAGCAGAAAGGCTTCGAAAACGTCTACCATCTGAAAGGCGGCATTCTGCGCTACCTCGAGACCATGCCGAAGGAAAGAAGCCTTTGGGAGGGGGATTGCTTCGTCTTCGACTACCGGGTGGCGGTGGATCACGATCTCAAACCGGCCAAATGGAAAATCGACCCTGAAACCAGTAACCCGAAGCCCATGGCGGAGGGCGAAGTTGAGCGAATCGCCGAGCGCCGCCGCAGTGGGGCGATTTTCAAAAAGCCGTATACGGTTTAGCTTCGATTTTTTCGAAATAAGTATTGACGGGTCGGAGGGCAAAGCACATTTTCGCGGGCTTTCTCAAAATTCAAGCCTTACGGTTTGGGTCCTCAGCTCTTTTCAACTCATTTTCATCAATTGCGATGTGCCCTTGTAGCTCAGTGGTAGAGCGCATCCTTGGTAAGGATGAGGTCGGCGGTTCAATCCCGCTCGAGGGCTCCATTTTAGAAAAAGCAAACAACACCTACAAACAATCTCTCAACACTAAATAACATCAATCATGGCTAAGGAAACATTCGAAAGAACGAAACCGCACGTAAACGTCGGCACAATCGGTCACATCGACCACGGAAAAACAACGACAACGACTGCTATCCTCAAGGTGCAATCCGACAAGGGGCTGGCTCAGTTTAAGTCCTATGCAGATATTGCCAAGGGTGGCACAGTTCGTGACGCGACGAAGACGGTCACGATTGCGGTTGCTCACGTTGAATATGAGACCGAGACCCGCCACTACGCCCACGTCGATTGCCCGGGCCACGCAGACTTTGTGAAGAACATGATCACCGGTGCCGCTCAGATGGACGGTGCGATTCTGGTTGTTTCCGCCGCAGACGGCCCCATGCCGCAAACCCGCGAGCACATCCTGCTGGCTCGCCAGGTTGGGGTGCCCACGATCGTGGTTTGGCTCAATAAGGTCGATCTTCTCGATGACGAAGAGCTGCTTGAGCTCGTCGAAATGGAAGTCCGCGACCTCCTTTCCAAATACGAATTCCCCGGCGACGATATCACGATCGTTCGTGGTTCTGCTACGGCCGCCCTCGAGGGCAAGCCCGAAGGCGTCGAAGCCATCACCAACCTGATGAATGCGATCGACGCTGACATCGCCGAGCCCACCCGTGAAACGGACAAGCCCCTTCTTATGTCGGTGGAAGACGTTTTCTCGATTACTGGTCGCGGCACAGTGGCCACCGGTCGTATCGAGCGTGGTGTTGTCAAAGTCGGCGAAGATATCGAAATCGTCGGTATGGGCGAAACCAGAAAGACCACGGTAACGGGTGTGGAAATGTTCCGCAAACAACTCGATCAGGGGATGGCCGGTGACAATGTGGGCATTCTCCTCCGTGGTATTGAGCGTGACTCCATTGAGCGCGGTCAGGTCATCGCGAAACCCGGTTCAATCACGCCGCACACCGCCGCCAAGGCTGAGCTTTATGTTCTTTCCAAGGAAGAAGGTGGTCGCCACACCCCGTTCTTCGACGGCTACCGTCCGCAGTTTTTCTTCGGCACGGCCGACGTGACCGGTATCATCAAATGCCCTGAAGGTGTTGAGATGGTCATGCCAGGCGATAACCTTACTGTTGAGATCGAACTCGGTAAGAAAACTGCCATGGAGGCGGGTCAACGTTTCGCGATCCGCGAAGGTGGACGCACCATCGGTGCCGGTCGTATCGCAGAGGTGATCAAATAGATCATCTTTTTAAAACAGTTTCCAGTTTTCGCCGAGGGCTCTAAATGGGTCCTCGGCGTCACTGTTATAAGCAGAATTTAACCCAAATCGCACAGGAGAGTAGTTCAATTGGTAGAGCAACGGTCTCCAAAACCGTAAGTTGGGGGTTCGAGTCCCTCCTCTCCTGCCACGCATATTTCATGAAAAATCCATTTACCAGCATCCGTCTCTTTTACAAAGAGATGATGACCGAGCTCAAGAAGGCCTCGTGGCCGACCAAGCGAGAGCTGCGCGATTCGACCATTGTTGTCTTGATCGCGACCGCCATTCTCGGGTCCTATATTGCTTTGATCGACTTTTCGCTGATGAATGGAGTGGAACTGCTGACCACTTGGGTCCGTTAGGCAAGGTATTTGCCGATTTCTTTCTGCTGCATAGTGCCCTCCGTTTGCACTCCATTTTCCCGTTTCCAGACTCCGTAATGTCGAATTCCTCTTCAGTCACAGGCCCTCGCTGGTATGCCGTTCAAGTGCTTTCCAACCAAGAGCAGAAGGCAAAGAAATATCTTGATAAGTTCATCACTGTTGAGGAGATGGAAGAGTATGTCTTCGATGTGCTCATGCCCACCGAAACCGTGACGGAAGTTAAGAGTGGTAAAAAAAGCACGAAAACCCGTAAATTCTACCCCGGTTATATCTTCGTCAACATGCGCCTGTATGACGACGATGGTAAGCTGCTGCAAAAGCCCTGGTATTTCGTCCGGGAAGCGCAGGGCGTGATCAATTTCGTGGGAGGGGACCGTCCAAGCCCTCTGAAAAAGAGTGAAATTGATCGTATTCTCACCCAAGTCGAAGAAGCCGAGGGCAAGGAAAAGCCGAAGATCGAATACGATCTCGGCGAAATGGTCAAAGTCAACGACGGCCCCTTTGCCAACCTGGTTGGCAAGATCGAAGAGATTGATCCGGATCGGGGTCGTCTGAAAGTTTCCGTATCGATTTTCGGGCGTTACACGCCTGTCGAACTTGAATACTGGCAAGTCGAAAGAACTGAAGAAAGCTAGAAATCCAACCAACCCGCATTGAATCCTCATGTCTAAGAAAATTACAGGACAAATTCGTCTACAACTGCCCGCCGGCGCTGCCAATCCCGCACCCCCGGTCGGTCCCGCACTGGGTGCCCAGGGCGTCAACATCATGGGGTTCTGCAAGGAATTCAATGCCAAGACAAAAGACCAGGCCGGAATGATCCTTCCGTGTGTGATTACCGTCTATGCGGACCGTTCTTTTAGTTTCATATTGAAATCACCGCCTGCCGCGATTCTGCTCAAAAAAGCGGCCGGTATTGCCAAGGGATCCGGCGTCCCGAACAAAGACAAAGTGGGTAAGGTGACCCGCGAGCAAATCCTCGAGATTTGTGAAACCAAGAAGGCAGACCTCAATGCGAAAAATGAGGACGCCGCCTTCAACATCATCGCAGGCACGGCGCGCTCCATGGGGCTCGAGGTCGTTGGCTAAGTGATTTCCACCCGCATTTCACGGCACGCTCTCTGCATGCCGGTTTCAACCACAATAGAGATATCATCATGGCTACCCAGCAAATAAAGGGAAGCAAACGCTATCGTTCCTCAGTCGAAATGGCTGATCTGACGAAGACTTACTCGGTCGAAGAAGCGTCTGCGCTACTCAACAAACTACCAAAAGCGAAGTTCGACGAAACCGTCGAAATCTACGCCCACCTCTCAGCGGATCCACGGAAGAGCGATCAAATGGTTCGCGGCACTCTGCAGCTTCCGCACGGAAGCGGTAAGACAGTGCGGGTCGTTGTCTTCACGGAAAATCCTGAAGAAGCCCTCGCTGCCGGGGCCGACGAAGCCGGGCTTGATGAACTGATCGAGAAAGTAACCGGGGGATGGATCGATTTCGACGTCGCCATCGCCACGACCAGCGCGATGAAGAGCGTCCGCAAGGTGGCTCGCGTGTTAGGGCCCCGTGGCCTTATGCCCAACCCGAAGTCCGGCACCGTTACGGACGACATTCCCGAAGGGATCAATCAGGTAAAGGCCGGGCGTGTCGAATTCAAGATGGATAAGACGGCCAACGTCGCCATCGTCGTGGGCAAGCGTTCTTTTTCCCCCGAGCAAATCGCGGAAAATGCGGAGGCGGCGATTAAAGCCCTCGTGGAAGCACGTCCGAAGATTTCAGGAGTGAAGTTCCTGAAGAGCCTGACCTTAAGCGCCACCATGAGCCCCGGGCTCTCCATTGGAGTAGCGGAATACAACAAAGCATAAGGAGCGACCTATACCATGAGACCAGAAAAACAATATCTCGTTGAAGAGGTGAATGAACACCTCAAGAAATCCGACTACGTTTACCTAGCCAACTATGAGCGCATCACCGTGGAAGAGACGGCTGAGCTGCGGGCATCTCTGGCAGAGCACAACGCGGAATTCCACGTTGTGAAAAACAGCATCTTCGGGGTCGCTGCCAACGCACAGGAAATGCCCGACATGGGAGAGCACCTGAGTGGCCCCACCGCGATCATCGTGGGTGGCGAGGATCCCTCGGGCGTCGCCAAGGTGATCAGTGAATTCTTTAAGAAGAAAGAAAAAGTCGAACTCAAAGTCGGCGTGTTAAACGACAAATTGCTCGAAAAAGCACAGATCGAAGCCCTTGCCAAACTGCCTGGCCTCGAATCTCTGCGCGCCCAGCTTCTCGGCTTGCTAAACCAGCCCGGCACGAGCCTGGTTCGCGTGCTGAACGCCGTTCCACAAAACCTCGTCAATGTTCTGCAAGCAAAAGTGCGGGCCGAAAACGGCGAATAAATACACACCCACCCCATCCCTTTAATCGCTACCCGTCACCGTTCCGGTCGGCGGGCGCGGTCAAAACCAAACCAAAATCCAAAAATCCGGTTAGGAGGAATTCGCCTCTTAAATACCCCGATCGCCGGGGTGCTAACCAATTGAAAGATACATCATCATGGCTGATATCACAAAAGAACAAGTCGTCGAGTGGCTTTCCGCACAAACTGTGCTCGAAGTGGCTGATCTCGTTAAAGAACTCGAAGAGAAGTGGGGCGTAAGCGCTGCTGCTCCGGTTGCGGTCGCCGCTGGTGGCGGCGGCGGTGGTGGCGATGCCCCTGCCGAAGAAGAAAAGGATGAATTCGACGTCATCCTCAAAGCTGCCGGTTCGAACAAAATCTCGACAATTAAAGAAGTCCGCGCGATCACAGGTCTCGGCCTGAAGGAAGCGAAGGATCTCGTCGAAGGCGCGCCGAAACCCGTCAAGGAAGCCGTTTCCAAAGACGAAGCCGAAGAGCTCAAGAAAAAGCTCGAAGCCGCTGGCGCAGAAGTCGAGTTGAAGTAATCAGATAAACTGCTATACTCAAGAATCGTCCAATTTCACAGCTAGGTGAGCTCTCCTTGAATCGGGTGAGCCTCGCCTAGCTGTTTTTTGCTTTCCCGCTGATCACGATCAGCACCTTTCAAAAACCAGTCACCAAACACCGTCACCGGGACATCCATTATGTCAAAGCGCAAGAATTTCGGTCAACTCAAGGAAGTTATCCAGCCACCCAATCTGATTGAAAACCAGGTTGATTCCTACAAGGAATTTCTCCAGATGGATGTGGCCCCCAGCCAACGCAAGGCTATCGGGCTTGAAGCGGTCTTTTCGGAGGTTTTCCCGATCGAAAGCTATGACGGCCGTTGTCACCTGGAATACGTCAGCTACAGCGTGACGCCGCCCCGCGAGACCGAAAACGAGGCGATCCGCGAGGGAGTCACGTATTCCGTCTCTTTGTATGTCAAGCTGCGCCTGCGCGAAGAGGATCATATCAAGGATGAGGAGATCTACATGGGGGAATTGCCCCTGGTTTCCGAACGCGGCTCTTTTATTATCAACGGGGCCGAGCGTGTCATCGTCAGCCAGCTTCACCGTTCGCCAGGGATCGCTTTCGAAGAAAGCGTGCACACGTCCGGGAAGATATTGCACGCATTTCGGATTATTCCGGATCGCGGCACCTGGCTCGAAGTCCAGTTCGATCAAAACGATCTGCTCTACGTCTATCTCGACCGCCGTCGCCGCCGCCGCAAGTTTCTCCTCACTACATTGCTCCGGGCCATGGGCTATGGATCCGACTCGGAGATACTCACCCTATTCTACTCTCTCGACGAGGTATCGGTAGCCGAGACGCTAAAGCGTGACACCGTCTCAAACCTCGTCCTCACTGAAGATATCGTCGATGCGGACAAAGGTGTCGTGTTGGCGCGTGCTTTCGAGCCGCTGACCAAAACGATCATCCGCTCCTTTGAAAAAGCGGGCCTGAAGAAGGTCGTGGCGATCGACACCTCAGTCGACGACGGCGCAATCATCCGTTGCCTGAAAAAGGACCCCACGCAAAACGAAGAGGAAGCCCTCAAGGACATTTACAAACGTCTCCGCCCCGGTGAGCCGCCCACAACGGCGAATGCCAAGGCATTGCTCAAGCGTCTCTTCCAGGATCCCCGCCGTTACGACCTGGGCCGGGTCGGGCGCTACAAGCTCAATCAAAAGCTGAAGATGGACACCGATCTCGACATGCGCGTGATTGGGGCCGAGGACGTTGTGGAATCGACGAAATATCTGTCCCGCCTCAAGCGCGGCGAGGGCACGCTCGACGACATCGACCACCTCGGTAGTCGCCGGGTCCGGACCATCGGCGAGCTTTTGGCCAATCAATGCCGCCTCGGCCTGGCCCGCACCGAGCGCCTCGTGCGCGAGCGCATGACGCTCTACGACCAAAGTGTGGATTCGATTTCGCCGCAAAAGCTGATTAACCCGAAAGCGCTGAGCACGGTCATCCGCGATTTCTTCGCCCGCAGTCAGCTCTCCCAGTTCATGGACCAAATTAACCCCTTGGCCGAGTTGACGCACAAACGGCGTCTCTCCGCCCTCGGGCCCGGCGGCTTGAACCGTGAACGCGCCGGCTTCGAGGTGCGCGACGTCCACCCGACGCACTACGGTCGAATTTGCCCCATCGAAACACCGGAAGGCCCCAACATCGGCTTGATCAATTCGCTCTCACTCTACGCGCGGATCAACGAGTTCGGTTTCATCGAAACACCCTACCGTAAAGTAACGGACGGGAAGGTTTCCGAAGAGGTCGAGTATCTGAACGCGGATCAGGAAGAGCCCTTCATGATCGCCCAGGCAAATTCCGAAATAAACGACAAGGGCTATCTTGTTGGTAAACGCGTGACCTGCCGGAATCAGGACGAAGTGCTCGAACTCGATCCCAAAGAGGTCGACTACATGGACGTATCGCCCAAGCAGCTTGTTTCCGTCGCTGCGGGTCTGATTCCCTTTCTCGAGCACGACGACGCCAACCGCGCACTCATGGGTTCGAACATGCAGCGTCAGGGCGTGCCGCTTCTCCAATCGGAGTCACCCTTCGTGGGAACCGGAATTGAAGAGCGTGTGGCGGTCGACTCCAAAGCAGTCGAGGTCGCGGATGTCGATGGTATCGTCGCGGAAGTGGACGCGCGGCACATCGTCCTGACGAAGGATGGTAAGATGCCCGCAAGGACCAAAGATCTGAAGACCGATCCCAAGAAAGGTATTTATGTCTACGAACTTCGTAAGTTCATGCGTTCCAACGCGGGGACATGTTTCAACCAAAAGCCGATTGTCTCCCGCGGTCAGCCCGTGAAGAAGGGCGACACCCTGGCGGACGGCGCATCCACCCAAGACGGCGAGCTCGCTATCGGGCGAAACATTCTCGTGGCCTTCATGCCGTGGAACGGTTACAACTTTGAGGATTCGATTTTGATCTCCGAAAAGATCGTTAAAGACGACACCTTCACCTCGATCCACGTCGACGAGTTCGATGTGACGGCCCGCGATACGAAGCTGGGGCCGGAGGAAATCACCCGTGATATTCCCAACGTCGGCGAGGAGGCCCTGAAGGATCTCAATCACGACGGCGTGATCCGCGTCGGTGCCGAAGTCAAGCCGGGCGATATCCTTGTCGGTAAAATCACACCGAAATCGGAAACCGAGTTGGCGCCCGAAGAAAAGCTGCTTCGCGCAATCTTCGGCGAGAAAGCGGCCGATGTGAAAGACACCTCCCTCGTGGTGCCGTCCGGCGTGCGCGGGATCATCATGGACGTCAAAGTTTCCGCCCGTGTCGATGGCGAGCCCGAGCAAATGTCGGCTTCCGACCGCCGTCGCCAGATCAAGAAGATCAACGAGGAATACCGCTCCCAGAGCGACAAGCTCCGCGAAGATCTTACCGAGGCCCTCTCCAACATCCTGCTTGGTGAGAAGATCCCGCTCGACGTAAAGAACAGCGAAACCGACGAGGTCATCATCCCGGCAAACCGTAAGATCACCAAGACACTGCTCCGTCGTTTGGCGGCGGTCTCGAAGGACATCGAGATCGATCCCTCGCCGGTGAAGATCAAGATCATGGAGATCGTGAACAGCTACCAGGGCAGGTTCGACGAACTCGATTATGAACGCGAGCGTAAGATTGAGGGCGTTGAATCCGGCGAAGAGGGCGATCAAGGCGTGGTTAAGAGCGTTAAGGTTTACATTGCCAAAAAATCGAAGATGCAGGTCGGCGACAAAATGTCCGGACGTCACGGTAACAAAGGTGTCGTCGCCCGCATTGTCCCGGAAGAGGACATGCCGTATCTGCCCGATGGAACGCCCATTGAGATTTGTTTGAATCCGCTCGGGGTGCCGTCCCGTATGAATGTGGGCCAAGTCCTTGAGGTTCACCTTGGCTGGGCTTGTAAGAAGCTGGGCCTGAAGGTGGCGACTCCGGTCTTCGATGGTATCAGCGAGACCCGGGTGCGCCAATATCTGGAGGAGGCCGGTCTGCCTTCGACCGGGAAGAGCGTGCTCTACGATGGCCAGACGGGTGAAAAACTTCACCAGGAGGTCGTGGTCGGCTACATGTATATGCTCAAGCTGAACCACTTGGTCACCTCCAAGATTCACGCCCGTGCGGTGGGTCCTTACTCCCTCATCACCCAGCAGCCGCTCGGTGGTAAGGCACAGTATGGCGGCCAGCGTCTCGGGGAGATGGAGGTCTGGGCGCTCGAAGCCTATGGGGCCGCCTACACCCTGCAGGAAATGCTGACTGTCAAGTCCGACGACGTGGCGGGCCGCACCCGGATCTACGAATCACTCGTCAAGGGTGACAACAGCCTACAAGCGGGGACGCCACAATCGTTCAACGTTTTGATGAAGGAAATCCAAAGTCTCTGTCTCGACGTTCGTCTCGGTTCCGAAGGGAAGTTCGAGCTCGATACGGCGATCGACGTCTAAGGGGCCCGGTCACTGAAACATTTCAAAAAAGGTTTATCTCATGAGTAACGAAGTAGCACGCGACGTCCTAGGCTATGAAGCCACCAAATCATTCGACCGTGTCGGCATCACGGTCGCCGCTCCCGAATCCATCCGGGAGTGGTCCCGCGGCGAGGTCAAAAATCCCGAGACCATCAACTACCGCACCTTCAAGCCGGAGCCCGGCGGTCTTTTCTGCCAGCGCATCTTCGGTCCGGTGCGCGACTACGAATGCGCCTGCGGCAAATACAAGCGCATCAAATACAAGGGTGTCATCTGCGACCGCTGCGGCGTCGAGGTTACCGTCTCGCGCGTCCGCCGCGACCGGATGGGCCACATCGAGCTGGCAGTGCCGGTGACCCACATCTGGTTCCTCAAAAGCATGCCCAGCCGCCTCGGGCTGTTGCTCGACATCACAGCCCGGAATTTGGAGCGCGTCATTTATTACGAAAACTACCTCGTTATTGACCCGGGCAAGACTCCGCTCGAAGAGCGTCAACTCCTGACCGAGCAGGAATACCTCCAGGCTCAGGATGAATACGGCGAAGATTCCTTCGTCGCCCGGATGGGGGCCGAGGCGGTGCGTGATGCCCTTTCCCTCGTCGATTTGGAAGCCACCGTGGCCGAATTGGTCGAGCAAATGCACGCGACGCGTTCGAAGCAGATTAAGAAAAAGGTATCCAAGCGCCTGAAGACCATCCAAGGCTTCATGGAGTCCGGCACACGTCCCGAGTGGATGGTGCTGGAAGTGCTCCCAGTTATCCCGCCGGATCTCCGCCCGCTGGTGCCCCTTGAAGGGGGCCGTTTCGCCACGTCGGATTTGAACGACCTCTACCGCCGCGTCATCAACCGCAACAACCGCCTGAAAAATCTGCTCTCTTTGAAGACGCCCGATGTGATCATTCACAACGAAAAGCGGATGCTGCAGGAAGCCGTCGATGCGCTCTTCGATAACGGTCGCCACGGCCGTGCCGTGACAGGTGCGGGTAACCGTCCGCTGAAGTCGCTTTCCGATATGCTCAAGGGCAAGCAAGGGCGTTTCCGTCAGAATCTCCTCGGTAAGCGGGTCGACTACTCAGGCCGTTCGGTCATCGTAAGCGGACCGAGCTTGAAGCTCCACCAGTGCGGTCTGCCCAAAAAGATGGCCCTCGTTCTTTTCGAGCCCTTCATCATCCGCCGCCTGAAAGAACTCGGCTTCGTGCACACCGTCCGCGGTGCCCGCAAGATGATCGAAAAGCAGTCCCCCGAAGTTTGGGATATTCTGGAAGAGGTCACAAAAGGGCACCCCGTCCTCATGAACCGTGCGCCGACATTGCACCGCCTCTCTATCCAGGCCTTTGAGCCCGTCTTGATTGAGGGAAATGCGATTCGGGTCCACCCGCTTGTTTGCACCGGCTACAATGCGGACTTCGACGGCGACCAAATGGCCGTTCACGTCCCGCTCTCACTCGAAGCCGTCATGGAGGCCAAGACGCTCATGATGGCGACGCACAATATCTTCTCACCATCCTCGGGTGCGCCGATTCTGACACCTTCCCAGGACATTGTCCTCGGCTCCTACTTCCTTACGTTGGATCCCCCGGTCAAGCCGAAGGAAGGCGCACGCCTCCCGCTCGTCGTCGACGCGGATGAGCTGGACTCAGCCGTCCATGACGGCGCATTGAAGGTCCACGACTGGATCAATTTCATCAACCCGGACTATCAGAAAGCGGACACGGTATTTGGCCGGTCCGACAAAAAGGTGATCCGCACCACGGTAGGGCGGGTCATTTTCAACACGATCTGGCCGGAAGAACTTGGGTTCGTCAACGTCCCGGTTCCCAAAGGCAAGTTGGGTGACATCATCCTCCAGACTTACAACACGGTGGGTCGCGAGCGCACCGTCGTCACACTGGACCGCCTCAAGGATACCGGCTTCAAGGTGGCCACCCTCGCTGGGGTCTCCATCGGTATCGATGATATGATCATCCCGCCAGCCAAGCCAGCCATTGTCAAAGCCGCCCGTAAGCGGATCGATGAAGTCGAAGGCCAATACAAGAAGGGTATCATCACGGAAGGTGAGCGCTACAATAAGATTATCGATATCTGGACCGGCACGACCGACGAGATCGCCAAAGCGGTATTCGACGAGCTCAAGACCAACGGTGGTAAAGATACCGTGAACCCGGTTTTCCTCATGATGGACTCCGGTGCCCGTGGTAACAAGCAGCAGGTCCGCCAGTTGTGCGGCACGCGCGGTTTGATGGCGAAGCCCTCCGGTGCCATTATCGAGCGCCCCATTCTGTCCTCGTTCCGCGAAGGTCTGTCCGTGCTCGAATACTTCATCTCGACGCACGGTGCCCGCAAGGGGCTTGCCGATACGGCGCTCAAGACCGCCGACGCCGGCTACCTCACACGGAAGCTCTGCGATGTCGCCATGGACTGCATCATCGAGAAATACGACGATGGCAATCGCGACGGTGTATGGAAATATGCCCTCTATGAAGGTGATGACGAGATCGTCCCACTTTACGACCGCATCGTTGGCCGCTGTTCCTCAAACGATATTAAGAATCCGCTCAATCCGGACGAGTTCCTTGTGAAGAGCGGCGAACTGATTTCGGAGGAAGCCGCCCACAAGATCGAAGACCTTGGTATCGAGCGCGTGAAAGTGCTTTCCGCCCTCACAACGCGGAATAAAGTCGGGATCACCGCACTTGAGTATGGCATTAATCCCGCCTCGGCCAAGATGGTCGAGCGCGGCGCTTCCGTAGGTATCATCGCGGCTCAGTCGATTGGCGAGCCCGGCACTCAGCTGACCATGCGGACCTTCCACGTCGGCGGTATCGCTTCGGGTGTGCTGAAAAATCCGGAAATCAAAGTGCGCACTGGCGGCAAAGTTGCTTACAAGGGACTTCGTATCGTGCAGACTGCGGACGGGGCCAACATCGTGCTCAACAAAACCGGCGTGGTGCAAATTCTCGACGAGGATGACCGCGAGATCGAAACCTACAAGATCGTGATCGGCTCCGTGCTGACACAGCCGGACGGCGGTCAGATCAAGAAAGGCGAAGTGCTCGCCATGTGGGACCCGCACAACATCCCGATTCTCACCGAGAAGGCCGGTCGTATCGGCTTCACCGACATGATCCCCGGCGTCACAGTCAAACGTGAGCTCGATGATTCGACGGGTCGGATCGCCACAGTCGTGATCGAGCACAAGGAAGACCTGAATCCCACGATTAACATCCTCGACGACAGCGGCAAAATAATCGCCACCTATGCGATCCCCACCGGGGCGCAGGTTGCCGTGAACGAAGACGACGACATCGCTCCCGGCACCATGCTGGCCAAAACCCCCCGTCAGGCGTCGAAGACGCAGGACATCACGGGTGGTTTGCCGCGTATTGCCGAGCTCTTCGAAGGCCGCCGTCCCAAGGACGCCGCCGAGATGGCCAAGATCGACGGGGTTGTTTCACTCGACGGCACCGTGCGCGGCAAGAAGAAGCTGCTCGTGACCGATCCCGAGACCGGCGACGAAGAGGCCCACCTCATCCCGCACGGGAAACACCTCATCGTCCAGGTCGGCGACCTCGTTCACAAAGGCCAAAATCTGACCGAGGGCGGCGCGGATCCCCACGAAATCCTGGAGATCCTCGGGCCATCCGCGGTGCAGGATTACATCATCTCGGAAATCCAGAAAGTCTATCGCCTGCAGGGGGTGGAAATTAACGATAAACACATCGAGGTCATCATTGCGCAAATGCTGAAGAAAATTCGCATCACCGATCCGGGTGACTCCGAATTTTTCTGGGGCGAGCAAGTCGACCGATTTGCCTTCATGAAAGCAAACGACGAGCTCCTCGACGCCGGCGGCATGCCCGCCGAAGGGGAACCCGTTCTGCTCGGTATTACCAAGGCATCCCTTGAGACCGAGTCGTTCATCTCTGCCGCTTCCTTCCAGGAAACCACCCGCGTGCTGACCGATGCGTCCACCCTCGGCAAGGTCGACATGCTCGAAGGCTTCAAGGAAAACGTCATCATGGGTAATCTCATTCCCGCAGGCACCGGGCTTCCCGCCTACCGCAACCTGCGGATCGACACCCTCGGTGCAGAGATGAAACAACTCAGCCCCGAAGAAGCCGCCGAACGCATTGAAGGCGTGGCCCTGCCGGCGCCCGAGTATAACTCCGAGGCAACCGAAGGCGCCGTCCCCGAAGCCGACGCCGTGGAAGAGGGCACCGAAACCACGGACAAGCCCGACCAGGAAGCCGGTTGATCCGTTCATAAGAGCCGATTTTTACAAAAGCCCGTTCCGCTCAAGGAACGGGCTTTTTTATCGGCAGTTCGAAGGCACCCCCGTAGCGGCGAGCTTCCAGCTTGCCGTATCCCAACCAGCGGATGAAACGCACGACTCCATGGTCTATCCGGCGGAAGGAGCAGTATTCGCCCCGTCTAATACGATTCTTAAAGACCCCTTCCTTCGTTTCCTTTGTTCGCTTCTGTGCCGACCACTCCCCGCGTATTTTCCACAGAAGGCAACGAAGATAACAAAGGCGAGTGCATGGAGAGGTAGAAGGGGCCGAGCGTAGGGTATAAATATTGATATTGTCGAATACTATAAGATGAGATCGTGGGATGCCTCGAAAATAACGGATTGAATATCCCGGAGCGGTTAACCACAGTTTTTAGCTGTGGAAATTACCGCAAGGAGTTGTTTCTTTATCAGGGAACCGGCAAAGCATTTGAGCGCTGCCTATTTGAAGCGGTGAGGATCGCTGCGGCTGGAAGCTTCACGCGTATCCTAAGTATTTCCTTCGTAAATTCCGTGACAAGTTTTGCCGAGGAGATTTTTTATCTATTCTGGGTGAGCCGGACAGTGTGGCGGGAATGCGAAGATACGCGAAGCACCTGGGACTTCTTGAGGAGGGCGATCCTGAGCGCCGAGATGCGCCGACAAAGCGCCCGAGTGCCTCGAGCCCGGACAACTGCTGGAAATCCCTGGATTGCCAAGCGCTTAAAAATGGGGCATCCATCCCGTGTGACTAACTTGATTCGGGAACTCGCGAGCAATGAATAATCTGAAATATTTATATTCTACGTTTTTCTTGTCGGTTTAATCGCCTTCAGTTCGCGCCATCGCGGATCTCCTTCCGCGCCTCTGGTTTCTGGTTTATGGAAAAATAGTTCGAGACAAATCTGAGATAACCTATCAGGGTTGTTGCTCTTAAAATATGGGCGTCTTAAATTTTTCTCTTTGCGCCGTCGTGGTGCCGTCTCATTGCGTCCGAGCGGTAGGCCTGCTCACGCTGCTGGCTTCCCAAATCTTTGGGGCCAGTCAGGGTGCCGTGCCGCCCGACCCCGATACGGGCTTCTATCGGTACGAAGTTTGCACTTACGTCGATACCGCCTGGAACGACGGCGACAGCTTTCGGGTAAAGCTTCCCTCGGGCCAGGAAATCACTGCCCGTCTTTATCAGGTCGACAGCATCGAAACGTCGATCCACGATACGACAATGGCCCGCCGCCTGCGGGCACAGCGGCGCTATTTCGGCATTTCCAATTATGGCGAGACGCCGCGAGACTCCATCGACAAAGCCATCGAGTTGGGCGAAGCCGCCACTGCCTTTACCCGCGAAAAACTTAGTCGCCCCTTTACCCTCTGGACTTCGCATGCTGATGCGCGCGGAGGCGGAAACCGCGTCTACGTTTTTATCGAAACGGCGGAAGGCTACTCATTAGCCGATCTACTGGTCAAAGCGGGTCTGGCTCGCGCCTATGGCGTCTATCGCCAAACCCCACGCGGGATCCCGCAAAGCGAGTCGATTGAGCGCATGCAGGATCTCGAGCTATCGGCCGCTGCCGGTCAGCGCGGTATCTGGGCCTACACCGATTGGGATGCCCTGCCGGAAGAGCGCCTGGCCGAGCGCACAGAGCTCAAGGAGCTGCGCTTGGCCATGCGCTCGGGCCCTGTGGTCACAGCGGAGAGCCCGATCAACATCAACGAAGCGGATGCTGGCTCCCTGGAGCAGCTCCCCGGTATTGGCCCCGCCCTCGCGGCCCGCATTATCGAGCAACGCGGGCGACAACCTTTTCAAAGCAAAGCCGAACTCAAAAAGGTGTCCGGCATCGGCAGCAAGACCTACGAAGCCCTGGCACCCCTCGTCATGGTGGCCGGAGATGATAATTGAGACGAAACAGACCCCTGCTCCCGTCCCGCACACGCCTGGCTCGACACCACCGAAATCTACACGGAGGTGAGCATCCACCACTTGGGCGAAGTCCACGAAAAGACGCATCCGTCTTCGCTCACCAAGTGAGCGACGACGGGACAAGTCCGCAGGGGCAATGGGATGCGGCGCAGCGAGTTGACCAGCCTCGAACTGACGGCGGTCAACCAGGAGCGGGGCACCGCGCAGGTGCGCCAGGGCAAAGGCCGCAAAGACTGGGTGGTCCCGGTCGGCTCCCGCGCCCTGCAATGGCTGGAACGCTACTGCGCCCCTTGCTGGTGGTCAGCCCCAACGAAACGGCCCTGTTTTTGACCAGCTACGGCGAGCCCTTTTATCCCGACGTGTTGAGCCGCAAGGTATCCAAATACATCAAGACGGCCGAAATCGGAAGGAAAGGCAGCTGCCACCTCTTCCGGCACAGCTGCGCCACGCAGTTGCTGGAAGGCGGCGCGGATACGCGCTTTATCCAGCAACTGCTCGGCCACGCCAAGCTTGAGACGACCCAGATTTACACCGATGTGAGCATCATGCAGCTGATCGAAGTCCACGAGCGGACGCACCCGGCCCGTCTTGAGCCTGTCGAAAAGGCCAAACCCAAAGAATGAAGGTTGCACTTTTTATGAAAACGAGCGATATTGAGCGCGTGAATGACAAACAGCTAGCTTTGAGCACCTTGGGAGCCTTGCCGGATACGGCGAGCCTTCACGATATCCGTGAAGAGCTTGAAATCCTTGAATCAATCAAGGAAGGCCAACAAGCCGCACGCGAAGGCCGCACCAAGACTCAGGAGGAAGTCGAGCAGCTGTTTGGCTCATGGAACTCAAAGTAATCTGGACCGATCCGGCGATCGAGGACTTGCGGCAGATCCGCAATTACATCGCAGAGGACAACCCATCGGCGGCTGTTTCCTTCGGGATGGAGTTGTTTAAGAGCACGCGTCATCTTGGAAGTTTTCCGCAGTCCTGCCGCGTGTTCCAGGAAACCGAGGACGGCCCAGTTCGTGAATTGCTTCATCGAGGCTATCGCATCTTTTACCAGGAATACGGCGGTGCGATTGAGATCCTTCATTTGCGTCATGGCTCACGCAGAGATCCGAAGTTTTGATCCGCTTCGAAGCTCATTAAATCTTGCAGGGAAGTGCGCCGGATTTATCTTTAGCTGCTAATCCATGGTCGCCCTGAACGAAAACTTTATCCCGGGAAAACCCGCCCTCGGTCCAAAAAACCGCGTCGGGAATTTTTTTGGCGGGGTGGGTGATCGCGCCGGGGGAAATCGGCCTGTAACCCGCAACCGCATCGGGGAAAATCGGCCTACGCTTACGATAATCGCGTCGGGTCGCCCTGTTTGGCCATCAAAGGATCCGATTGGGGAGCAGGGTGGATTGAATCTGTATGGGTTTATCGGAAATGATGCGGTGAATTATTGGGATGTGTTAGGACTATCAGCATTTACTTATGGAGTTGAGCAATTTGGAGGTGGTTGTAATGGCTGGCGAAAGGCATATCAGGATGCGCTTAAACGGATTGATAGCCTTGAGATCCAATTGGCTGTGCTTCAGCCTATCTACAATAGTATTACAGGTTCACCAGGAGAGTATGGCGTCATTGCATCTCGTGAGTCTGCACGTGTAATTACGAAAAATGTAATCGAGGGGTTGGGATTACTTAAGCTTCCAAAATATGCCGATTTGAGTTTTGAGATAGCGCTTGATGTGAATAAGGCTGAGAGGTTGGTTGAGGATAGAACAAGTTATGATCTTGCATTCGAACTTGCTTCGACTGGGGCTCTTGATCTTTTAAAGAGAAAGGCAAAGGAAGCGGGTGGAGGAGTTTTTGTTAAGGGCGCTAATGTGGGCGGACTTTTGTTCGAGTTGGCAATTCAGGACGCCCTCGCGATCTACAGAGATCATGTTGAGACTAAAGCTTTAGGTTACGATCTAGAGTGGACAAATCGTTATAATAATGCAGTCCACGGTCACGATAAATCAGTGCGTGACGCCGTTAGGGCTTATTGGTTTCTTAAAGAGAATGACTGTTGTATAGAATAATAATGCTATGAAGACGATAATTTGGTTCATTTCTTTGATGTTTTTATCTTCTCACCTATTTGCTCTGGTGGATGACAGATTTGATTATTCCGATGGAAGCAGTTTTTTGATGTCCTATTATGAATATGTAGAATCAAGTAACCTGCCGTCGGATAAAAAATCTAAGTTAAGAACTTACAGTGTTTCAATATTCAACCATTATGGTATTAATTTCAACAACCCTAAGGCTGAGTTTAATCTGCCAGTAGCTTTCATTAAAACTATAGAAGGGCGATCTGCAGATGAGCTGCTGGAACTAGCTGTTTATTGTAAGCGATTTGAAAGCAAGCGGTTCTTTGACGAGTCGGGAATTCCGACCGAAGATTTACCTAAGCGCCCTTGCTTTTATGTGCCGCCAAGAGCAGAAGGGGAGCAAGCGTCACGCAAAGCACCGTCTGATAGGGCTTGATCTATCGCATTTTTCGTAAGAACGCCCGAACGGGTCAGAACGCCCGAACGGGTGTAAGCGTCATGCGAGGTGCCTTCGTATTTGACTCCCGGAGTTGATCGTAAACGTCGTAGTCTGGTGGGCTATGACAACTACGACCGAAGAAAACTCACTGATATGTAAGCGTTCTTTTCCCGCATATAGCGATCAGGCATCAGATCTGCGATGCTGCGGTTGAGCCTTGGGGCTCAGCCGTTCTTTGACTTTAGCCAGCCGTGTGGCGTCAATTCGTCGATACGCGATGCCAAGTGGTCGTCGACGCGGGAGAGGACATCAATAAAGTATTCCTCGGGATTGATGCCGAGCATGCGGCAGTTCTCCGCCAGAGTGAACATTTTTGCTGCGCGTGGTCCGGCATTTTCATGCCCAATAAATAGCCAGTTCTTGGCACCGAGCTTGATTGGGCGCAGAGCGTTCTCCGCCAGGTTGTTGTCGATGCGGGATGGAGCGTGCAAAAAGCACTCGCGCAGCTCTCCGGTCCGGGCGAGCATGTAGTTGATTGCTTTGGGCAGGGGTGTCTTGAGCATCCGCTCACTTTGCGCGTAGGCAAGGGCTTTTGCAAACAGGGCATCGACCGCTGGCAAACTGAAGCGGCGGCGTAGTTCCAACAGACTTACCGGATTGAGCCGGAAGCGCCGGGCGATGCGTTCGCGGCGAAACAGCCGGTCGATGACCGCGAGGTAATCGGCGGCCTGCTTCTCGCCAGCCTCCTCTGCTTTGACGAAGTAGCGCCGCACATGTGCCCAGCAGTTCATGTGTGTGATATCTGTGCGCGAGGGAACGTCGCCGAAGTTGCTCGCTCCGTCGGTTTGCAGTATACCTGTATAGTGTTTGAGTGTTTTTTCCGGGGTCGTGCCATGTTTACCTTCTGCGAACTCGAAAAAGACCGGTCCATCCAGTGCCCGGTAAGTCCAGAGGGAGGCTTGCTTTGTCGAGCCTGGCTTCTGGTCTGTTTTCAGCCGCACCGGAGTCGGGTCCATCATCAAATAGCCGCAGGCAAGTGTTTGCTTAACAACGGCTTGGTAAATACTATCGAGCTTTTCTTCGGCCAGCCGCACAAGCGAACCGATCGTTCCCCGGTTTAATTTCACGCCGTGGCGGGCCAATTGATCGCTTTGGCGGTTGTAGGGCTGGTGATCGGCAAAGCGTGCGCAGAGGATCGAGCCGACCACGCTGGCGTCAATCCGGCTGCGGGGCATCACGTCCGCAGGCCAGGGGCTGTAAGCCATCGCGTCGCCTTCCGGCGAGGCGAAAACCTGCCGCACGATCACCCGCACCCAATACTCGGCTGGTTTACGGGCGAGCACTTCGACCTTTTCCTCGAAGACCGGCTTCATCGGCAGCCCTGTGACCGGGCAGATCAACTCCTTCAGATCGGGATCGGCAATACGTTCCTCCACCCGGGGAAGATCCGGATTGATCGGCTTGGGGCCTTTCTTCACCCCTTTGCGCTCCTTGCGCCGGGAAGAGGATTTGGAGCAAGCCGGGGCAGGCTCCGGCTCCGACACTCCGTCAATCTCGCTGAAAGTAGTCTGGTTCTCGTCCACAGGTGGACGCCGATCTGAACGACTGCCGTAGAGTTCTTTTTCCAATGCCTTCACGCGAAGCCCAAGTCGTTTGTTCTCCGACTGGAGTTCTTCGATAATAGCAATGGCTTCAGGTGGCATGCTTTTATAAAGTATCCATATAGCGGATACTTCAAGTAAAAAATGCACTTTTTCCTGTTTTTTTTACCGTAGCCAGCGGCGCGTTCGGGTCTGCCGCAGGTCAATTCCACCCAGCAGCAAATTGAGCTGGTTTTGAGTCAGTTCCACAGCTCCCTTTCCGGGGCCGGGCCAGGCAAACGTTCCTTTTTCAAGTCGCTTGGCACAAACCCACAACCCACTCCCGTCAAAACAGAGGATCTTAATCCGGTCGCGTCGCCGGTTGCAAAAAACGAACAGATGACCGCTGAGTGGATCTGCTTCAAGTGTGCCGGATACCAGCGCATAAAGACCGTTGAAGCTCTTGCGCATATCGGTAACACCCGTGGCCAGATAAATCTTCGTGGCCGGTCCGGGGTTCAGCATGAGCCAACTCCTCTGAGTGCGAAGACCACTGAGGCAATATCGCTGGCGCGTGCGCACTGCGGGAAAAATAATTCCGTCCCGTCAGGAAGTCGCACGACTGGCCCACTGGAAGCATGACTTGCATGTAATCTTACCGGGCGGAATGACGCTTCCGATGCCTCCCCGCTTGCTTCGGCCTTACGCCGCCAGTTCGAAAACGTCGCTACGCTCAGTCCCCGCTCACGGCAAAATGCCTGCTGCGTTAAACCCGAACGCTTAAACGCCTTCAGGTGTTCTTCAATCTCTTCACGGCTGCGCCGCTTTTGCTTCACTTTACTGGTTTCGTATTCCATGCCCGACAGAATAGAGCAAAGGTCCGGTGGCGTTAAGATGCGGAAAAAGAACGCTTACGCTCTTCGCACCGCTGATCGGGATTCTTGTGCTCAGCCAAGGCACAGATGATAAGTGGTTATGTGTTGGCGGATTACTTATTCTTGTTGGCGTATGCAGCTTTGCTTACCTTATCTTAAAATTAAAGCAGCGCTAGTGGCAGTAAGCCGCGCCACAGCTCGAAGTTTGATGAAAATAGAAATCAAAGAGTATAAAAAAGTCAGCGCCTATAGTGGTGTCGGCCTCGTATTTATTCTCGTCGGAATATTAATCTCTGGGCCGCTATTAAAGAAAACTGAAATTGCGATTGCACTAGCGATACTAGTATTGCCGTTCGCAAAAGAAACTTTTTTGACAACCTACTCTGGCGGCAATGGACCGGCCATGCTGCAATCGTATTTATAATACTTGAATTGCCATACCATTATTGGGGCTCCAGAGGTGCCAGAATATGTCTCGGAATGATGGCCCTCATCATTACTCTGATGTCTGTATGGCTGGCAGTTATATTGAAGCGGTAAGGAGAGGCTCGGTATTGCTGACTGAAAAAGCTGCGGTAGACCCGATCTGACGCAGTTCGAATCCCTACCCGGGGACTCGAGACCACCTGAGTCATACGAACTTTTTGAGGCGGATTTGACTCATTTAGAGCCTCCTGAAAGCTGCATTCAGCCAATAGGCCCTACTTTTGGCCGATAAAGTTCGTATTCCCACAGTCAGCAAGTGGCGGAGAGGGAGGGATTCGAACCCTCGGTGCCGTTTCCAGCACACGTCCTTTCCAGGGACGCACAATCGGCCACTCTGTCACCTCTCCATCGGGTCCCGGTGAGACAATGAATGCTCCAGCATTGGGTCAATCTATAATTTTGAGATTCTTGTGCTCGAACCCTCGGTGCAGTTTCCAGCATACGTCCTTTCCAAACCAAAAAAAACGCGCTCCATTGCTGGAGCGCGCGTGAAAGTGTTTAACCAGGGGGCTGCTTTAGCTAGCGGAAACCTGAGTTGCGCAGGGGCCCTTGGGGCCGCTGCCTACTTCGAAGGAAACGTTTTGTCCGTCTTCAAGGGTGGCGTAGCCGTCCATTTGAATTTCGGAGTGGTGAACGAATAGATCCTTGCCGCCGTCTTCTGGAGTGATGAAACCATAGCCTTTTTCGGCGTCGAACCATTTTACTGTACCTGTACTCATATTACTTGTCTGTCTTTATTTATTTGCACGGTTCACCGTTTGTGACCCGTTGCAGTTGGTAGTTCTATTCAAGGTTTCTGGCTTTGTCGCTAATTAAATTCAGAAAACTGCCTTATTTCGGCGCAAAATAAGAAATGGGGCAGCTACCTAAAGGAAGCTGCTTACGTAAGTCCGCTCCTTTAGGTGCGGAACAAGCTAGGTTAACACCGGCGATTTAACTTTTCACCACTCTTAAAATAACACCTGCCTTATTTCGGCGCGTTGTAGCGCAAAATTACGGGCAATCCCTCGATTTGAGGGCTGATCGCCTCGCTGCTGGCGCGGGGATGAAAGCGTTCTGCGGTCTGGAATTCGCTGAGTAAACGGCGGGCGTCCTCGCTGTGTTGACTACGGGTCTTCTTGAAACTGAGAAAGCCCTCGACGAGGGGGATGGGGGCAATCTTCGGGGGAAGTTCGGCATCGAGGACTGCGAGAAAGCGAATCGCGGCCGCGTAGGTGGACACGCCCGGCCCGTAATACCAGCCGCGGCCTTTTTCGAAATCGCCGCGTATGTCGGGGTTGCCGTCGGGGCCGTGGTAGGTCGAGAGCACGGCTTCGAGGATGAGGAGGTGTGGGCCCTTCTTTTTTAAAAGTGCGCAGGTCTCGCCGATCACATCCCCGAAACGGAGCGATCGGAGCGTCTTCGTCCCGCTATGCGTGAAGCCGCAGGAGGGCATCTTCGCGCTATAACCAAGATCGATGGCCAGGATCGGGAGCGCCGGGTCAATTGAAGCGGTGTAGCGTTTCACGGAGCCGGTGGGCTTTGTTTGAGCTGTTTGCGCCCGATGCGAAAGCGCTTGCGATGCTTGGTGCTGCGCCCGCTGACCCGAGCTCGCCAGTTGTTGAAGCTCTTGCGCTTGAGCTCGGCCCGCATGACCTTAATGACCTCGGCTTCCGACAGGCCGGTCTTTTCCTCAATGGTTTCGAAACTGGTCCGGTCGCACCAGGCCATGCGAATAATGGTGTTGGTCGCTTCTTTGGTCATCGAAGCATTCATGTGGGCAGTCCTTTCGCCGCGATTGCTTCATAGGCGATGAGTCCGGTCAACCATTGCTTTGGGATGGCGTTGGCGGCACCGAGGATGGAGCCGACGACCGCACCCCGGTGGCAGTTATCTCCGCCGCAGTGGGCGTTGGCGAGTATCCCCGAGCTGAAGTCGTCCTGATACTTCCAGGCGAGGTAGAGGCTGGCTTGAAACGACTCGGGGAGGTAGCAGGCGAGGCTGAGATGCCGCCCCACGACAACGCGATCGGGGAAGGCGGCCCAGGTTGGAAAGGGGCGCGCCATTTCCTCCAGATAATTGATCGACTCGCAGAGCCGGGCGAAGCTTTTGCCGCTGGCAAGACCGTGGAGAGTGCGCGTGAGCGTGGCGGCCGCTTCGCTGACATGGCGGTTCTTGTGCGTTAACCGCGTGTGAGTTTCGACGATTTCCAGTTGTGCGTCGAGCTCGGTGATGCCGATCTCGGCGATGGCCGCGAGGAGTGCGGGCACTTGGCTGAGGCCGCCGATATGGATATCGTCGATACCGCAGTGGATGGGAGCTTTGCCGCGGGCATAGTTTTCAAAAAAAGCCCGGTGGTATTCTTCGACGTAGGTGTCGCGATGCCAGCCGTCGGTCAGCATACAATCCACGTAGCGATCTGCCCAGGCGGCGACATCGTAGGCACCCCGCTGGAGGACCATGCAGTGGAGTTCCGTCGCGAGTTTGAAGTTGATCGTGTTTTCGCCGGTTTTGAGGAATTGATGGTAATGAATGCCGCGCTGGCCCCAGTATTGGGCTTGCTCGCGCAGGATGTCGCCACGCTCGTTGTGGGGATGGTAACGCGAGCGCCAAAGGATGCTGTCCGGGTGGGGATTTTTAGGAGCGGCATAGCCATCGAGTCGACCGTAGTCCCGGTCGAGTGCGTTCGTATCGTAATACCAGTGGACCGGCATAGCGAGCGCATCGGCCGCGAGTGCGCCCAGCAAAGCGTTTCTGTAGATTACGGGCTTCATAATTCTTTGTTTAAAGTTGTTCGAGTGCGGCGGGGATTGCCTTTTTGAAGCGGAAGAATCCGGCTTTGGCATGTGAGAAGAAATGCTCGTCCCACCAGTGCCGGGCGGATGTCAGCTCAATGCCGTCGGCTTTGAGTTTCTCTGCGAGGGATGGCGTGACCGAATCCCAAATGCCCACGAACGGTTGCGCCATGACGACGTGTTGCAGTTCTTGGCTCCGGGCCCAGTCGAGAACGGCGGATTCAGTCGAACAGAGGGTATCTGCTTCGTTGAGCGAGGCATCCAGGCAATCGCGACGAAACTGCGTCACGCGGTCGGAGATGCCATGCTCGGCGTAGGCGGATTTCGGGAGCAGGGCGGTGACACTGACGACCGGCAGTTCATCGCCCAGCCACTCGGCTGCGGACAAGTCGTCGTCGTGCAGGAGCAGGCCGATGCGACCGCTCGTGGGCAGGCCGGGAAGCGGCTGGATGGGTTGGTGTGGCGGTTTTTCAGGGTAGTCGGAAAGATCGATGGGTTCGGTCGCTAGATCGGCATTTACTTGAAAGTCTTGCTGGGTGTATTTCCGGATGTTATTTCGGGAAGCGAGATACGATTTCCCTTGGGTGTGCAATCCCGCCACCCAACGCCAGCCGAGCGTGTTGGACGCGGCGTCGCCATCCAGAAGATGTTTCAGAAAAAATGCTGCCCCGAGCGTCCAGGGAAGCCGAAGTGTGTGAATCCAGATGCTGGCGAACCACATGCGGGCATGGTTGTGCAGATAGCCGGTTTCTTTTAACTCGCGGGACCATGCATCCATGCAGTCGATCCCGGACTCGCCTCGAATCGTTCGTAGATAGTTGGCATCCTCGCCATGTGAGGCCCTGTCGGCGGCTAATTCCTTCAGGTAGTCTGTCCAGACACTTGGGCGGCCCTCTAGCCAGCCCTTCCAGTAGGTGCGCCAGCAGACCTCGTCGATGTATTTCGCGGCTTGCTGGTAGCTGTGGTGCTTCAACACTTCGCGGCAGATCGCCCATTCCGGGAGAAGGCGGAGCCGCACCCACGGTGAGAGCATGGAGACGTTGCGCCGCTCTCCCGGACCCTCGTCGCGGTTGCGGGACGCCGCGTAGTCACGGCCCGCCCGGGGGAGAAAGGCCGCCAGCGCCGCAGCTGCGGAGTTTTTGTCTGGTTGAATCACAGGGAATGAACGGTGCCGACGGCGCTTCCTTAATCGTTTTCGGGTGATTTGCCCCGATTTTTGGATGCGATCGTAGTGACAAGCTTCCAGCTTGTCGATTTGTATCGGGGGACAAGCTGGAAGCTTGTCACTACGTTAGGTGGCCAAGCGCCCTGCAAGTTGGGGGCGCGGGTGATGCCGTTGTCAATTTGTGCCGGGGGACAAGCTGGAAGCTTGTCACTACGTTTTGCCTGCCATGGCGAGGCCGGCGATTCGGCCGGTGGTCCAGGCGGCCTGAAAGTTGAAGCCGCCAGTGATGCCGTCGAGGTCGAGGCATTCGCCGGCGAAGTGCAGCCCGGGAACGTGACGGCTTTCCATGGTTTTGAAGTCGACTTCTTTGAGCGTGATGCCCCCGGCGGTGACGAATTCATCTTTGTTGGTGGTTTTTCCGCGGACCTCGTAGCGCCCGGCGGTCAATTCCTTGATGAGAGCGGTTTCCTTATCCTTTGGGAGTTGCGCCCACTTCATTTCGTCGGGGATGCCGACGGTTCCGACGAGCCGCTCCCAAAGTCGGCGGGGGATTGCCTCAAAGACCTTGGTTTTGACCTGGGTCTTTCCTTTGCGAAGGCGGTTGAACTGCTCGCGTAGCTGATTTTCAGATACATCGCCCAGCCAGTTGATCTCAATGTCGAAATGGTAGTTGACGTCCTGGAGAGCGCGGGCCTGCCAGGCGGACAGGCGGAGGATGGCGGGGCCGCTGAGGCCGCGGTGGGTGATCAGGAGCGGGCCGGTCTGGGTTTTATCCCGGCGCGAGGCCGCCGCCAGCGGCGACGCCACGAGGGTCACGCTGGCGTTTTGCACGGAGAGGCCGGCGAGGCCCTGGGTGCGCTTGTCAGTCAGATTGAAGGCGAAGAGCGAGGGGGCGAGGGGCGCGATGCTGTGGCCGTGGGATTCGAGGGCGCGGTTGAGCGGAGAGGCCTTCAGCGAACCGGCGGCGATGAGGAGACGGTCGGCGGTGACTTGGGTGTCATCGCTCAGGTGCAGGATAAAGTGGTCGCCCTGTTTGGCGAAGGTTTGGAGACCGCACGGTTTGCGGAGTTGGACGCGGGCCTCCCGGGCGGCACTTTGCAGGCAGTCGATGATGGTCTGTGAGTCGTCGGTGGTGGGGAACATGCGGCCGTCGGGCTCGGTCTTGATGGGGACGCCGCGCCGGGCAAACCAATCGATGGTATCCTCGGGCTGCCAGCGGTGAAAGGCGGCGCGAAGCTCGCGGGAGCCGCGCGGGTAGCGTGTGGCCAGTTCCCGCGGATCGAAGCAATGGTGGGTCACGTTGCAGCGGCCGCCCCCGGAAATTTTGACTTTTTGCAGCGTGCGCTTGCTTTGCTCGTAGAGGGTGACGCGAGCTGCCGGGTTGGCCTCCGCTGCCGTGATCGCGGCGAAGTAGCCGGCGGCCCCGGCACCGACGATGGCGATGCTGCGAGGGTTGGTGTTGGGAGGAGTGGTCATGCGGCGGTGTTTCGAGGGGTGTGTCCACACCTTGTTCTTTTGGTTTTTGGCTTGCGGGCAGCGGTCTTCACAAGTGAAGCCCCTACGTTGAAGCCCCTACGTTGAAGTTCCTTAGTTGGTCGCTGCTAGCTGAGCGCGTCGAGCGTTTCGTAGGCTTCGAGGATTTTGGTTTCCAGGGATTCGAGTCGCTTGGCGTCGCCGGTCAGATCGCTGGCGGGGTCCTGATAGTATTCGGCGGAGGCCATTTTTTCGGAGAGGTCGGCCAGTTCGGTTTCCATTTTTTTGATCTTCCCAGGAAGAATTTTGAGGGTTTCGCGCTCTTTGTTGCTGAGTTTGCGCTTGGGCGCCGGGCTGGGCGGGGAGGGTGGCGCATGGTCCGTCGCTGGTTGCGTTGCGGCGGGAGCTGCCTCTTTGGCGTCTTCTTTGCGGAGCCAGGCTTCGCAGCCGCCGACGTATTCTTCGATCACGCCGTCGCCTTCGAGCGCGATGGTGCTGGTGACGACGTTGTCGAGGAAGCTGCGGTCGTGGCTGACGAGAAGGAGGGTGCCGCTGTATTCGAGGAGGCGTTCTTCGAGCAGTTCGACGGTCTCGATGTCGAGGTCGTTGGTCGGCTCGTCGAGGACGAGAACATTGGCGGGCTGGAGGAAGAGGCGGGCGAGGAGGAGACGGGCGCGCTCGCCTCCGGACAGCTTGGTAATGGGCGAGCGTGAGGTCTGTGGGGTGAAGAGGAAGTCCTGCAGATAGGAGAGGATGTGGCGCGGTTTGCCGTTGATGGTGACCATCTCACCGGCGGGATGCACGTTTTCCGCGACGCTGAGTTTTTCGTCGAGCTGGGCGCGGTGCTGGTCGAAGTAGGCGACTTCGAGCTTGGTGCCGTGGGTCACGCTGCCGCTCTGGGGCTCGAGTTTTTTCAGAATGAGGTTGAGCAGGGTGGTCTTGCCGGAGCCGTTTAGGCCCACGATGCCGATCTTATCGCCGCGCCAGATGGTGGTGCTGAAGTCCCGGATGAGCAGCTCCGAATCCCAACTGTAGCTGATGTTTTTGATGGTCACGACCTTGCGGCCGGAGGCTTGGGCGTCGACCAGATCGAGCTTGGATTTGCCCTGGAGGTTGCGGCGTTGGGCGCGTTCCTCGCGCATTTTCTTGAGGGCGCGCACGCGGCCTTCGTTACGGGTGCGTCGGGCCTGGATGCCCTTGCGTATCCAGACTTCTTCCTCTGCGAGTTTTTTATCGAAGACGGCCTGTTGCTTGGCCTCGCCGGCGAGGAGCTCGGCCTTGCGCTCGAGGTAGGTGTCATAATCGCACTCCCACCGGGTGAGTTGGCCGCGGTCGAGGTCGAGGATCTTATTGCCCACACGCTGGATGAAGGCGCGGTCGTGGGAGACAAAAAGGAGGGCGATGTTGGCCTTGCGGAGAAACTCTTCGAGCCAGCGGATGCCGGGCATGTCGAGATGGTTGGTCGGTTCGTCGAGCAGCAGGATGTGGGGCTCGGCGATGAGGGCGCGGGCGAGGAGGGCCCGGCGCTTATTGCCCCCGGAGAGGTCGGCGAAGGGTTGATCGCCGTCGAGCTCGGTGCGTTGCAGGATGTTTTCGACCTTGTGCTCGAGCGCCCAGCCGTCGGTCTGGTCGAGCTCGTGCTGGATGGCGTCGAGCCGGTCTGCGATCCCGCTATCGTCGGGGTGCTCCCCCAGCTCATGCAGCAGGTGGTGATACTCGGCAATGGTGCGGGCGGCCTGACCGAGACCGTCGGCGACCACTTCGAAGACGGTGCCCTTCAGATCGGTGGGCACTTCCTGATCGAGCTTGCCGATGCGCAGGCCGGGGATGGCTTCGAGCTCGCCTTTGTCGGCTTCGATCTGACCATTGATGATGCGCAACAGCGTGGATTTGCCCTCGCCATTGCGCCCGAGCAGGCAAATGCGCTCGCGCTTGTCGATGGTCAGAGCCGCGTTGTCGAGTAGTTTGGGACCGCCGAATGAGACGGTAAGGTTACGGTAGCTGAGAAGCATGTTCAGGAGGGATGAGGGCGGAGGCTTGAGACCTGAAGACGGAGGGCGGGCGACTTCAGACTGGAAGACTCAAGATGGATTTCAGACATCTTTTAAAAGGCACTCGATAGAGCGCAGGTCGTCTTTCGTGGTCAGCTTGGGATTGGGATGCGGGTTGGGGACAAGGGTGGTTTTCAGGCCGATGCTGGCGGCGGCTGCGGTATCGTCGGTGATTTCCAGTCCCTGGTCGAGGACGTGCCGGTAGGCGGCGCGAATGCGCTCTATCTCGAAGGCCTGGGGGGTTTCCATGGCCCAGAGGCGGCTGCGGTCGAGATCCTCCAGCTGGGTGGAGCGGAGCCGGCCGGCATGGGGGATCCGCTTGATTGTATCGACGACGGGGTGGGCGAGGACGGCGGCACCGTCCCGCTCGACGGCAAGCTGGAGCGCGGCTATGGCACCCTGATGGATACAGGGACGGGCGACATCGTGGATGTAAACATAGTCGCTGTCGATGGGCGCTGCCCGGAGGGCGTTCCAGACGGAGGCCTGGCGCTCGCTCCCGCCCGGCACCCAGAGGATTTTTTCCGGATCGGGGGCCACTGGTTCGACGGCTGTTTCGAGGGCGATTTTTTGCGGGTCGTCGCGGTAGACAATGATGATGGGGCCATTCAGACCGGCTGCAAGAAAGGCGCGCAGGGAGAGGCCGATGGCGGTCAGCCCGCCGAGCGGTGCGAGCGCTTTGTCAGGAACGCTGCCCTCCATGCGGCGGCCGCTGCCGGCGGCCAGTAGTATGACGGTTGAGCCGGGCATGAGTTAGCGGAGCTCGGCCTGGATGGATTGCGCGGCTGCGGCGGGGTTTTCGGCTTTGAGGATTGGGCGGCCGACGACGATGTAGCTGGATCCGGCGGCAGCGGCGGCTGCCGGGGTCATAATACGCTTTTGCTCGTCGGTGGCGGATCCGGCAGGCCGAATGCCCGGGGTGACCATGATGGGGTCCGGTCCGAAACGCGTCCGCAGTGGCGCGAGTTCGAGGGAAGAGCAGACGAGTCCCTGAATGCCGGCCTGGAGGGTGATATCCGCGAGGTGGAGCACTTGGTCCTCTGTGGAGCTGCTGATATTGAGCGACCGGAGCTGTGCCTGATCCATGGACGTCAAAACCGTGACGGCGAGCAGGTTGAGTTCGGGTGCGTGATCGCTCCGGGCGCGGTTGGCCCATTCCAGCATTTCGCTGCCGCCGCTGGCGTGCAGGGTGAGCAGGTCGACCGGCAGCGAGGCGATGCTTTGCACGGCCTTGGCTACGGTGTTGGGAATGTCGTGCAGTTTGAGGTCGAGGAATACCTGGTAGCCCCGGTCGGCGACCTCGCGAACGAAGTCAGGCCCGTAGGCGGTAAAGAGTTGCAGTCCTATCTTGACCCATTTGAGCGAGTCCCCCAAGCGGTCGAGCATGGCGAGCGCTTCCTCGCGGGTTTCGAGGTCGAGCGCCAGGATGAGTTGGCAAGGTGCGTGGTTCGTCATGCGGGAAGAGTAGGGCGCCAACAAGGAAGTTGGCAAAGCGCAAAAGTGAAATTTATCGCACATGTTGTGTGGACCTGCTTGGCTGGAGCGTTTAGACCAGTCAGAGAATGACGTCCCTCGCCGTAGAATCTCCTGCCAAGATCAATTTGATGTTAGCCGTGCATGGTCCCCGGCCGGATGGGTTTCATGCGCTGACGTCAATCATGGCACCCCTAACCTTTGGGGACCGATTGCAGGTCAGCCTGAGCGAGGCGGAAGCGGATTCTCTGCGCTGCGACGACCCCGAGGTGCCGACGGGCAGTGATAATTTGATTCTGCGGGCCGCACAGTTGTTCCGTGGTGCTTCCGGGGTGCGAGAATCCTTTGATTTTTATCTGGAGAAGCGCATCCCCATGGGAGCAGGACTGGGGGGCGGCAGCAGTAATGCAGCGGTGGCCTTAAAAGCGATGAATGAGCTGGTCGGCGAGCCGCTGGACAGGCAGGCGCTCCTCGGCATAGCGGCGGATTTGGGTTCGGATTGCCCGTTTTTCATTGATGCGAAAAGTGCGCGGGTTTCGGGGCGGGGTGAGATCATCTCAGTTCTGCCGAAGCCGATCCGGGAGCGCCTGAGCGGACAACGCATCGCGCTTTTCCGTCCGCACTTTGGTGTGCCGACAGCCTGGGCCTATGCCTGCCTGAGAGCCAACGGGCCGGAAAGCTATGAAAACGAGGCGTCAGCCCGGGGCCGAATCGAAGCATTTTTATCGGGCGGCCCCCTTAGTGATCTACTGTTTAACAGTTTTGAGTCCTCCGTGGGGCAAAAATACCTGGTTATTCCCTGCCTGTTGGAGGCGCTGCGGGGTTCCGGCGTCGCTTGTTTGCTGAGTGGGAGCGGGAGTTGTTGTTTTGCGCTCCTCGAGGGTGGCACGGATCTGGCTGCTTTGCGTAGCCTCTGTGAGCGGGCTTTTGGGCCGCAATCATTTTTTATTGAATCATGGCTCGCTTGAAATAACTATGCATAAGTTGAGCCGGATAGTCTCGCTAACCTACCCCAAACATCTCCCCAAAAGAAAACATTTTGTCGAAGAATAATTCCAGTGAAGAGGTCATTTTAGACGGCATCGCTGCATCCGCCGGTGTTGCCCATGGCCGCGCTGTGGTCTATCTGCAAAAGCAGTTGGACGTGCCCTGTTACGACATACCCGAAGCCAAAATCGATGCGGAGCTGGGTCGATTCGAGCAGGCCATTCTGGAAACCCGGTCGGAGATTACGAAAATCCGGGATACGATCGCCAATAGCCTGGGCGAGGGTGAAGCGCGGATTTTTGATGCGCACCTGCTGGTTCTCGAAGACAATGCTTTGCTCGATGAGGTTTCCTCCGAATTGAGGAGCACACAGAAAAATATCGAATTTTGCTTCAATCAGGTCTCGCAACGCTACATCGCGTTTTTCCGTTCGATGGAGGACGAATATTTGCGCGAGCGAGTCTCGGACATCCGGGATGTGTCCCGACGGCTCCTGCACAATTTGATCGGGATGCAGAGTGTTAATCTCGGTCAACTCGCCACGGAGAGCATCATCATCTCCGAGGATATATCACCGTCCGACGCCGCTGACCTGGATCGGAACAAGCTGCTCGGCTTCGTCACCGACGCGGGGGGGAAGACCAGCCACTCGGTCATCATGGCCCGGTCACTCCGTATTCCCGCTGTGGTCGGCACGCACGACGCCACCAAGCGCATTGTTAGCGGCGATAACATCCTGGTGGACGGTTATGAGGGGATCATTGTCATCAACCCCTCGGAAAGTCGGCTTTTTAAATACGGCAAGCTGGCCTCGGAACGGAGGAAGCGGGATGCCACTTTCAACAGCTTCATTGCGGAGCCGGCGCAAACGGAGGATGGCGGCTCGATTCGCCTCATGGCCAACATCGAGGGGATTCAGGAGATGGAACAGGTCAAAGCCATGCATGCCGAAGGCGTGGGTCTCTTCCGGACCGAAGGCATCTTTTTGCGCCACCATGGATATCCGCCGGAATCGGTGCAATACAAGGAATACCGGGCGGTGGTTGAAGCAGCGGAGAAAGACCCGGTCATCATCCGTACACTCGATGTCGGCGGTGATAAGCTGATTGGCGACGAGAACGTGAAGGAGGATAATTCCTTCATGGGGTTTCGGGCGATCCGCTTTTGCCTGAGTAATGTGGATATTTTCAAGACGCAACTGCGGGCAATCCTCCGGGCTAGCGCCCACGGTAACGTCAAGATCATGTATCCCATGATCAGTGGTTTGGAAGAATTAAAGGCGGCCAACCTTATTCTCGGTGAAGTGAAGCAGGAGCTCCTTGATAAAGGCATGGCGTTCGACCAATTGATCGAGGTGGGTGCCATGGTGGAAGTGCCAAGTGCCGCGATCATTGTCGATCTATTGGCCGCAGAAACGGATTTCCTTAGTATTGGGACGAACGATTTGATCCAATACTTGATCGCGGTGGACCGACTCAATGACGAAGTGGCCCACCTCTACGATCCGGCGCATCCCGCTGTTTTGCGCACCATGAAGGCGATCATTGATGGTGGAAATGCGGTTGGCACGCCCGTCAGTATCTGTGGAGAAATCGCCGGCGATCCAATCTACGCCGGAATCCTCCTCGGCATGGGTGCCGATTCGCTCAGCCTGACACCGGGTCTCCTGCCCGAAGTGAAGTATTTCATCCGCCACATCAAAAAATCCGAAGCCGAGGCACTCGTCGAAGAGGTCATGCGGATCGGCGATTCCGCCGAGATCGTGCGCAAATTGGAGGCTTTCCGCAAACAGGCGCTGGGTAATTTGGCGTAACCGGCCGTTGCAGCTCGGATCGTTTCGTCCCTATGGGCTTTTTCCGAATATTGAACGTCGGAAGAAAGGTGAAGGGTGAATCGGAAAGCTGTCGACCGCTGCTGGAATGGTCTGATTCGACGAGAATACTCGATGCCGTGAAGGCGTCCGCCATTCGGCCTGAGCTCATGGTCGAAGGCAAGCGGACACGCCAAGGAGCAGACTTCGGTTGAAAGAAAATTGCTATCACTGGTTGCGCAAGACGTGCAGGGTGATTTCAGGCGGGCAGTTCAACCGGGCGGCCACGCCGGAGCTGCCGGTGCCGGGGGAAGTATAGCCCTGCATGCCAGCGCTTCGCCAGCGACCGCGAACGAAGCGGCGGGGGAGGCCTTTACTGGAGTTGATGATGTGGTATCCTTCCAGTCGTTCAACTTTTTGAATGAAGTCATGGTTGCCCAGCACACCGTAGCAGGGAGCCTCTGAGGCTTCCAGAATATAGGGCATCAGTGCCATAGAGGGCTCCTGGTCAGTATGGGTGGTCCTGCGGTAGCAAACACTACAAAATAGGCGTTATGCACCATCTTTCACTGGTAAAAGAAGCAATCCTGCAGAAGTCAATTAACTTCCTGGTTCACTTAGGCGGAAATCCCGCTTACGGTTTACGCCAATCCATATGATCGTTCGTGCACTTTGGTGGAATAAACTTTAATGGAATAAATTTGAATTTGTGGCGTCCTGCGCTAGG
>JAAAPI010000417.1 GCA_009908325.1 Verrucomicrobiota bacterium | reverse complement strand
GTCTCGTGGACCGATAGCTCAGCTGGATAGAGTACTTGACTACGAATCAAGGGGTCGGGGGTTCGAATCCTCCTCGGTCCGCCACTACACACTTCTACTCGCTTTGATCGGGTCGCCTCGGGCGGCCTTTTTCTTTTGCCCTCCTGCGCTTAGGCAATTCGGTCGTTTGCCTTGAGTTTCTTTCGATGTTGTCCATTATTGTTTCTTGAGTGGTATGGAGTGTGGTATTTTCATGGCTCTGTCAGGCAAGTTGACCAAGAAGCTGGTTGAGAACCTTGGCGCTGGGCGTCACGGCGACGGCAACGGACTTTATTTGGTTGTTGACCCGTCGGGAGCGCGGCGCTGGATCGTCCGGGTGGTTGTCAAAGGTCAAAAGAACAAGAAGGGGGCACCGCTGCGCACCGACTTCGGCTTGGGCGGCGCTGACATCGTGACATTGAATCAGGCGCGAGAGCGTGCGTTGGAGTATCGACGCATGGCGAAGCAGGGATTGAACCCACGTTTCAACGCACGGCAGGAAATCCCGACATTCGAGGAGGTTGCGCAGCAAGTACACATTGACCGGATGCCGACTTGGAAAAACGCCAAGCATGGTCAGCAGTGGATCAACACCTTGCGCGACTATGCTTTCCCGAAGATCGGGCGGATGCCGATTGATAGCGTCGGCCAGCCAGAAGTGATGATGTGTCTCGCCCCGATCTGGACAGAAAAGCATGAAACCGCGAAACGATTGGCGCAACGGATCAAAACGGTCTTGAACGTGGCGCGGTCGAAAGGCTTTCGATCAGGTGAAAACCCGGTCACCGCCATCAAGGAGGCGGGTGCACTACCCAAGGTCAAGGCCAAGCCAAAGCACCACAAGGCCATGCACTGGAAAGATGTCCCCGCGTTCTATGCTGATCTGAAGACCCGAAATGCGATGGCTGCCAAAGCGTTGATGTTCACATGCCTTACAGGATCACGAACCGGAGAAGTCTTGGGTATGCGCTGGGCGGAGGTTGACTTTGAAGAGCAGCTTTGGACCTGTCCAGCAGAGCGGATGAAAACGGGGGAAGCCCACCGCATACCGCTCACCGATGAGATGCTTGGCATTATCGAGCCTTTGAAAGCGATGAAGTCGGAGTATGTTTTCGAGGGTCAGAAACGAAACAAGCCGTTGTCAAATATGTCGATGCTCATGCTCTTGCGTCGGATGCAAGTAGAAGGCGTCACAGTCCATGGCTTCCGATCCACGTTCCGTGACTGGGCATCCGAAGTGGTTGAGGTCCCGCGAGAGGTTGCGGAAAAGAGTTTGGCGCATTTGGTCGGCTCCGATGTCGAGCGCGCATATGCTCGGTCTGATTTGCTGGAGAAAAGACGAGACTTGATGGCGCAATGGTCTTTGTTTGTTGCATCCGGCAGCAGCGGGAGTGAACCGCAGTGAGCCATAAGGTGGCCATCAACGAGGTTGAATTGATGTTCATCGGGTTGTTTCGCGTTGCCTTAAGTGTACCGACACATGAGGAAAGGCTCGCAGCAATCCGATGCGTAAGACATGAAGTGACCGCGTCCCGTTTGCATGAGATCAACAGGAAGCCTGGGCCTGATTGGGTTCACGATGAGAACAACCGAGAGCTTATTGCATGGCTCGCGGCAACTGCTGGAGAACGTGAGGACGCGATTTACGAGTTCAGCCGAGTTTGCCAGGCTTATGACGACAGATACGAGCGTCCTCTCAACGTGGCAGAACAGGTCGGAAAAATGGTTTGCACATCGATCGACGATGGCAAATTTGACGGTGTTCAAACGAAAGACGGCATCTTGTATCAAGTCGGTGTTCAAGGCCGAGAGCACAGCATTCGCGGTTCGAAGGATAAAGATTCGATCCGGAAAGCCTGGCGCGATTACCGTGGTGTTGTGCATCTAGGGATGGCTTTAGACTTCTGTGAACAGCTCCGCGCACCCTTCGAAAATGTCTTTTTCGTTGCTGAATGGTACCGGAGAATGTTGTCAGAGTCATGTCCCAAGGGAACGAAAAAGCCCTACGTGAACGCGGAGCAGCAATTTTCTTTTTTATATGAATCAAGTATTTACGGTCCCCGGTTTCTAAATCGGGGACTGCCTTTCACTGTCAAAGACTGACCATTTGTGCCCTGCAATTGAATGCAGTGGAGGATGACCAAATGGTGTCGAAAACCTTTGACGATGATCGCAACTACATCTTGGGCGACCCCGAGCTTGATCTGATCGGGAGCCGGGAGAAACTGGCGCAGTGGCGCCATAAGCGTAAAGGCCCGGCGTTTTACAAGCTTGAGCGCAAGATCATCTATCGCGGCGCTGACTTGAACGCGTGGCTGGCGAAGAACCGCACGGAGCCCGAAAACGGCTGACCACTAGACACGGTCAGCTTTTTCTTTCCCTGCAAATTCTTCCCCCAGTCTGGGTCTCTCGCCATGTCACGCGCATACAAGGGTGTCCGCCTGAAGAAGAACCGTGTCTATACGGTTCAAGACCTGATGGACGCCTACAAGGTCACTCAAAACACCGTGTCGAACTGGGTAAATGCAGGTTTGCGCCCATCTGATGACAGTTGCCCGCACGTGTTTCGCGGTGCAGTTGTCACGAGCTTTCACGATCAGCGCCGTGCACGGACTCGCAGTCAGCTGCGTCGAGGCGAGTTTAAATGCCTCGCCTGCAAGATGGCGGTTTTTCCTACAAGCGATAGCGTCACTTTCAAGCCGACATGTTCCGGCGCATCCCTCCTTTCCGCAGTGTGTCCAGAGTGCTCTGCATCAATTCACAGGCTCGGTTCAGAAGCGGATTTGGCGGTTTTCCTTGATGGGCCTAATCCAAATACCAGCGAGGACTTCGCACACAAGAAGAAAAACGCACGGCTCCCGCTGGTATTGGGATCGCTGACAACTCGCTTGGGTCGGTGAACGACCGGATCATTCTCAAATGGCAAACGTTCGCCGGACGGTACTCGGAAAAAACGATAGATCGTCATCTGGAATCGATCCGATACTTTGAGAACACCACAGGTAAAAAACCTTTTGATCGATTAACGGCGACGGACGTCGAAAAGTGCAGAGCGGCACTGAAAAAGGCGCTCGCCGCGAATGGGGAACACGCGCTCTCGAAATCGACGGTGCAGCATCATGCAAGTCACATCCGGGCGTTCCTTGACTGGTTGCTGAAGCAAGATGGCTTCAAACGGCTGCCAGGCGATGTGCCGGAATACATTTCGCTTCCGAAAGCGGCCTATGCTGCCAGCCTTTCTGCGCAACCGCGTCCTTATCCGACAATCGATGAAGCCAGAGACATGCTGCTTGCAATGCCCGACCGGACGCTACACCAGAAGCGTGATAGGGCAATGTTTGCATTGGCATTTCTCGGCGCGTTGCGCGCTGATACTCTAATTTCTCTTTGGTTTGGCGACATCGATGTCGAGCATCGGAAAATCATTCAGGATGCTAGGCATTCACGGGCAAAAAACGGCAAATCTCTGAAAATCGCATGGTTTCCGATCCCGATTGAATTCGAAGAGGCAGTCAAGAACTGGTGTAAAACACTGAAGGACGCTGGCTTCGAAGGGGATGATGCTCTTTTCCCAGAAGCGGGTCGTTTAGAACATGACCTGAAGTTCGCAAAGATTGGGGGCGGCCAGGTGCCCACAATGCGATCCAAGCATGCGATAACGCAAGCTTTCAAAGCGGCTTCGGCAAACTGTACGCGGGCATACACACCGCATGCAGCGAAGCACACCATAGCTCATGAACGCGACGTGCGGCCGCTGACCCATGAGGAACGCCGCGCTTGGTCAGAAAACATGGGGCACGAGAACGAGCAGATCACAGACAAACATTATGCGAAGATGACTGATGACAGGCGGTTTGATGTGCTTGAGGGTATAACTGATGAAAATACTACCCGTCAGGCCGATCTTTTGGATGGTTTGACGGATGAGGAGCTCGGAGCGTGCATGCGTGAGGTTTTGTCGAGAAAAAGGCAATAGAGACTCTCGCGTTAACTGCTGCAGGTTAAGCCATCTTTATAAGTGGCTTAGTTGAGCGGCGATCTCGAAACATTGACCGATGAACTCGATCTCGCCTTTGACGCCGTGTTGCTTGTGTTGGATATGGCCGCATTCGATTGTGCGGATTAGTGTCGAAGTGCTTTAGGCCTGTTGCGGCGCGTTGAAATTGACCTCCGATGCGTGGTTCCATAAGCTGGTATCGGTGGCGTCTGCTTCCATGCACGCTGTCTTCACCAGTGTTGGAACCGCGACGCGCGGAACCGAGCGCTACCACCAATTCTCTCAGATGCTCGCAACCGGTCTCGCTCGGCATCGAGAAGCTGATAGCCGGGGTATATTCCCGCGTGTGCGGGGAAGCCCAGAGCGCCTTCGCGACGCCCGAGAGGATCGCGGGTTTATCCCCCGTAACCGGGGGAGCCATCTGGACCGGTAAGTGTCTTCTGGGCCATGATGCTTGAAGAATTGCATCAAAATAACCATCGTAATGAAATAGATTTTTCTTAGTTACCGAGATGGAAAGACCGAGCAGTCTGCAGACGGTGCGCTGATTAAAACCTTCCAAGGCTTTGCCGATCGGACAGGGCGCACGCTGGCCATTCTCAACGTGGCAACGTCTCTCGATGATCTTCGCGCGTTGCGCAGCAAAAGCCGAGGCAGGCGAGCGCATGATGGCCCGCGCCAGCCGCGTTTTCAACGCCGCCCAGGTGGAAGGTTTCGAAGTGGTGGCCGAAGACCTTCCCGAAGAGCCCACATTCGACCCGATCCAACGCGCCGAAGATTTCGCGCGCACCACAGGTGCACAGATCGAAGAGGGGGGTGACAAGGCATGTTTCATCCCGTCTCTGGACGTGATCCGCATGCCCGAGCGTCGTCGCTTCACAGGCACCGAAACCACGACCCCGGCCGAGGGCTTCTATTCAACGCTCGCACACGAGCTGGTGCATAATGCCGCGCTTCAGATTATGCCGCAGTTGTTCGGTCAAGGGCCTGTTTCCTACGGTTCTTGTCGTTTTTCCGCTGCATAAGACTGCCGTTCAGGACCGCCATGTCAGCATGCCGATCTGTCATAGGTGCAACCTTCAACCAAAAGAAGGAAACACTCATGAAAAACGATACACCCCGAGGCCAAACGCCGAGGCAGAAACTGAAATCTGGCAACCATGCGGGTCGCTTTGCCTTAGGAATCGAAGCGGAAGGATACGGTCTCCGTTCCATTGCGATTTATAGGGCCACGGCTGAGGCGCTTTGTGCGGCGATGCTGGAGGCAAACATCTGCCCCACTGAGCTGACCGATGATCGTATGGACCAACTGGCAACGCCGATCATCAGCGCGGCTTCTGCGAGAGACCAAAAACACTGTCGGTACCGCATCAATCGGTTCAGGGATTATCTCATCGAAACCGCGGGCGCACCGCCACGCTCAGAACCACCGGTCGATATGTCACCGAGGGCAGTGCTGAAACGTGACTACGAAACCTACCTCCGTGTCCAACGTGGCTTGTCTGAGGACAGCATCTACCACTGCCTACGGTTCTTTGATCGCTTCTTGACCGCGAAGTTCGGCACCGGCATGGGTGATCTGAATACCATCAAGCCCGGCGACATCACCGGGTTCATACTTCGACTGCGTGAGGCGCAAAACGCGCCGCGGGACAAGACAGGTCCGTCGCATCTTCGCAATCTGTTCCAGTTCCTGTTCTGGAGCGGAAAGACCGAGCGCAACCTGAGCACCGCCGTGCCAAAGGCGCGCCAGCCGAAGCCGACCGGCATTCCGAGATATCTGGAGCCTGATGAGGTCAACCGGCTGATCGAGGTGGTTCGTGGTCACAAGAAAACGGGCCGGCGCAACCATGCAATGCTGATGCTGATCGCCCGGCTGGGCCTTCGGCCCCCAGAGGTGACGGCGATAGAACTGGACGATATCGACTGGCGCGCCGGGGAAATCCTGATCCGCGGCAAAAGGCAGCTGCACGACCGGATGCCACTGCCGATGGAGGTTGGCGAGGCGATAGTCGATTACATCAAGAATGAACGCCGGGGCCCGGACCGCGCTCTGTTCGTGTCGGTCAAACCGCCGTTCAAGAGGTTCAAGGATGCCCAGATCCTGCGCTGGATATTGCGTGATGCCTATGACGCAACCGGTATCAGTCCGCCACAAGCCTATATAGGTACGCATATCCTGCGGCACAGCTTGGCCACCGACATGTTGCGAAAGGGCGCGTCGCTTGCTGAGGTCGGAGATGTGCTGCGTCATCGCTCTGCGATGACCACGACCATCTATGCGCAACATGATGTCGATGCCTTGCGTTCGATCTCACGGCTCTGGCCAACAGCGGAGGAAGTGCAATGAAGACACTGTCTCTACGGCTTGATGAGTACCTGGCACTGCGCCGCGCAATGGGTTTTGACCTCTCCTTTGATGAAAGGGTCCTGCGCAAGTTCGCTATCTATGGCGACGAAAACGGCTTCGATCGGATCACGACGCCCTTGTTCCTTAATTGGAAGGCAAACTACGGCAGTGCGGATAACAACACATGGTCTCATCGCCTTGGTATGGTGCGCAGGTTTGCCTTTTGGCTTGCGGAGCACGATAATCGGACTGAAATCCCGTCCAGTCAACTTGTCATCGGTCGCTACCGAAGGCGTGTCCCCTACATCTATGCGCCCAGTCAGATCGCAGACCTTGTCGCTGAAGCCGGTCGGCTGCCGTCACCCTATGGCCTTCGGGCCGCTTTGTGGCAGACCCTGTTCGGCTTAATCGCGGTGACGGGCATGCGGGTGAACGAAGCTTTGTCTCTGGATCAGCAAGACGTCGATCTTGTCCGCGCCGTGCTCACGCTCAGAAACACGAAGAATGGCAGGGATCGGCAGCTTCCCGTCAAGGGTGACACCGCCCATCGGCTTGCCCACTATGCCGAGTTGCGGGATCGGCTGGTCCCGCGACAATCGCCAGTGTTCTTCATCAAGGAAGATGGCGAACCGGCGGGAGATTGCGGGGCACGCTATAACTTCGCGCAGGTCAGCAGAAACATCGGCCTTCGGTCACCGCAAGCCTACAATCGCCACGGACTGGGGCCGCGGATCCATGATTTACGGCACACATTTGCCGTTCACACTATCTTGGACTGGTTCCGGGATGGCCGGGACATCGAGGCCGAAATGTACAAGCTCAGTACCTATCTCGGCCATTCCGAGCCAAAGCACACATTCTGGTACATCGAGGCCGTGCCCGAGCTGATGCAATTGGCGGCGGCGCGGGCCGAACGTCGGGTTTTGGAGGGCGCATCATGATCGCAACCTATCCCTTGCCCATCTACGTGCAGCGGTTCTTCACCGAGCGGCTGTTGACCCAGATGCAGGCCAGCCCGAACACGATCGCCAGCTATCGGGACACCTTCCGCCTCTTGCTGAAATACGCGGAGGCGCAAACCAAGCTGCCGCCGACTGAGCTGCACGTCGCCCACATCGACGCCGACATCATCGGGCGTTTCCTGACTTTCTGCGAGGATGAACGGGGCAACAGCGCGCGAAGCCGAAACACGCGGCTGGCAGCGATCCGTTCGTTCTTCAAATATGTTGCGGGCTGTGAACCCCAATTGCTGCATCATTGCCAGAAGGTGCTGGCGATGCCGTCAAAGCGGCACGAAAAACGCGTGGTGGACTTCCTGACCCGTGACGAGATAGAGGCCCTACTGAAAGCACCCGATCAATCGACTTGGTTTGGGCGGCGCGACCGCGTTCTGCTTCTCACAATGCTTCAAACCGGCTTGCGCGTGTCAGAGGTGATCGGTCTTCGCGTTGGCGATGTCGAGCTTGACACCGGAGCGCATCTCAGATGCATGGGCAAGGGCCGGAAGGAACGCGCAACACCGCTTCGTGCGGATAGTCGGGATGCATTGAAGGCATGGCTTGCGCAGTGCCGGACTGAACTCAGCGATCCCCTGTTTGCAACTATCCGTGGCAAGCCGCTCAGCAGAGATGCGGTTGAGCGAATTGTTCGAAAACACGCGGCCACCGCCGCCTCGACCAGTTCGACCTTCAGATTGAAACGCGTCACGCCGCATGTCTTGCGCCATACCGCCGCGATGCAGCTTTTGCAGGGCGGTGTTGAGCGAACAATCATTGCTCTCTGGCTAGGCCATGAATCGGTCGAGACAACGCAGGTCTACATCCATGCCGATATCGAGCTGAAAGAAAGAGCGATGACGCTGACGAAGCCGGTCGACAGCACAGGCGGACGGTATCGACCGGGAGATGAACTGCTCGCCTTCCTCGAAGCGCTCTGAATTATGCCGACATGCCGCGCCGATCCGGCCGCAACGCAACTAGTCCTGCAGATCGGCGCGGCATAATCCGAACATCGGCATTATGGATTTTATGCCGACATCGGCATAAGGCCCACTGGTCAGGCGCAGAGAAACGGCTTGAGCGCGATCTGTCAGGTCGCTTCGGCGATGAATCTTACGCGATGGAAGAACTCATCGCCGAGCTTGGTGCCGCGTTCATCTGTGCCGACCTCGGGATCACACCCGAGCCCCGCGATGATCATGCCTGCTATATCAAGAACTGGCTGCGCGTCCTGAAGAACGACAAGAAGGCGATCTTCAGCGCTGCTGCCAAGGCGTCGCAGGCATCGACCTGGCTCCTCGCTCACGAGGACGGTGCGGCATGAGCCGCACCTATTCTCTCTCGCCCTTTGACTTCATGAAAGGCGCGTTGCATGCAAGCCGCCGCGTGGTTCATGGAGGGGCGCTTCAACCCCTCTGGGGTGTAAGGCAGATAATGGGGAAAAACGTGTCAGAACCTCTGGGGTTTTGCCCAGGGTTTGTGACACGTCTAAGTCATTGATTTCAGGAGAGCAGGGCAGGGTGGTCAGAACCCACCGTTTTTGACACTCGCTACACAACGGCACACACGCACAGGTTGCTAGATGGCTGCTGCGCTCTTCGGAGGCTTCGAGCCCGATTTGCATGATGCTGCGGAGTGCCCCAATGACCGCACTGCCGCTGATTTTGGTCTTGAAGCGAGCCAAACCACCTGCTGGAGTAATGAATGATGAAATTCATTCCGACGCCAAGGCAACAGGTTACGCCCGACGAGCGGATGCAGGCTGTTCCGGTGGATTGTGCAAACCACTCTTCGGCGTTTGGCTGGCGGGGAATAAGGATTGAGGATTATCCCGACCTGCCGCCGAGCGACTTTGCATCTCCGGCCATGACGCATCATCTTCTGGTCTATCACTACAAAGCCTTGCGAGGCGAGTTTCGACACCAATGCGCGGGACGAACAACAACCACCCGATTGCGAGATGGCCAGTTCAGCTTCATTCCTGCCGGCGCTGACAACCATTGGACATTTGGCGAAGGACGTCCGGCAGCGCTTCATATCTTAATTGACTGCCGCGCCTTTGACGCTGCGACCGAGACCGAAAATCTGGACATCCGTGATGATTTCCAGGTGGATGCCCAAATGATGCAGGCCCTTGCGGAGCGTTTGCGCACGGAACTGGCAAATGGCGGCGAAACCGGCGCGTTGTTTGCCGACACGATGTTGCAGATGCTCAGCGAAGAGATGCTGCAGCTTTTTGCGGATCACCGTCCAAAGCTCGAAATCGCCGATTGCAATGTGGCTCCTGCACGGGATGTGATTCACGAGGAGTTTGACCGGCCCATATCACTGGCAGAATTGGCCGACTTGTGTCAGCTTAGCCAAAGCCAGCTGCTTCGGGCGTTTCGGCAGCGGTATGGCACGACGCCGCACAAGTATTTGCTGAAGCGCCGGATAGAAAAGGCCAAGCGCCTGTTGCTTTCAGAAACAGAAATGCCCTTGGCACAGATAGCGCTCGATCTAGGATATGCGGACCAGAGCCACTTGAGCCGCGCCTTTGCCGCCGCAACCGGGGTGACCCCAAATCGGTTCAGACGATAGCCATAGATGCGGATTTTGTTCAAGACGGTGCGTTGCCGCCTGTTGTTAACCTCTCTGAAAAAAAGGGAGGATACCGATGAAGATTGGCGACAATGACATTCACCTGACTGACACCGGCGGTGACAAACCCGCACTTTTGTTCGTGCATGGGATCATGATGGATCATTCCGTCTGGGAACATCAGACTGCCGCGTTCGAGGGCACACATCGTGTGGTTTGCGTTGACCTGAGGGGTTTTGGCGAATCTACAACGACAAGCCCGGAGACGACATTTGAAGACCACTGTGATGATCTTATGGCAATCATTGATAATCTCGGGCTGCGCGACGTCACTTTGGTGGGGTGGTCGATGGGCGGTGCGATTGCCCATGTCATGGCGGCGCGCAATGAGGGGAAGGTTAAACGTTTTGTGTTGGTCGACACGACCCCACAGCTGATCGCCAGCGAGGATTTTCCACATGCGCTACCGGGGGAAGCCGCCCAACAATTGGGAGGGCTTCTGGCCGAAGACTTTGAACACGGCTGCGCCGCGTTTTGCGGCATGGTAGCGCCGGAAGACGAAGCTGTTGCGGCGCGGCTGACGGAAATTGCGGCCCGTACCGATGTCGGTGTGGCGATGACCGCCTTCGGCACATCAGGCGGACGCAACCAGTTGGCAGAGCTTGCGCAGATCAAGACACCAACCACAATCATTTGCGGTCGCAATGACGCAATCTGCCGCCTCGCCGCAAGTGAAATGATGGCTGCAACCATCCCAGGTTGCACATCCAGCGTTCAATGGATCGAGGATGCGGGTCACGCTCCGTTTCTAACAAGACCTGCGCAATTCAATGAAATTCTCCGGGTTGTTTTGTAAGGCTACGAGGTGCAACCTACGAAACCCATCGAAAGCGGCCGTTGGCAAACGCTGGCCGAACGGTTATTTCGTCCGCAATGCCGACCTAGACAGGCGCGCCTGGCTCGTGGTCAACTCGACGGTAGCACTCGTGTGTCGGTTGAAGTGCCGTTAGCGCTCACAAACGACCGTTTTTGACACGCACGCTGCAAGTTCACACAGCTTTGAGTTGTCGGAGCTTATCCACGCAGGTCAGCCTAGAGGACAGCATCTTCTAGCCGGTCGTCTCCCCAAAACACTTCACCGTCGATCGTGAAGG
>JAAAPI010000157.1 GCA_009908325.1 Verrucomicrobiota bacterium | reverse complement strand
GGACTCGTGCCAGCGCGAATCGGAAGTCGAGGCATAGAGCGCGGCATAGCAGAGGTAGGGCACCACCACCCACCAACTGCCCCAGAGCAGGATGGTCAGCGCGGCGAAGCCGAGAATGAGGGCAAACCAAATGATGGTGTCGCGGATGGCCGGGCCGTCCCGGCGCTCCAGCAACTGGCGCATTTCGGCTCGTGGCACCGGGCACTGATACCAGTCGGCCTCCGCCAGCCCCAGCTCGACCGCGCGATGCGCGTTTTCGCCTGTCAGGCTGTAGTCGAGAATACTAGGCGGGCGCATCAGCGTTGCGCTGCCTTCGCCGTGGTCGAGGTCCATTGGGTGTTCCATGTGATGCGTATTGGGTTGTGTTAGAATATAAGTGGGAATTCTAGCACAGATAAGCAGATACGTCTTTTCAAAACACGAACCGGAGTTTGCAAAATTTGTTTGAGCGCGACAGGAGTCGCTTCCTGCAAAGGTAGTGAATAACTTTTTTTGGACCTTCGAACCCAGGACACTAATGCAGCGCTGGCAGTTCGCCGCTGAGCGGGAGTGCCTGAATTTGCTCGGCCAGCGCGTAGCTCTGCTGGCCGGGATAGACCACGTAAAGTTGCTTCAAGTCCAAGTCCTGTAGGGCGATGTCCATCGAGCGCGTGCGCTTGGGGGCGTCCTGACGCTTTATCTCGAAACCGACGGAAGCTGCTGGAAAATACAGGTCCAGTTCGGAGCCGCTGTGGATGGCGTAAAAATAGGCATCTTCTCCCGCGTAATTTTGCAACAGAACCTCGAGGGCGAAGCCCTCCCACGAAGCTCCGAGCTTCGGATGGGCGACCAGCGCATCCATGTCGCGGATCCCTTGCAGCGTGTGGAGGAGACCGCTGTCGCGCAGATAGATTTTGGGCGACTTCACGAGCCGCTTGCCCACGTTGACATACCAGGGCGGCAGCCGCCGGACCATGAAGGTCTGTTCCAGTGCGTCGAGATAGTTGCGCGCGGTCTGCGGGTTGACGCCGAGTGAGGCCGCGATTTCGCTGCCATTCCAGATCTGGCCGTGGTAGTGGGAAAGCATGGTCCAAAACCGGCTGATCGCCATGGAGGCGATGCGGAAGCCCAGCTGAGCAATGTCTCGCTCGACGAAAGTACGGATGAATTGACGCCGCCATTCGTAACTAGCCGCCTCGTCGGGTGCGAGAAAAGATCTCGGGAAACCGCCTCGCATCCAGAGCTGGTGCTGCTCGGCACCCGCGATCTCACTCAAGCCAAAGCCCGACATCTCAATGATCTCCACCCGGCCGGCCAGCGACTCCGAAGCCTGCCGCGTCAAGTCCGGCGAGGCACTGCCCAGTATGAGGAAGCGGGCAGCTGGCGCCGCGCGGTCGGCCAAGACCCGCAGCACGGGAAAAATGCCGGGCTGGCGCTGCGCTTCGTCGATGATGATCAGGCCCCGCAGAGGTGCCAGTGTGCTCATCGGGTCTTCCAGAGCCTGTGCCACGGAGGGATCCTCCAGGTCGAAGTAATGTGCGCTCCCGCCACCGTCCAAAAACTGCCGCGCCAAGGTGGTCTTACCGCACTGGCGCGGTCCGATCAACGCGGCCACCGGGTTGCGCGATAAGGCGATCCGTGCGGCATCAAAGTAGCGACTACGTGCAATCATTTACTTGAATATTCCGATATATCTTCGGGAATTTCAAGTAAGAATAAGGAGAAAATTTTTCCACTTATGCAATTCTTGAACACTGCTTTGATTCAAGCGCCCGTAAGTTCCTGTTCGATTTCTTCGAGTGACTTGCCCTTGGTTTCGGGGCTATCCGAGCTGCATCATTCCAGCGGTTCAAGGGTCAAGGCATCCATGTAGTGATCGGAGAAAGAGGGAATCTGATTCAGCTCGACGACCTGGCATTGGCTTCGCAGCGCCTGAATAGCTGCTGAGAAATCCGCCTGGAGGGCCAGCGAGGCGCCGCCGAGCGCGGCGTTGCCGATGATTTCGATGCGTTCCTGCGTGACCTCGGGCAGCAGGCCGACCCGCATGGCGTGCCTGGGGTCCAGGTGATAGCCGAATCCGCCCGCGACGAAGATGGTTTTTAGGTCGGCGGCGTCGAGGCCCGCGAGTTCCAGCAGAACCTGGACGCCCGCTCCGATGGCCGCCTTCGCCTGCAGGATCTCGGCCACATCCGGCTCGCTGATCCAGATTTCGGGACTGAAGCGGACGATGTGCTCGGTCTCCCCATCCACCAGATGGGTGCTGACATCCGGGTGGTTGCGGTCAAAGCGGCCGAAGGTGTTAACCAGTCCGCTATCCAGGGCCTGGGCCAGAAAATCGATATAAGCGGATCCGGAAATTCCGCTGGGGTCGCCCCCGCTGCCGTCGCAGAGCCGGTAGGTCCAGCTGGAGGGGCAGTGGCTTAAGCTGGAAATCACGCGGCCGCTGGCACTGGCGCCACAGGAGAGCCGCCCGCCCTCGAAGGCCGGACCGGCGGCGGTGGCGGTGGCATGGAAGCGCCCCGCGTGATGGAGCAGGATCTCGCCATTGGTCCCGAAGTCGATCAGCAGGCTGGGTCCAGCCTCGTTTAACATACCGGCGGCCAGTGCGCCCGCCACGATATCGGCCCCGACAAAAGGGCCAAGCGAGGGCAGGAGCTCCAGGGTGAAACCCGCCTCCAGCCCGATCTCAGCCGCTGGCAGGGTGCGGGCATCGAGAAAAACCGGGCGGAAAGGGTAGGTGCTCAAGCCTTCGAGCCGACAGGCCAGCAGGGTGTGGAGCATGACGGGATTCCCCGCCACGGTAGCCGTTTCAATCGATGCGGCGGGGATCTTTGCCTGTCGCGCGAGGGTCTCGATCAGCGGCTTCAAGCCCTGGTCGACCAGCGCCTTTTGCAGCTTGGCGCAACCATCCGGGTGTTCCACGGAATAACTGATGCGTGATAAGACGTTGTCGCCGTAGGGTCGCTGCGGATTGGCCAGGGCCGTGTGGGCCAGGCACTGCCCGGTCGATAGATCCCACAGCGCCCCCGCCAGCGTGGTGGTGCCGATATCGAGGGCGAGGGCCAAGGCCTTACTTTGACGCCTCGGGATCGAATCGGGCAAATGAATCTCAAAAAAGCTCACCCCGTGCAGGGTCTGGTCATGCCAGGAAGTTCTTGGTATGACCAGCCGGAGCGGCCCGGCGGGCAGCGCATGGAGCTGGGTCTGGCAACTGCGGAAGCTTTCCGAGTGGCCCTTGCTTTGGCAGGTGACCTGACACCCACGGCAGAGTCCACGCCCCCCGCAACGGGTATTTAGGCGGTAGCCTTTGGCCTCCAGCAAGTCGGCCAGGCTGGAGTCGTCCCGCCCGGACGGGACTTCGATCGTCGGGGACGATCCGTCGGGTAGTTCCAGGGTGATCGAGCGGGGTTTCATGGTGAAGTGCTGCGGAGTTGGGAGTCGGCGCCCATCATGATTTCAGCGCCGGGCGGCACACTCAAATAGCGGCTCTCGTCCCAATTCCCCTGCAATAGGTCCCGGAGTAGTCCGGGATCGCCCTTCAGGCGTTTGAACTCCCAACCCAGGTGGCGGGCACAGTTCTGGCAGTAATTTTCGGCCTGCTGGTTTTCGGTGAGGTCCACGTAGGCCGCGCAGTTGTGGTGGGCGAAGGCCCCGGCATCCATCTCGATCAGCTCCTCGACCATCTCCGGATCATCGGGGTAACGTTGCGCGTAGAGTTCGCGCACGTAATCGGCGCGGTCCGGACCCGGTACCCGCTTGGCCCGCACCCAGCCAGGCGAATAAAAGTAGGTGCCGGGGTTGGCTTTCAGCACCTGGTTATGCGGCTCCGGTCCGCCCAGCAGAATCGAGATGCAGTCATCCGCCCGGGGAAGAATCAGTGGGCATCGCCCGGCGCGGATGCCGAGCAGGCCGTTGCCGCAGAGCCCATAGGCCAGAACGATGGTATGGATGTCGGCATCCTCCTCGATACGGGCGATCCGCGCCTGGATCTGTCGGCGCAAGTCATCCGGCCGGTCGTGGAGCCCCATCTCCAGATAATCGATGCGCTGCCAGGGCGGATTGTCCCCGCCCAGAGCGGTGAGTTCCTCCTCGAAAACATCGCAGGCGATAAGTGCGTATTTCGTGCTCATGGTTGATGCCGTTGGGCGAGTTGGTGTGCGGCCTGCCGCAGCAGGGCCGCATGGTCATCGTGCGCGATCAGGACGAGGCTCTCAAGGCCGGGCTTTTCAGCCGCTTCGATTTGCAAGGTATCGACCGTGCGCTCCAGCGACCAGTTGCCTTCCGGCGTCTGGATCTGCCCTTTGATGCGAAGGATTTCCTCCGGCAGCGCCGCGAAAAAGGCGCGCGCCTGATCGAGACCGCGGGTTCGGGGCCACCGCACCTCAATGGTGCTGAATGGATTGGCCTCGCAGGTGGAGAGCTTGCCCTGCGGCAGATTTCCCAGCTGCTGTGATAAAATAAAGTCGATCCGGCAATGCTCGGCTGGGACGATTTTTGTATCCGGATTACGAATACGAATGGCGTGCTGGACTGCCTCAATTGCGGACACCTCCAATGTGTCGGTCTTATTGATGATAACCAGGTCGCTGGAGTCGATCTGTGACTGAATGACGGGCAGATGCTCAAGCATTTGCAGAAACCGCTTCGGGGCGACGATGCTGATGATGCTGCGCAGCTCGAAGTCCTGACCGAGGCCATGATCGAGCATGAGTTGCCCGATGGCGTCCGGGTCGGCGGTGCCGCTGGTCTCGATCAAGACCGCATCGAGGGCATGCTGCCGATGCAGTGCCAGCACCTCCTCGCGCATGATGCGCAGGAAGTCGCCCGCTTTGCACTCGCAGAACAAACTCCCGCCGACCACGCTGTGCGTCGCGGTGCCCGTCTCTGCGAGCGTCGGCCCGTCGACACTCAGATCCGCGAATTCATTGACCAGAAAAACCATGCGCCAATGCGGATGGGTCTCGGCGAGGCGGCGGAGGAAGGTGGTCTTCCCGCTGCCGAGAAAACCGGTGACCAGAATGACGGGGATCATACTGAATGCGCTAGGCCTTGGCTGCGGCGGCGGCCTCCAATTCGGCGACGAGCTCCTTGCGGTCGGGAATGATCGATGCGAAGACTTCCTTGCCATCGATGCAGATGCTGGGGATCGCGGTGCAGCCGAGCTTGGTCATGTAGCCCAGCCCGTCCCGCCCGGTGATCTTGTGCTCGAGCACTTCGATGGCCTGGCCATAGACACGGGCCGCTTCCTGTGCGGCTTTCAGCATGTAAGCGCAGGGGGCGCAGCCAGCGGAATCGAGGGTCACGACATCGACGATAACAGCCGCTTCTTCGGCATAGTTCGGAATGACGATATCATCGAAGCTGTCGCTGCTGTCTTTGGGCGGCAACTTGCGCACGATTTCGATTTGATTGGGGTCGCGAATCAAGGCGGCGATCGCTGCGAGATTTTCCGGCTTGACCGCATAGGGCAGGTCGCAACCCGGCGCGAGCACAAAGCCCTGGAGCGCGCCGGCCTGATCGATGCAGCGCACGGCGTCGCGTGTGGCATCGATGCTGTCGCCCAGCAGGAGCACGACGGTCAATTGCAGGTTGCCGCCAAAGGATTTGCCCGCTGCACGGGCGACCTTAGCCAGTTGCGCCAGGTCGACGTTTTCATCGACCGAGATGTTGTCGCAGGTGGTGGCGCACATCGCCTCAAGGTTGCGGGTGGCATTGCCGCAAACGAAGAGCGAGGAGAGCGCGCCCCTGGCACGGATGTGGTCGAAGATCCTGTTCATGGGCGGCGCCACGAAATCACTGAAATGCCCCGGTCCGATCTGGCTGATCATGGGGTCGACAACTGCCACGACATCAATGCCCGCCTCGATATAAGCATCGACCATTTGCAGCGCGATCCCGGCGCAGTAGTCAAGTAGCTCAGGCACTTCATCCTCCTCGTCAAACATGTCGAGCAGGACATCGTCGCCGCGAAGATGCAGCGCCAGGGTGAGGGGACCGGTGAGCAGGCCGTAGAGTGCAATGTCGTCGCCGAACTCAGCCTTACAGCGCCGGATCGCATCCAGCACCTGAGGGAGCCGGCCTTTTTCGGTGGAGAATTCGGGCAGGGCGGCGAGCTTATAATCTTCGTCCAGCGGATGTGAGCTGACCGAAGGGGGCGTCTCACGGGCCCAGCTCAGTTCGCAGCCGAGGATTTCGGCTTCGAGTTGCAGATCGAAGACCACGGGCAAGCCATCCGGTTGGTAGCTTTCCGCCGCGATCTTCAAGGCCGCCACCATGTGGTCGGCCGACTTGAGGTAGGCCTCCGCGTCCACGCCGATCAGAGCGCCGCCGTGCACGCCGACAAAAGGCACCCAGGGCGCACGCTCGGTGGCCTCGCCGCGCAGTGCATTCAGAAGTAAAGTTTTCTTGTTCATATTAGCTGTCACCGTTGAAGCTGTGGACCGCCTCGATCATGGCGACGACGTTTCTGATCGGACTCAGGGCCTGGACGTTATGAATCGCGTTGAAGACAAAACCGCCGCCCGGCGCGAAAATTTCGCAACGGGACAGGACCTCCTCGCGCACTTGCTGCGGTGTGCCGAAGGGCAGCGTCTGCTGCGTATTCACTCCGCCGCCCCAGAAGGTGATGCGGTCGCCGTATTTGGCCTTCAGCCCCTCGGGGGCCATGCCATCGGCGGAGCACTGCACGGGATTGAGAATGTCGAACCCGCAATCGATGAAGGTATCGATCAGGGGCTCGACCGCGCCGCAGGAATGCTTGAAGGTGCGCCAATTCGTGTTTTGGTGGATCCAGTCGTTGATCCGCTTGTAATGTGGCAACCAGATCTCCCGCATGGAGGGCACACTGCAGAAGAGCGAATTCTGGGTGCCGAAGTCGGTGCCGCAGACCACGACCACGTCGATCAAGTCGCCCGCGATCCGGTGGAGTTTTTCCATGTTTTGCAGTGCGATCGCCGCCTGACGATCGAAGAGCCGTTGCAGAAATTCCGGTTCGTCGGCCGAAAGCATATACCAGTCGGCCACCCCGCGCACGCCCTTTGGGTTCTTCAGGAACGGGGCGGGCACCAGCGCAATATCGCCCAGGCTCGTGCCGTTGAGATGGACGGAGATGGCGCGCTCCGAGTCGCGCCATGCCTCAGCTTGTTCCTGCCAGTAGTTCTCTTCCTCCGCCGACATGGGGCCGAACTCCTCGAGATTATCTTCCAGGTTCAGGTCGTCTTCGTCGAAATCCGGATCCACCCGTTCGATCGTGTCGAAGAAGTAGCCCGTCTTGGGCATGTGTCCGGAAGCGGGGGCCTCCAGATCGCCTTTCGGGTAGATGTAAATGTTCCCCTGGTTATCCTCGGTCGTCTTGAAGTGCTCGGAGACCAGCACGTTCTGCCCCCATGGCGTGGTCCAGGGCTTCCAGTTTTCATTGGGGAAGCCGAAAATGGTCCGGTGCGGGAAAATGGGCTGCATGTCCAGCCCCATCGCGTCGAGCAGGTCGGCTTCGATCTCACCCAGCATTTGATAGGGCTCACAAATCCTGACCGGTCTTTTCTCCAGTTGGTAGTGGTCGCGAAGCTGCTCGACGACGCTGCAGTGGATGCCGGTGATGAAGCTGCTGCCAAAGTCCATCGGCAGCTTGTCCGGCTGCTGGTGGTCGATGGCGGCGCGGATGCGCTGTTTGGAATTCATGGGATGGATTGGGGGGTGTGTGGTTTCGGTTGCTTGACTCAGGCGCAGAGCGAGTGGGCCAGGTCGACGGCGCTGGCGGCGTCGGGCGCGTAGCCGTCGGCACCAATCTGGTCGGCGAAGTTTTGCGTGATCGGCGCACCGCCGACCATGATTTTAACCGCCTTACCCGATTCGTTGAGCGCTTTGACGATGTTTTGCATCGAGGGCATGGTGGTGGTGAGCAGGGCGGAAAGCGCGACGACATTCGGCTGGTGGGCCTCGACCGCCTCGGCGAATTTCGCCAAGGCCACGTTGACGCCCAGATCAATGACTTTGAAGTTCGCCCCTTTCAGCATCATCATGACCAGATTCTTGCCGATGTCATGCAGGTCGCCTTCGACCGTGCCGATCACGATGGAATGCTTCGGTTGGATGCCGGAGGCGGTCAAGACCGGCTCAAGCAAATCCATGCTTTTCTGCATGGCCCGTGCGGCCACCAGGACCTCCGGCACGAATATCTCATTCGCCTTGAAGCGCTTGCCCACGTCGCTCATCCCCTCCATCAGGGCATCGAGGATGCTTTGCGGGGGGACTTCCGCGCCGAGGGCCGCTTCGGTGGCGGCGCGGGCTTCTTTTCGTTTGCCGGCTTTAATGGCTTGGCTCAGGTTTTGGAGTTCAGGATGCATCTTTATTTGGGCTGAAGGGTGAATCGGGTTGTGCTATTAGTGATGATTGAAAATTAAATTCATATAATTAGCGTATCTTACGGCACAATGGCGGATTCGTCTTGTCGTAAACTGATTTGGAGTTTTCATATTTTGTTCTATGCTCGAAAATTTAAAGCTGAATAAGGACTACGACGGGTTTCTTTTTTTGGCTGAAGCGATGCGCAATCCGCCAGTCTTGCGACCGCACCACCACCTGGAGTTGGAACTGAATTTGGTGGTGGCGGGCGAAGTGACTTACGTGGTGGCGGGCAAGCGTTATTCTTTCCCCCGGCGTTCCTTGCTCTGGTTCTTCCCGTCCCAGGAGCATCAGTTGGTGGATCGCAGCGCGGATGCCGCCTATTACGTGGCGGTCTTCAAGCCGGAGATGCTGAAGCGTGCTTGCCGCGGCCCAGCCTACGCCCCCTTAAGGAGGAAGCGTCCGGCCACCCAGGGGGTTTTGCACACTGAACTGGAGCCAGAGGTCTTCGACCGCCTCCGCGCCGCCATGCAGCAGATCACTGAAGAAGGGCTGGACCCCGATCTCTTGAACCGGGAGGCGGGCTTTGGTTTGAGCAAGGGTTTTCGTTTCCGCCATAACGATCCCGACTGGCTGAATGCCGGTTTGCATCATTTGCTGCTCCGGGCATGGCGCTGCCAGGAGGGCAGGGAAGCCCGCACCCGCGAGATTCACTTGCATCCTGCGGTCAGGCGGGCACTGGAATTAATGGAGATGCAGGATGCGCCGGACAGCTGCGCCGATTTGGCTGAGGCCTGTGGGGTGAGCGGCACTTATTTGAGCCGCACCTTTCATCGCGAAGTGGGGGTGCCTCTGAGCCACTACCGTAATTCGATCCGGCTGGGGCGCTTTTGGGAGTTTTACCACCGTTCGCCCGGCCGGACGATTTTAGAGCTGGCGCTGCAAGCGGGCTTCGGGAGCTACACCCAGTTTTATCGGGTTTACCGCAAGGCCTACGGAGTCGGCCCGCAGGGGAGACGGCCCTGCCCGCGGAGAATCGATCGGGAAGCGCCGCGTCCAGCCATCCGGAAATAGTTTAACGCGTTTAACTTTAAATTTCTGACCCGGTCTGGCCCGTGAAAAGAGAACCCAGCCATAAGCGTACAATCAGCGACGGAGGTCTGTCGTAGATAGCGAAGCAACATTAGCGTTTTGTTCTTCACTCGCCCAAAGGGCACCCAGTTCATCACCCCTTCCGTCTTCGGCAAGGCTACGCCGGACAAGTCGGGGCGTATCGCCATCTTCGCGCTGCCGCGCTTCGTCCAGCTCTGCTGGAAATAGGGAGCCGGGGCACGTCGGTTGGGTCCGGGATATTTTCCCTGACATCCGAGCCGGTGTAATCCTAATCTTAATCGTAATCCTAATCGTAATCGTCCTTGCTCTCAAAGCGGCAACCCGACTCAATAAAATCCTATTTTGACTGGGGAACTAGGGAACTAAAAAGGGGTCATTCCGTATTAATCGATATAATTAGCTTGCACTGTGAATCTGCAAGTTCATGAAAGAGGAATGGCGAGGAGTTTAGGAACTAAAAAGGGGTCATTCCGTATTAATCGATATAATTAGCTTGCACTGTGAATCTGCAAGTTCATGAAAGAGGAATGGCGAGGAGTTTACGAATCGAGCGGGAAAACGGTGTCTATCATGTGATCAATCGTGGAAACTACCGGCGGGACTTGTTTATCAACGAGGGGGCGCATTTTTCGTTTGAGAAATGCCTTTTCGAGGCTTGTGAGAAATGCGGTTGGATACTGGAAGGGTATTGTGTGATGAAAAATCATTTCCATCTGGTGATTCGGACACCAAAGGGCAACCTAATCTACGGCATGAAATGGCTGCAATCGACCTTTGCCAATCGGTATCACCGTTTTCGCAAGGTTCACGGGAAGCTTTTCCAGGGTCGTTACAAAAGCCTGATAGTTGAAGAAGACAGTTACCTTGGAGCGCTTCAGCACTATGTTCACCTCAATCCGGTCAGAGCCGGGATCTGTGAGGTAGCGGATTTGGGTGAGTATCGCTGGTCGAGCTATTGGTATTTGCGAAACCGAGGTTCCCGGCCCGAGTTTCTTGATCCGACCGGGGCTCTGTATGCCGCAGGCGGTCTGGCGGACACTGAGCGTGGCCACCGCAGCTACGAGCAGTATCTGCAATGGCTGAATGAAGATGTGGCGGCTCGCAAGGAGATGGCTTTCGATAAGATGTGCCGTGGCTGGGCCTTGGGTTCGAAAGATTTCAAGCGTAAGCTTCTGCAAAGCGAAGGGCTCCTAAAGGAAGGCTCGTATGAGCAGCTTCGCTTTGAGGGGAAAGAGCTGCGCGAAGCAAATGAACTGATCTGGGAGAACATGCTGGAGCGGGCTGTCCAAACTTTAGGTAAAACCAAGGTGGAGATAACCAGTGAGAAAAAATCGGCTTTCTGGAAGGTTTGGATCGCCTCCGAATTAAAACGGAAGACCAGCGCACCCGGCACTTGGATTGCTCAGCGCCTGAACATGGGCGCACCGCAACTGGTCGGCGTTTACGTTAATCGGCTGCATCGCGAACTCGCGCAGCATCCGAACCCAGATTATGATGCATTTATATCGAGATATACGGAATGACCCCTGCTCGAATGCTTGATGCATTTATATCGAGGTATACGGAATGACCCCTTTTTTTTGCGTTTTTTTGCGGAGATATACGGAATGACCCCTTTTTTTTGCGCAACTTCGACCTCGCCCAATCGCTCACGCAAACATCGCTGTTCAATGATCAGATCAACAGTCTCGAAATTGCCTCGGACGCTATTTCGTTTGACCCGGATGCGGTGGCGAACTGGAACCAACTGGCCACAGGCGTCAACGCGATTGAGGTCGAGGAATCCGATCAGGCACCGCTGCTCGCCGAGATCGAAAGCCTCGATACGCAAATCGGCTCCTTGAATGATCTTCGCGCTTCCATTGCGGGCGATCTTTCCGACGCAGTCGACAAACGCGACGATCTGTTTGCGGTTAGCCT
>JAAAPI010000331.1 GCA_009908325.1 Verrucomicrobiota bacterium | reverse complement strand
TCGTTCTCCTCGTTGCTTTGAACGTTACGAGAACAAACCCTCCTTTTGAATGGTCCGAAAACTTGGGGGCAGGTCACACGGCCTCTTCGGTAGTGAACTCGTCATCCGCTGCAACGACGATCTCATCACGTCGCTGAAAGGTGCCAACCGGCAAAAGGCGTCGGCCTTTGCAAGGACCGTCGAAGCAGACTGGATCGCCCACAACTTACGGCGCTTTGAGGCAAATCGAACCCTGGTTGATCGCATCCTCAACGTGATAGCCGAACTTGAGGCACCAACGAGATACCCGTCCGCCTGCCTGGTCGATCCACTGGTTCTGGAGGCTCGGCATTTGTCGGAAAGCCTCTTGGCCAAGCTTCCCATGGAGGCGATTGGCGAGGCGGCTCATCAGCAGGCCATAACCATACAGGATTTCGTCCGGAATGCAGGCTCGATGCGTGACCGGGCGATTTCGACATTCGAAAACCGTCAAATCCAAGCATGGGAAGAGTTCTTCGATACCTTCGAGCGCAACCCTCTCACTCGCGAGCAAAGGCTGGCGATCATCGCTGACGAAGATGCGACGCTGGTTCTGGCCGGGGCAGGTTCCGGGAAAACCAGCGTCATCACAGCGAAGGCTGGATATCTCATCAAGTCCAAGACCCGGGCACCGCACGAAATACTGTTACTCGCATTCGCTAAAGATGCAGCGAAGGAGATGTCCGAGCGCATTGAGCTTCGGTGTGGAGAGCCCCTAGAGGCCCGGACGTTCCACTCCTTGGCATATGATATCATCGGGATCGTGGAGGGCAGCAAACCCGCTCTCGCAAGTCACGCGACTGACGACAAGGCATACCTCGCGCTTCTCAAGGACATCCTCGTCACTTTGGTCCGAACGATGTCCGACGTATCCAGAGCCATCATCGGCTGGTTCTCGTATGCTCGCCTGGATGCAAAAAGCGAGTGGGATTTCAAGAAGAAGCACGATTACTACACCCACATCGAAAAGTTAGACCTGCGCACTCTGCAAGGGGAACAGGTGAAGAGCTTCGAAGAGTTGATGATTGCGAACTGGCTCTACGAGAACGGGATCGAGTACGAGTACGAACCAAACTACGAGCACAGCGTATCCGAGGGCGGTAACCGTGACTACTGCCCGGATTTCCGGCTGACCAAGAGCGGTGTCTACATCGAACACTTCGGTGTCCGTCGCCAGAAGAAGCGGGACGGGACGACAGAGTATACGACGGCTCCGTTCGTGGATCGTGACGAATACCTCGAAAGCATGACCTGGAAGCGTTCCGTTCACGCCGAGCATGGGACCACCCTGATAGAGACCTATAGCGACGAGCGACAACAGGGCCGTCTCCTTGAGGCGCTGGCAGAAAAGGTTGCTCCCTACGAACAAGTTGCGCCACGCGCAACGGAAACGCTGTTCGACCAAGTCGCTGAACTCGGTCAGGTGGATAGCTTCGTCCAGTTGGTCGGTACGTTCCTTCGGCATTACAAGGGCGGCGGGTACCGTCTCGCCGAGTGCGAGGCCCGGGCAGCCAACCTCAATCTCGGACAACGTGCCAAAGCCTTCCTGTCGATCTTCGAGCCAGTATACCGCGAGTATCAGTCCCGATTGGAGGGCAGGATCGACTTCGAGGACATGATCCTCAGGGCATGTGAATACACTGAAAGCGGAAGGTATCGCAGTCCGTTCAAGCACATCCTTGTCGATGAGTTTCAGGACATCTCCCAAAGCCGTGGGAGGCTGGTCAAGGCATTGAAAGCGCAACACTCCGATGGCCGGGTCTTCGCCGTCGGCGATGACTGGCAATCGATCTACCGGTTCGCCGGGTCAGACATCAATCTGATGCGTCGCTTCGGTCAGGAATTTGGTCGCACGTTCGACGGTCAGACTGGAGTCCACCGGACGGTTGATCTTGGTCGCACCTTCCGCTCAGTGGATCAGATTGCAGAGGCTGCCAAACGGTTTGTCCTGCAAAACCCGGCGCAGTTGAAAAAGAATGTCATCCCGGCCGGTGTCGCCCAGTCCCCAGCCTTGAGAGTTGTTCAGACGTTCCGCCACGACGCAAATGCCAAGCTGAGGGACACACTTCGAGCAATTCCGCTCAACGAGGACGTGAATAGAAGACCTTCAGTCCTGCTCCTAGGGCGATACCGACATCTCGCCCCAGACAACATCTCCGGGCTGAGGCGGGAATTCCCGAACCTGGATATCTCTTTCAAGACGATCCACGCATCGAAGGGTCTGGAAGCCGATCACGTCATCGTTCTGGGCTTGTTTCGGGGCAGGACCGGTTTCCCCTCGGAAATCGTCGATGACCCACTGCTCGGGCTCGTTTCTCCTGAGGCCGAACCTTTCGAAAACGCTGAAGAACGGCGGGTAATGTACGTTGCCCTAACGAGGGCTCGTCACACCGTGACCCTGATGAGTTCAGCGTCCAAGCAATCGGCGTTTGTCACCGAAATGCTAGACGATCCCACCTATGGGGTCGTGGGAGCAATTGACCAACCCGATGCGGCCTATGTCTGTGGGGAGTGTGGCGGGCATCTCTTGGCGTTTCCGACAAAGGACGGACGGACTTGGTACCGATGTGAGCACGCTGAGTTATGTGGTCACTCGCTAACGTCTTGTGCCGAGTGTGGCTCCGGGCTTCCCACCCATCGAGGTCAAGCTGGCGTGATGCAATGCGATTGTGGTGCGGAGTTCCCGGCTTGCCCGGAGTGTGATGACGGCTGGCTGGTTGAGCGCAGAGGCCGATATGGGCGGTTCTTGGGATGCGTTAACTTCCCTAGATGCAAAGGGAAGCAGAAACTCAAGCGCCCGGGGTTCTGAGCACCATCGTTCCTTGGCGAATTCGACGTCATGTGGTATGCACAACTATGAAGCCGAGGCCCGAGCGACCCTTCGGCACAGTGGGACAGGATCGTTACATCTAATGTAATTTTGGGCTGATTTTGGCTGTCCCACTCCGGCCTAAGTCACTGAAATCATTTTCTTGGTGAGTTCCGCCCCCGGGCACCGCTTTTTTTAATGAAACCAACTGGTTGCTCGATCAAGTCGTCGTCCTCTGGGATGGGATTCTTTGTTCTGGGTATCATTCGGGTATCGGGGCGTCTTGGCTCACTCACATGTTTGCCACCACATGATTGCATCTAAGCTCAGACCCATCCGCTCAACCATTCCGACTGTTTTCCCTACAACTCCCCTTGTGCTAGGTCCCTGTAGAGGAGATTGTCGGCCCGGGATACACTGTCGGGCAATCGGTATGCATTTTCTTGACGGCGCAACTCGCGCACCTTCTGACTCTCTAGGGTATTGGATTGACAAGCAAGTTCCCCATGAAGTGTCTCATCTGAGAATCATGTCTGGCTACTTCGCAATCAGCGGCCTCGGTGCTTTTCAAGATATTATCGATGCGCTAAATGTGGGTGGTGGAAGTATTTCGGCGGTTCTGGGTGCAAATGACAAAGAAACCATTGAAAGCGATCTGACTGACTACCTAGATTTGGTCCAGTCTCCCAGAGCTGGAGTAAGAACGGCAATAGCCAGCTACTCAAATGGATTATTCCACCCCAAGGTCTACCACTTAACCAGAACTGATGGCAGCGAACTGGCATATGTTGGTTCGGCCAATCTGACAGACTTTGGCGTAAACTCTGGCAATATTGAAGCTGGTATAATTCTAGATACCCGAGACAAAGATGAGAGTTCAATCTTGTCGAGAATAGCTGCCAGCGTTGATACTTGGTTCGGTGGGGGCAACCCTGCCGTAAGTGAGATAAATTCTCATGCCGATGTGAGTGCCCTCGTTTCGAGTGGAATTGTCGGGAAAAAGAGAAAAGCGAAATCTAATGGCGGTGCCGGGACATCAACGGGAACGAAGAAACCGGGCCTAGCGCCGGTTGTGCCCTTCGGCGAAAAGCTCAAAAAAAGCAGTCCGACGCCAACCACTGGTGGCTCGTCTGCAACATCGTCAACTTCCAAGGGATCGGCTGCTGCACCCACTTCTGTTGCCGCAAGTGGCCAAGAAGTACTTGTTTCTCAAATCCCAAAGGGAGGCGTCCGCTGGAATCAAGGGAATTTTTCACTGGAAATAATGGAGTCATTCTTTGGGATAGATCCATCGATAGGCGGAACACTGACGCTGCATGAAATTGACACAGCGGGGAATGTGCAGAAAACAGAATCGGCACATGTATTTCAGTCGAAAAGCCACAATTACCGGTTTGCACTTAGGTCGGTGAATGGCCGCAGCTACCCAACTTCCGGCAGGCCGATAGCAGTATTTCGACGACTTGCGGCCACTGAGCACAGATATCGCGTGTTCGTCCCCGGCGACGCAGGTCATAGCGCCCTCGAAGCTTTTTTGAATGCCCATTACACAGGCAGAGGAATGAAACGTGTCGCGACCACTTCATCAAGCTTGGCAACAGTTTGGGCTAGCTGCCCCGTTTGACGGCTACGACCTACAAATAAATAAAAACTCTGCCTCCCTGGAGGCTTCTTTGTGCAACTCAGATTTATTGAGCCTGCTGTGGGAAAAGCCGCCAATCGAAATCACCTCAACCGTTGCGAACTCCTTCTTTGCTAGTTTGGCGATACTATCAACCGTCATCACTCTAGGGTGCGAGTCTTTTTCGGACGAGTATGGGGAGTAGGAGAGAACCAGCGATAAGCCTACGCGCGAAATTTCTCCGAACATTTGAGCAAATGCGGTTGGAGCTTTGGAGCGAATGCAAAATGGCGATTGATGGCGATCAAGACGATAGACTCCCCTGCTTGGCTGAGTGACGCCATGTGCAGTATTTGTGGAAATCTGTGGATCATCACGCAACGCAATGGTCTCAAGTGCATGATAAAACCGACTGTAATGATCTCGCGTATACGGCGGATCAGCATAGACAACCCCATTTTTGAAACTACCTAAACGTATAAAGTCCAAATAGTCGGAGCGCACTGCTGAGTGCTCGAAGCGTGGTAATGGAAATTTTGAATACTTTTCCAAGCTCGACAGAAAAATTGTTACTGGGTCTTTGAATCTATCGCGCGCCACCTGTGAATATAGTGTTTGCTTTACCCTTCCATGCTTATCACGCGGGCGAATTGGCTGCGCGAACTGCTTTCCAACCGTGTTAACTATATCGCTTGCTGTCGTTAGAATTGCGGCGAGAGGTGATCGCCTTTCTCCGAGCGTGAGGCTATGAACGACATCAAGCAGCACATCCAACTTCGCCGCTTGCTCAAACGAGAAATACGCGCCGCCGAAGTGGCGGAATACCATTGTGGAAAGATCACTTGGCTTTCCAGTCGCTGAAAGCATACGCTCACTGGCCAAATATGCTTCCATAATGCGTGAATCAGCGTGATTGCGCGAAAAGGTCATGAAAGAGCTCGCTTCAATCAAATTCGCGAGTCCCGTTGGTTCCCCTAGCTTCGCCTGCTCCACTAGACATTCTTCTAGTTCAATCAAAGGTCGCGCCGCGCGCAGCACGCCAGAAACCTTGGACTCAGCAATTGCCGTGGTAATGCGTGCCTCCAACTCGGGAAGCGCAAGCCGCGAGGGATTTAGCATTGCATCACATATGACCCGGGAGTACTCTTGGATGTCGACCGCCGTCACGGGCCTGCTTCGTGATAACCAAGATGCCACGGTACCCGAACCAGCGAAGAGGTCACAGACAGGCGCACCTTCTTCCGAGACCTCGCGCAATGCCTCTTCGATCGCGGGCAAGGCTCTCAGTTTGCTGCCCAAGTAGTGGATAGGGCGCCACGGCGCGTCCTTCTGCCTGGCAGCCTCGCTCCGCAACCTGTTGTCGTTTATGTTCTGAGCGATGGCCGAATCCATGTTGTCCGTTTCTTACTCTTTCGTTACGATTCCACTGTATCTGGTGATCTACCCGTACCCAAGCACAAGATCAACGAAGCGAGGCAGAAAGATGTTCGACGAAGCATCCATCAAAGACACGGTAGGCGACCCATCTGGTGTCTGCCTTGCGGAAGTGGGCAACATGCGACTCGGAGGTGGGAACTACAATTCGATCTTGGCTCGCGGTGACAACGATTTGGTTCTGGATGCACTGGGGGCAAGGTTCCATAGAATGGTCCGCTGCATCTACATTGATCCTCCTTATAACAATATGGAAAGTTACGCGCACTATGACGACCGTGACCGCCATGATGTTTGGATCAGTAAACTCACCCGTCATGTCGAAAGGCTGAAGAATTTTCTTTCTGAGGACGGCAGTATTTGGATTTCGATTGATGACCATCAGGTTCACTACCTTAAGGTGGCGTTGGACCAAATATTTGGCCGCGAGAATTTTGTCTCTACCATCATATGGGAACATCGAAAGACACGTGAAAATAGGCGTGCTTTTTCCAACAACCATGAATACGTTTTAGTCTATGCTGTCGATGCAAACCTCTTCAAGCGCCGACGAAATAAGTTGCCATATGATGAGACGGTCAAGGCAAGATTCAAGAACCCAGATAATGATCCACGTGGTCCTTGGCAGTCCATTTCCTTGAATGTGCAGGCAGGGCATGCCACGAGAAGCCAGTTCCATGAGATTACTGCCCCCAACGGAAAGCGACACACGCCTCCTGCTGGGAGGTGTTGGATGTATACGGCTGAAAAAGTTCTTGATCTCATTGAGGATAACCGCATTTGGTTTGGCAAAGATGGCGATGGAGTGCCGCGCCTAAAGAGATTCCTTGACGAAATTGAAGGGGGACTTACACCACAGACACTCTGGCGAGCCGACGAAGTCGGGACCACCGACACTGCGAAAAAGGATGTCCTTCGTCTATTACCGGGTGAGACGGTATTCGATACGCCCAAGCCAGAACAACTTATTGAGCGAATCATTGAGATATCAACAAATCCCGGTGATATGGTTCTCGACAGCTTTCTGGGGTCGGGAACAACCGCATCTGTCGCTTTGAGGACAGGACGCAGATTTATTGGTATAGAAAGGGGTGAGCACATGATTTCACACTGCCACCACCGGCTTAAATGCCTTGCTGAAAAGTACGGTTCAGGGGTTCGGTACTTTGAGGTCCAAGGAATACTTTGAGGTCCAAGGAAACTGAGGAAGAATAGTTGACCGGCGGAATGAGCCTTATCTCTTATTGCGCCGGTGTTTCAAAGCTGGTCGCTATGCAATTCTTGCTCCAAGCAAATTGCTCAGCGGCAGACCGATGCACCTCCCCTTTTCAGGGTCTTGGTTTCGAGCAAGGCACGCCGCGCTTCCTTCTCGGCAGCGGACCCCTTCACCCACTGCCACGGGGTGCGCGGTTTCCTCGCCTTCGACAGTTCGGGGTTCGTCTTGGCGTCGCTGGCGGCGGCGCGCAGGCGTTCGCGTGCGTCGCGCGGGTCGATCTTGAGTTCGTCGCAGATGGCCTTGAGCGTCACGATATCGGTCATGTCGATCTCCTAAGTTGCTGATGAAGATCGATAAGATGCAAGGCCAGAGCGTGTCAGGGATAACCCTTTCTGTCGTTGAGCTTTTCAAGGGAAGTCGCCACGGTAAAGTATGATGGTGCCAAACCGTGATTTCCAAGAGAGAGGTTCATGATAGCTGATCCTTTCACAATTCGAATTTTTGTTCCGGACGGTGACCCAGAGGGTGTGCGGCTCATCGATAGAATGAACTGGACCGGTTTGGGTCTTGTTTTCCCGCGCGGCAAGTGGCCGGAGGTGCGACAGCGTGCTGAGATGCAGCGGACGGGGGTCTACATCCTCGTGGGATACGGCGAGGATGACGACTTGCCGATTATCTATGTCGGGCAGGCCGATGGTGTCCGTGCGCGGATCGATTCCCACTCTGCTACAAAGGATTTCTGGGATTGGGCTGTGGTGTTCGTTTCCAACAGTGGCGGTTTGAACCGAGCTCACGTAACTTGGTTGGAACACGCTTTGGTAAAGAGGGCAACCGACGCGAAGCGCTGCCGACTGGACAATGGTAACGCGCCACAAGAGCCCGCTTTGAGTGAGGCGGAAAAGGCGGACACACAAGGATTCTTAAAAGAAATCCTGCAAATTTTGCCATTGGTTGGGTTGCGTGCTTTTGAGTTCCCAAAGGCGGTTGCCGCGCCTGAGGCTCTGCCCCCATCCGTGAGTAAGAAACCAATGTTATCGGAGCCAGATACAATTATCGTTCCTGCTCAAAAAGAAGGGTTTGAGCGTGTTTTTTTAGGCGAGGATTGTTGGTATGCGATACGAATATCTGGTGGGATGCTTACAAAAATTAAGTATATTGCGGCATACCAAACGCAGCCAATTTCTGCTGTGACACATTACGCACCAGTGTCCCGAATTGAACCATATGGCGAAGGCGGAAAGTATAGAGTAATCTTTTCGGATAAAGCAAAAGAAATTGGACCTATTCCGTATGGTAATGCTCCAATGGGCGCGATGCAGGGTCCGCGCTATACGAGCTTTGGTAGACTGCAGTCCGCTACCAAGCTAACTGAGCTCCTTGGGAAACACTGAAGAACTCAGTTTTCTCCAGCCTTCCTAGCTTCGGTTTGACGCGCTGCAGCACGCCTGCAACTAACCCCGAGGATCGAGAGCGAAACGCGCGCGCGGCGGCGTTGTATTGAGCCAGGAGCGCCGGGGCGTGCCTCGTGCATGGTGATCCCGTCGAAATCCCGGCTGGCGTGCTGTGCGCCGCGCTCATGGCGATCATCCCGGCATCCCGCACGGACACGGCTACCCCTGTGGTCTCCACAGGCCGCGCGGGAATTACCCTGACGGGCGATGGCCCCCGATCTTATTGCGCTGGCATCGAAACCAGCCAGCGAGGAAATTGGCAATGACGATCAGTGCGACATGGGCCTTCAACGGCCAGACGAAAATCATCTTGGGCAACTGGCACCGGCTCTGGTGCCTGCTATTCGGCCCGTTCTACTACCTCTTCAAGGGCATGTTCCTGTGGGCGATCTTGTCGTTCTTCACGCTCAACGGCTTGTGGGTCGGCTTCCCCCTGTTCAACCGCGCCATCGTGCTGCGCCACTACCACCGCAAGGGGTGGGTGCAAGAATGACCGCCCGAGCAGTTTGCCACCCGAGTGGAACCCGGCGCGCGATACCAAAACCCAGCGCGAATGCGGACTGTATGAAAAGACTCGGCAATTTGGCTCCGGCTCGCATCCGACAGACTGATAGATAGTCAACGGGTCGATCCGAGGCATTCCGCGCGGCGCTGTCGAAGGGCGACCACAGGGGGATGGGGGAGGCGTTTTTTTGTCGGCGCGCACCCTGCGGACAAACAAGGTGCCACACATACTGCCGAGATTTTCGGCCCCTAGCCGCTGCGAATCCCATTCCCCCGCTAGACCCCAAAGGGATGAAAGACGGACCGAAGCCCGCCTCTCGTTCGATATAAAAATTATTGTACACGAATTATTATAACGATCACTTATCGGTGCGGGGTTTACCGAGCTTCCAGCGGGTGCTTTTCCCTTTACCGACCTGCTCGATTTCTTCGGACTTCGCCATTTCCGCCCGAAGCGCGTTCAAGGTGCCGACAGACGCAAGGCTGCGGCTTGTCACAGCGCTTTCGACCTTCTCCCACCTGACCGGCTGATCGGATAGCAATTCGAGTATGAACTCTCGCGCGGCGTCGGTGGCTGATGCGGGTCTGCCGACCGCATTTGTCTCGACCCTGCATACCTCGGCTTCGTTCGCATCGGAAAACTCAATCGGGTGCAGCACAGGCGTTCCGTCTCGACCTCCGCCAAAACGTTCGAAGATCATGGTTCTGCCAAGTTCACTGGCATTAGCCTTGACGTGCGCCAACGCGAAGCGCGACCGATCTGTCGGGTCCGTGCCATAGAAAAGCGCAGACCGGATGCTTGCTGCAAAGCCGATGGAACCGACGATCCGGTACAAAGGGTGTTCTGCCGATTGCTTGTTCAGGTGGCCAATGGCCAACACCGCACATCCGGCATCTTCCGCGATCTCCGTCAAGCGCCCCAGAAACTCGCCGACCTCGTTTTGCCGGTTCATATCACGCCCGCTGCCCATGTAGGCGGTCAGCGTATCGATAAAGACCAATTTGGGCCGCTCTTGCTCGATGTAACGTGCCATTGCCTCAAGGTTCTCTGGCGATAGGATCTTGAATCGGGTCATCACGCGGATTTGGCCGATGTCCGCGTCGTTCTCCAGCAAACGTAGCAATGTCACCCGCTGCCAATTGTCCTCAGCCGACAGCATGAGCACTTTTCCCTTCGGTGCACGTTCTTCGGTAAGCGGCCATCGGTCGCCTGCGGTCACTGCTGCGATCAGCTTGGTCACCAACAGGGATTTACCCATACCGGGATTCCCTGCGAGAAGGGTCACGCCGAAATAGGGGATGTACGGGTAGTACAGGAATTCCATCGGCAAGGGCTCGGTTGTCTTCGGTGGCCCGAACAGGGCTGCAGTGTCTTCGACGTAGTTCCCGCTGCTCTGGATGACCGAGCGCAACTCGCCGGGCGACAAAGGCGTTTCGGTGAAAACGTCGTTCAGGCCTTCCAGCATGGCCTCAACCGCTTTTTCGTCATCGAACCTTCGGCGCAAGAAGCAGGCTGTACGAAAGAAGAAATCGTTGCGGCCACCTCTTTTGATGACGAGGTCTGTTGATCCAGATTGCAAACCTTCTTGCTTTTGGTGCGCGCGTTCAGTTCTGAGTTTGCTCAGATTTTTCGGCGAAGGGGCCATTCGGGCAGGAGACCGCATGGAGTACCGATAACGCTTGCCGGTAGGGTGGATGCTGGGCGGCACCATCGCCATCCTGTTCGCGCCAGTCAGGACGTCAATCTCGTCACCTTTGAACGTGCCACCGGAACATTCGTCCCTGTAGTACAAGTGGTAACCGCGCCCGGTGAAGACCTTGACCGTTTTCGTCAGATCGAGACCCTCAACGGCCTGTTTGCCGGCTTTCCCGTCCACATCGACCACCGTCAGTCCGGCGAGAGATATCGCGAGGTTCGCATTGGGATGCCGTCGCAGGGCTTTTTGTACCAGTGCGATATCATCGGTCGCACTATTTACGCCGTTCGGAAAAAACTTGGACAAGGGGTGTTTGCCGGGTGATGGGCAGTCGTCACGTTTGCACGAACAGCGCCCATCCTCACGAATGCCCTATGTTAAAACCACTTTTCGTCCGGCAGCGATTTGTGCCTTTGCGGCGGTTAGAGTATCGTGCGAGCGCATCAGTTTTGACACGCGGAATTCAGGTCGCATGGTTCACCTATAGAGTTTTGGGGAGGGATGAGAGGGGACTACGCCCCTCTCGAATTCAGTACTTTGTCCAGAGCCAGTCGGAGCCTTCGACTTCGACTTCCGAAAAGGCGTCGAACAACACCTCAGCAGTGAATGGGGGAAGGCCGGGGCGATGAATCTGCGAACCGGGCAGATAGAGCAGATCACTTGACGTGACCCCGTGAAATTCCTCCACGGAAGGGTAGAGTTCGGCCCGAGGAAGGGACGAACGATGAAGCGGTCACG